>NZ_JBWDTQ010000041.1:0-36443 GCF_056312425.1 Nocardiopsis sp. TRM 82005
CTTCAGCCTCTTCCCGGCCCGGCGCAGGAACCTCGGGTTGGACACCTTGGTGCCGTCGGAGAGCACCGCGAAGTGGCCCAGGCCCAGATCGATCCCCACATCGTCCACGGAGTCTGGGAGACGCGTCGAAGTGGGGTGTCGAGGGCTTCTGCGAGACCGTCGCCCAGGAGATCGCGCCGTTCGGCCTCGGCCTGACCATCGTGGAGCCCGGTGCGACGGCGACCGGGTTCAGCGCGGCCCTGCAGAGCGCTCCGATCATGGAGGAGTACGACGCGGGCCCGGCGGGCGACACCCGACGGGCCCTCGCCGACGGGACGTTTCGGCTGGCCAACGATCCGGAACGGATCGTCCGCGCGATGGTCGAGCTGGTCGACCGGGGAGAGACGCCCCTGAGGCTGCCCCTCGGGGAGGACACCTACCACCACGTGCGGGCTTCCCTCGTCGCGCGCCTGGCCGAGCACGACGCGCACCGGGAGGTCGCCCTCTCCGTCGTCCCGGAGGAGCTGTTGACGGCGGACTGAGCAAGACCGATTCCCGGCCGACCCGTGGCCGGTGGCGCGGCCCGGGCCGGAGCTCAGGTGACGAGCGGCGGGGAGCTGCTGCCCCGCACCACCAGGTCGGTGGCCAGGTCCAGGCGCAGGTTGGCGGGGGTGGAGCCGCGCGCCAGGGTGAGCGCCATCCGGGTGGCCTCCTCGGCCATCTCGGTGAGCGGCTGGCGCACGGTGGTCAGCGGCGGGCCCATCCAGCGAGCTACCGGCAGGTCGTCGTAGCCGACCACGCTGAGGTCCTCGGGGATGCGTATCCCCAGCTCGCGGGCGGCCTCGTACAGTCCCATGGCCTGTAGGTCGTTGCCCGCGAAGATCGCCGTGGGCGGGTCGTCCAGTTGGAGCAGCTCCCGGCTCCGGTCGCGGCCGCTCTCGACATGGAAGTCGCCGTAGCGGATCAGGGCGGGGTCGGGCTTCAGGCCGGCGGAGTCCAGTGCCGAGGCGTAGCCGTCGATGCGGGCCTTGCTGCACAGTACGTGCCGGGGTCCGCCGATCACCCCGATGCGCCGGTGCCCGAGTTCGAGGAGGTGGCGGGTCGCGACCAGGCCCCCGTTCCAGTTGGCCGACCCCACCGAGGGCATGCTGGGTCCCGGGTCCCCCGCCGGGTCGACCACGACGAAGGGGATGCCGCGGGCGGTCAGGCGTGTGCGCTGCTCTGGAGCCAGGTCGGAGAAGACCAGGATCGCCGCGGTGGACTGGCGGGCGAGCACGGCGTCGACCCAGTCGTCACGTGGGGTCTGGGCGCCTCCGGACTCGGTCAGCACGACGCTGAGGCCCTCGCTGCGCGCCACGCTCTCCACTCCGCGGATGACCTCGACCGCCCAGGCGCTGTCGAGCTCGTGGAAGACCAGTTCGATCATGGACGACCGTCCGCTACCGGGCCCCCGGCGGCGCCGGTAGCCGTGGCGGCGGATCAGCTCCTCCACGCGTGCCCTGGTCTCGCTGGCCACGTCGGCCCGTCCGTTGAGCACCTTGGAGACCGTTGGCACCGAAACGCCAGCGGCTTCCGCAATTTTCGAGATGGTGACCGGCTCCGGGAGGCTCTTCCGCGCGGAGTCGGGGGTCGGGTCTGCACTCACGATGTCTGATCCTACGCGGTTGTGGCCATGCTGTGGATATTGAGGTGACCCACTTCTCACATGGGTATTGACGCTCCACGTCACGCCGCGTACATTCAGGCGCAAATATTTCGAAATACTCCCCGATAGTTTCGAAAGAGGAGTGGCCATGAGAACCCCCCGCCTGGGCTCCATCGCCGGAGCGACGGCGCTCTGTCTTCTCGCCGCCACCGCCTGTTCAGGCGGCGGTGGCGGTGGCGGCGACGACCGCATGCACGTGTGGATGTACCAGGACACATTGGTCGTGGTGCAGGAGGGAGCCGTCGAACGGTTCAACGCCTCCTCTGAGACCGAGGCCGTCATCGACGAGGTCCCCGGCGACAACTACAGGGAGCGCCTGCGCACCTCGATGGGCTCCAGTGAGCAGCCCGACGTGTTCTACAACTGGGGCGGAGGCAGCATCGAGCCCTACGTCGAACAGGACATGCTCCAGCCCCTGGACGACCTGTTGGCGGACAACCCCGAGTTCGCCGACTCCTTCGTCCCCTCCATCCTGGAGGCGGGCCAGGTGAACGGCGCCCAGTACGGCATCCCGCTGCGTGGCACCCAGCCAGTCGTCCTCTTCTACAACGAGGCGGTGTTCGAGGAGGCCGGCGCCGAGCCCCCCGAGACCTGGGAGGACATCCTGGGCCTGGTCGACACCTTCAACGAGGAGGGGGTCACCCCCTTCGCCCTGGCCGGGGCCGACCCCTGGACCGAGCAGATGTGGCTCCAGTACCTGGTGGACCGCATCGGCGGTCCGGAGGTGCTCGCCGACATCGTGGAGGGCGACTCCGAGGGCTGGCGCGACCCCGCCGTCCTGGAGGCCGCCCAGATGGTCCGGGAACTGGTGGACAACGGCGCGTTCGGCGACTCCTACGCCTCGGTGAGCTACACCGAGGGCGGGGCTTCCACCCTGCTGTCCGAGGGCCGGGCCGCCATGCACCTGATGGGTTCGTGGGAGTACCCCACCATCCTGGACCAGGACCCCGAGTTCACGAAGGAGAACCTGGGGTACGTGGAGTTCCCGCCGATCGAGGGCGGCGAGGGCGACCCCGACAACGTGGTCGGCAACCCGACCAACTACTTCTCCGTGAGCGCCGAGACCGAGCACATGGACGAGGCCATGCGGTTCCTGACGGAACAGATGTCGTCGGAGGAGTACGTGGCCGACATGGTGGAGAACGGAGAGGTGCCCGCCACCACCAACGCCGAGGAGGCCGTGGCCGACAGCCCCAGCCCGGACTTCGCCACCTTCACGTGGGAGGTGGTGCGCGACGCGCCGCACTTCCAGCTCTCCTGGGACCAGGCGCTGCCGCCGGACGTGGCCACTCCGATGGTCACCGAGATCGAGTCGCTGTTCAACGGCCAGAGCACGCCCGAGCAGTTCGTCGACGCACTGGCGGCCCTGTGACCGGCCGCTCCAGCAGCCAGGCGACCGGTGACACCGTGACCGGTAACCCGGAGGCCGCAGGCTCCGGGGCGGGAGACCGCCCGCTCCGGGGCCCCCGGCCCGGCGGCCCGCCCGGCGGCTCCGCCGCGCGGGCCGCCGCCCCCCGCACGGGGCGGCCGGGCCCGCTGTGGGCCGTTCCCGGGCTGCTGTACTTCGCCTTCTTCGCGGCCCTGCCGATGGTGCTGGTGGCCTACCTGTCCCTGACCAGTTGGGGAGGGCTGGGCTCGCCCCGCTTCATCGGCATGGAGAACTGGTCGCGCCTGGCCGCTGATCCCCTGATGCGCCAGGCCGTGTGGCTGAGCCTGATGCTGACCGCGCTCTCCTGGATCGTCCAGACCCCCATCAGCCTGCTGCTGGGGGTCTGGTCAGCCGGTCGGCAGCGCAGCCGCGCTGTGCTCTCGGCGATCTTCTTCCTGCCGCTGCTGCTCTCCTCGGCGGCGATCGCACTCATCTGGAAGGCCCTGCTGGACCCCAACTTCGGTCCGCTGGCCTGGCTGGGTCCGCGCCTGGGCCTGGGGGCGGTGGACGTGCTGGGCGGCCAGACGAGCGCGTTCCTGGTGATCGTGTTCGTCAGCGCGTGGCAGTTCATCCCGTTGCACATACTGCTCTACCAGGGCGGTGCCCGGCAGATCCCGCCGTCGCTGTACCAGGCCGCGCAGATCGACGGGGCGGGACGGCTGCTGGCGTTCTGGCACATCACGCTGCCACAGCTGCGGCACACCGTCACCACGTCGTCGGTGCTGATGGTGGTGGGTTCGTTGACCTACTTCGACACCGTACTCATCATGACCGGAGGCGGCCCCGGGGCCAGTACCACCATCGTCCCGTTCCTGATGTACCGGGCCGGTTTCGGGAGCTGGGAACTGGGATACGCCAGCGCCGTCGCGTTCACGCTGGTGCTGGTGGCGACAGTGGTCTCCCTGTTGATGATCCGCTTCACCGGCTTCGGCAACATGCGCAGCACCCGGGAGGGAATGTGAGCGTCCATACGGCCGAGAGGCCCTCCTCCCGACAGCGTCCCAGCGGTCGGCGCCCCGCCGCCCTCCGGGGACGGCCGGGCCGACAGCGCCCCAACGTCCTGGGCGGTCTGGGCGCGCTGGCGTGGCTGGCGGTCGTGGGGGTGCCGCTGTACGCGCTGCTCGTGGCCACGGTGCAGCGCTCGGAGAACTACGCCGTCGAGGGGCCGCTCACCCCGCCCTCCGACCCGACCCTGGGCAACTACGTCAAGGCGGTCGAGAACGGGGTACTGGGGTTCGTGCTCAACACCGCGATCGTCACCGTCGCGGTGGTGGCGATCGTGCTGGTGCTCGCCGCCATGACGGGGTTCGCCGTGGTGCGCTCACGCACTCGGTGGACCTCGGGGGTGTTCCGGATGTTCCTGATGGGGCTGGCGATCCCGTCCCAGGCGGTGATCATCCCGGTGTACCTGATCATCATCGAGCTGGGGCTGTACGACACCCTGACCGCCATCGTGCTGCCCACGGCGGCGTTCGCGCTGCCGGTGTGCGTGCTGATCCTGGTGGGGTCGATGCGCGACATCTCCGAGGATCTGTACGAGGCGATGGCCCTGGACGGCGCGGGTTCGGTGCGCACCTTCCTCCAGCTCGTGGTGCCGCTGTCGCGGTCCGGGCTGAGCACCATCGGCGTGTACGCCGCGCTCCAGGCCTGGAACGGGTTCCTGTTCCCGCTGATCCTCACCCAGTCCCAGGAGAGCCGGGTGATCACCATGGGCCTGTTCGAGTTCCAGGGCGAGTACCGCGTGGACGTGCCCGGGCTGCTGACCGCGGTGGTGCTGGCGACCGTGCCGCTGTTCCTGATGTACCTGTTCGCGCGCCGCTCCCTGGTGCAGGGGATGATGGGGGTCGGCGGCAAGTAACCGTCCCCGCGGCTCCCCCGGTCCCCTCCCGCCCGGTGACCGTGGCAGCTCACACCCCTCAGCGCCCGTCCTCCCCGCCCGGTGCCCACCCTCCTCAGGGTTTCGTTCCCCGGAGGGCAGGGCACCGGGCGTGTGTGGCCGCTGGCACGCGGTGGAACGAGGGAACGTATGAGCGAACAGGGCATGGATCCGGCTTCTGTTGCGGAGTCGGACCTGGCCACCCGGCGGGGAACGTTCCGCGTGGTGGCCTTCCGGGACCCCGTGGACGGCCAGGAGCACGTGGCCCTGGTGTTCGGCGGGGTCCTCGACGCCGAGGAGGTGCTGGTCCGCGCACACTCGGGGTGCCTGACCGGGGACGCCTTCGGGGGCGCTGCGCTGCGAGTGCGGCGACCAACTGGAGGCGGCCCTGGACGCGATCCCCGGGGAGAGCGCCCCGGCCTGCTCGCCGCGCCCGGGGACACCGCAGCGCTGGCCGGGGCGCTGCGCCGCTGGCTGACCGACGCGGACCTGCGCGGGCGCCTGCGGCGTTCCGCCCGCTTGCGGCGGGAGGGGTTGACAGGATGGGAGAGAGCGGCACGGGACATGGCCGCCGTCCTGGACCGGGAGGGGTCGCGTTGAGTACCACCGGGGTTCCGGCGTTCGCACCGCAGTGGCTGGCTCTGAGGGAGGACGCCGACTCCGTGGCGCGCGCCGCGGAGCCGCCCGCACTCCTGCACGGCCACGGGCGGGTGGTGGCCGACCTGGGGTGCGGGACGGGCGCGCTGGGGCGCTGGCTGGCGCCGCGTCTGCCCGGGCCGCAGCGCTGGGTGCTCCTCGACCGCGACCAGGCCCTGCTGGACCTGGCCCGGGATGCCCTGCCCGCCACCGAGGTGGTCACGCGGCGGCTCGACCTGGCCTCGCTGCGGGCCGCCGACCTGGACGGGGTCACGCTGGTTGTGGCTTCGGCGCTGCTGGACCTGTTCACCCGTGTGGAACTGGAAGCCCTCGCCGAAGCGGTCGCGGCGACGGGGTGCCCTGCCCTGTTCTCGCTGTCGGTGACGGGTCGGGTGGACCTCTCCCCCGCTGACCCGCTCGACCGGACCTTCTCCGCGGCCTTCAACGCCCACCAGCGGCGGGAGGGCCGTCTGGGCCCGGACGCCGCGGGGTATACCGCCGCGGCCTTCGAACACCTGGGATACGGGTACGAACCTATCCGAGCCCGTGGCGCCTTGGTCCCGCCGAAGCGGAGTTGACGCGGGCCTGGCTGCGCGGCCGGGTGGGCGCGGCCGTGGAGCAGGACCCGTCGCTGCCCGGCGCGGAGTACCTGGCGCGCCGCCTGAAGTCGTGTTCCCGGGGGGAGCTGAGGGCCGTGGTCCACCACACGGACCTGCTGGCCCTGCCTCGGGCGTCGGAGACCGCCGGGGCCGGGGAGGCCGGCCGACCATGACCGGCACGGGGAACGGAACCGTCCGGTACGGGGCCGAGGGCCCCGGCCGCCGACCGCATCGCCGGTGGTCGGTGTGGGCTCGTGCGCTGGCCGGGGCCGCCATCCTGGCCGCGGTCGTGTGGTGGTACCCCGTCGAGGCCTTCACCGACGCCCTGGAGGCGGTCGACGTCCGCGGGGCACTGGCGGCGCTGGGCATCGGTGCGGCGGCCACCGTGCTGTCCGCGGCCCGCTGGCTGACGGTGGCGCGCGGTGTGGGGCTGCGGCTGCCGCTGCGGCGCGCGGTCGCCGACTACTACCTGGCCGTGTTCCTCAACGCGGTGCTCCCCGCCGGGGTTCTCGGCGACGTGCACCGCGCGTTCAGTCACGGCCGCTACTCCGGTGACATGGGCCGCGGCGTGCGCGCCGTGGTGTTGGAGCGGATGGCCGGTCAGGCGGTTCTGGCGGCCACCGGCGCGGCACTGCTGTTCGCCCTGCCCACCGCCCTGCTCGGCCCCGGGCTGCGTGCCGTCGGGTTGACGGCCGGGGTGGTCGCGACGGTCACCCTGGTGTTCGCCGTCGGACTGCGCGTGGGTCGTGCGCGCCAGCCCCGGTGGTGGCGCGCCCTGTGCACGGCCAGGGCCGACGCCCGGGCCGGGTTGTTCGCGCGCGGGCCCCGGGTGGTGGTGCTGTCGGTCGCCGCACTGGCCGGGCACGTGTCGCTGTTCCTGGTCGCCTCCCACCTGGCGGGTGTCGCCGCGCCCGTGCTCCAGCTGGTGCCGCTGCTGGTCCTCGCGCTGCTGGCGATGAGCCTGCCCGTGAACGTCGGTGGCTGGGGGCCGCGCGAGGCGGCCACCGCCCTGGCGTTCGGCGCGGCGGGGCTGGGTTCCCAGGAAGGGCTGACGGTGTCGGTGCTCTATGGGCTCTTGGCCCTGGTCGCCGCCCTGCCCGGCGCGGCGGTACTGCTGGGGCGACTCCTCCAGCGCCGCCAGACAACCGGCGAATGCGTCGACGAGCGCGGCGAGCAGGGCGCGCCCCTTGGCGGCCGTGGCCAGTGAGGAACGGCCGAACACCTCCGAGGCGGTGTGACGGGCGCTTGACGGTCCCTGGCATCCCAGCGGGGATGCTGTCGGCCCTAGCACTTCCGGGACTCCGCAACGGCCGAGCAGTTCGAAGCCGCCTCACGGACACCACACGAAAGGGCTTCCCCTGACCCCCGTGAGAGTCCGGATGCTTGTCTTTATAGACAGCGGCCCGAGGATTGCCGTCGGATCGGCTCATGTGCCCCGGGCTCCGGTGAGTCTGTGAACCGGCCCGGCTTCAGCGGGCCAGCGACGCTCACACAGTCGATGGGACTGTCGCTGCACCGTTGGGGCGTGGCCGGCCCCGGTGCTCAGCCGGACGCGTCGGCTGGGCCGACTGCCGCTTCGCCGATGACCGGGCCCTGTCTCAAAGGCCGGTAGCACCGTCGATCTGCTCCCGGAGGATGTCGGCGTGGCCCGCGTGCCGGTCGGTCTCCTCGATCATGTGGCCGAGGATGTTCCGGAGCGAGTCCCGCTTGTCCTCGCCGGCGTTGGGTACCGCCGCACGTGTGGACAGTTCGGGACAGGCATCGACGATTTCGTTACTGCGCGCGCACGCCTGCCGGTATGCGGCCACCACCTGTTCGCCGGTGGCGTCCGACGGCACCTGCATTGACTTGTCGGGGAGTACTTGTTCGCCGAGGAAGACCTGCTGGAACCACTGTTCCTCGACCCCCGTCAAGTGTTGGATGATCCCGAGTATATTGGTTCCGGAGGAAACTCCCGGCCTGCGCGACTGCTCATCGCTCAGCCCTTCAGAGGTGCGCACGACCGCGTCGCGCATCTTTTCGAGGTAGCTGAAGAGCACATAGCGCTCGGTGTACTTTAAGTGGTAGCTGGAATCGTCCATCCCCACATGCTACGACTGATCGTACGCGAAAGGGGAGGATGGCGGGGCGGGAAATATCGCGGGTTATAGCAACTCGTCGGTGCCGAGTCGGCAGGCGGTGACGACAGCTGGGAGTCCGAACACCCGACCCGGATCCGGTAAAGGGTTCCGAGCACGCGTTCGTCGAGAATGGCGCCATGCAGCGCCAGCGGCTGTAGGGAGCGCAGATGGATCTCGCGGCCGCCCGCCAGACGGACCTCCACGTCGGGGAACACGAACCGGGTCGCGGCCAGGATGCGCAGGCACCGCTGCGGGGTCAGCTCCCAGGTGCCCTCCAGCGGGGTGCCCTCGAAGGGCATGAGGAAGTTGACCGGCACCGAGTCCGGCGCCAGCTCGTGCAGCGCGAACAGGGCGTCGACCAGGTCGTCGTCGCTCTCACCCAACCCCGCGATCAGCCCCGAGCAGGGGGAGAGACCTGTGTGCTTGGCCCTGGCCACGGTCTCCACCCTGCTTGTGCCACAAGCACGGCGTTGTCCAGGCCGGTGGCGACGTTGAACCCGACCACACTGCCTCCTCCGGGGCAATTGCCGAGCCACAGGGGAAGGCGATGTAGACCCAGCCGTTCGCTGCCGCATGGGCGGGCGCGGAAGCGATGGTGGTGGCACTGAAGCAGGACAGAGCGACGGCGACAGCGGCGAAAGTCCGCCTCATGCGAGTCGTCATTTTCTCTCCCAATCCTCCCCGCCGACTGCGGGAGCCCAGAATGACAATACACGCAGTGGATTAGCCTGTAATGTGTTTTTGGGATAGAAATGAAGAAATTGCTGCACACTGGTCTCAGGGCCACCCTGAATGCGTATCCGGCCCTCTTGTGTCGGCCTGTAGCGAACAGCCATGGCGCCTCATCGCTTTCCTTAGCGGTTGATACGATCCCCTCCCCCCACCCGAAACGCCAGCGGGTTGAGCACCCCGACCGCGCCCCGGTGCCCGGTCGGCGTGGACACCTTCACTGGTCCGCCTTTCAGGTCCAGCTCGGCGGCCATGTACTGGGTGGTGTCCATGCCGTCGTCCTGGTGCTTGACCGGGTCCTCCTTGTCCTTGTTCTCCCAGATGTAGGCCGGGATCTCGTCGCAGTGCACGTCGGCGCCCCGGCCTCGACCTGGTCCGACCGGGGCGTCCTTCATGAAGAAGGTTCGCGGCCGACTCCGTCGCCCTGCCGATGGGACCGGGGGACCGAGGTGGAGCCAGGTCTCTGGGTGCACCTCGGTCTCGGGCATGCCCGCGGAGCCTTCCGAGTCCTCGCGAGCCTTCCGCGATCCCCTCCCCTGCGGTGGGCGTCCACGGTCAACACACAGCCTGACGCTGACCTGACGAGCTGGAGCGATCAGCGGACCGATGGCGACGCCGTTCTCGGCCAGGGCCGAAAGGACCGTGGTGGTGCGGACCGGCCAGATGGCCTCCAGGGCGGGTGCCGTCGCCCCGCCGGGAAAGATCGCCGACCGCCCGGCCAGTACCCGCTCCTGGTCGTGAGCCGGGTGCCTGGTCACCGCCTCGATGGTCAGCCGGGTCTTTCCCATGCCGCCCGGTCCAACGATCGTCGCCAGTTGGGCGGCCGGGAACTGCCCGGCGAGCAGTCCCGGCTCCGCGTCCCGTCCGACGAAGCTGGTCCGCTGCCCGGGTAGCCCCCGGGCACGCGGGTTTCGAACGTGTCACCAGCGGGTCGAGTTCACCGCGCAGCATGGCGAGGTGGGCCCGCCGCAGTGCGGCCCCGCGAGCGAGACCGAACCGCTCTGCGAACGCGCCGCGAACCCTCTCGTACGCGGCGAGCGCCTCCGACTGCTGCCCCGCTTCATGAAACGCACGGATCCGCAGCGGGGCCAGCCGTTCACACAGCGGGTGCGTCCTCACCGGCTCCTCCAGGCCCGGTCAGCACCTCGCCGTGGCCTCCCAGACGCAGCGCCGCCTCGAAGCGGTCCTCAGATGGAGGGCCGTCACCCGTGCAGGTGGCGGCCCTCCGAACGGAGGAGTCCGATTACCGGCGCCCCACGATCTCGAACTCGAGGACGTCGGTGAACTCGCGGCCGTAGGAGTCGGTCGCGGTCACCTCGGCGGTGTGCTGACCGGTGCGGAGGTTTCTGGGCAGGTCGAACCGCCACAGGTGCATCGTCCGGTCGGCGATGCTGCCGCCGTGCACCAGCTGCTGCGAGACCGCGTACGGGTCGGAGTACTCAGCGCCGACGTTGACGCCCTCACCCTCCATCCGCTGGGTACGCGCGGCCTCCCGGCCCGGCCCGCCGTCGATGCTGACCTCGACCGTCGAGCCGGTGGAGCCGAAGAAGAAGTTGGCCGTCAGCCAGCTGCCGTAGGCCAGGTCGGCGCGGTCGACCACCAGGGGCTCGTCCAGTTCAGGGGCCTCACCGACGGGGTTGTCGTTCCACTCCTGACGCTCTTCGAACCACTCGCGGTAGGTCGGGCTGTTGATGCCCAACTGCGTCTGCACGCCGTCGGACTCACCGGTGACGGTATAGCGCTCCCGGAACTCGTTGCCCTCGATGTCCAGCGTCACCAGGCCAGGACGGCCCCCGTCGCGGCCGATCGCCGCCGGGTAGCCCTCCTCGCCGACCGCACCGGAGTACCAGTCACCCGAGATCGCGCCCGCGGTGATGTGCGGGAACGGCAGGCCCTCGACACCGAAGATCTCGCGCCAGCCTTCGACGTCGTCGCCGGTCTTGAGGTTCTCGATGCTGTGGCTGTGGCCGGACACCGCCACGGCTCTGCGGCCCTCCAGTAGCTCGTGCACGCTGTTGACCTGGTCGACCTGGTGCACCGGGGATCCCTCGTCAGCGTAGTTGAGCAGGCTGATGTGGCCGGCGACGACGATGAGCTTGTCACGGTCGACGTTGTCCAGGTCGTGCTGGAGCCACGTGAGCTGGTCGTCGTCGATTCGGCCGTTGTACGCCGGGTTGCCCTCCGGGTCGGCGCAGTGCTCCTCGATGCCTTCGGGGCTGTCGTCGGCCGCGGTACACGGGTAGTCGACGGTGTTCAGCGCGATGACGTGCACGTTACCGACGTCGAAGGAGTAGTACTCCGGCGCCAGCTGCGCGCGGAAGGTGTCGAAGGAGTGCTCGGCGCTCGGAGCGTCGAAGTCGAGGTCGTGGTTGCCCGGCAGAAAGCGAACCGGGCCGTTGGTCTCGCTGACCAGCTCCTTGATGTCGGGGTAGAGCGACAGGTCGTCGCCAACGACGTCCCCGACGAACAGTGTGCCGCAGCCGGCGTAGTCGTCGCGGTTGGACAGGTCCTTGATGGCACCGGCGCGCGCGTACTCGACCTCTTGCTTGTCGTAGGTCTGCAGGTCTCCGGCGATGACGCAGCTCTGCGCGGCGGCGGAGGTCTCCTCGCTCTCAATGATCGGGAAGTTGACCGCGGACGGCAGCGGACCGGTCGGCTCCATGCCTCCGTAGCGCAGGTCCGGGGACCCCTCGGGCAGATGGTTGTAGTGGAACTGCGGAATGTTGTACTCGTCCAGTGGCACCTGGTAGCCCGAGGGCTGCGTGATCGACACCGTCATGTTGTCGAACGCGGGCAGCTGATAACGGCCCTCACTGTCGGTCCGCACCACGTCGCGGCCGTTGGTGACCATGACGCCGGACAGACCGGCCTCGTCGCCATCGCTGACGCTGTTCTGGTTGGCGTCGACGAACACCTGGCCGGTCAGCGCCGAATCGTCGGCGGCGCCGGTCGGTGTGCGGACGACTTCGACCTCGCCGCGGTAGGCGGTGTCATCCCAGCTTTCCGACGGCGATGCCGCGGCCGAGGTGGGGACCATGGTCAGGGAACCTGCGATGACGGCGGCCATCGAGGCCGTCAGCGCGGTACGAAAGCAGCGGTGCACCCGTAGGGCATGCAGCGTTTGCGCATGTCGTGGATGTGTCTTTGGCATGCGGTTGCCTCCGATATGCGGGGGAGGGGAGCAGAACCGGCCAGGGAGACCGGCGGAAAGCAACCTTTCTCGACACGGCTGAACAAGAACCCAGTTGCCGACCAACGGCCAACCACCATCCGGTGACGACTGGCGCGGCACACTGAGTTTTCTCAGCGAGTTCTATCTCCATGCGTTGTTAAGCGCCGGATCCGTCTGGGTGATCGCTCCGATCCGATCTGGACCCGGGTCTGCTTTCGGGATGATCGTGAGGTCCGCCCGTCTTACCGACTCGCTTATCGCTGAGAAAAACTCACTGCCGGATCCAGGTCTTCGCTTCCGACCGTATACGCATGTCAGCCCAGGAAGCGGAGCGCAACTCCGCCCGCGCCGAGAAACCTTACGAGGTGCCATCGGACTCCACCAGCCACCGATATGTGCCCCGCTCATACTCCGCAGTTCCGCACTGACACGGCACACGACAGCATCGCGTGGCACCGAACGGCATAACCGATCGGACGGAGCGGCATAAAACGGTACGAAATGACATGTGGCGACAGCGAACCAGCTAACTTCTCATCCGACGTCCGCAGCTTCGAGTTCTGCCGGGGCGCCACAAAACCCCAGTTCATACGGGTGCGCGAATCGAACAGGCGAGGCATCGAGCCTCGCTCGGCCCGTGGAACGCTTCGTGTATGCTCCCCAGCGCGAGGCCCAGTACAGGTGGACGAGCACCCTACGGAACGCTGTGCCGTCCCATAACCCCGTGGCTCCGCGAGTGGCACGGCCCTCCATACTGCCACCACCACCCTGCACTCGCCGTAAATCCCATCCAAGGGAGCACAAGACTCGCTGTCCCGCATCATCCGCGCGAGTCGCGCCCGTACGCACGCTTTCCTGGTAGGCGCGCACTGCCTGTTGGTCGATGCCGGTTACCTTCCGCCGCCCATGGGCGTCATTCACCGCCAAAGCGGCGTTGATCTCCACCCACAACAGCAGCCAAGCCAGCCAGGGGGCTTTGACGCCCACGCGAGCGGTATGCGGAATCACCATGGACGCGGCGTACACCAGGCCGTCGACGGCCAGGGGAAGCACCACCGCCGTGATCCCTTTCTCTTGCAGGTGGATCGGCGGCGGCCCCGCCGCCTTCGCGATCCGGGTGAACCACCGCGTCACCGGCCCCGGATGCCCTCCCCCTCCCCGACCCATCGGCCTGGATGAACACCAACCCCGTGTCGTCTCACCCACGTCATCGCGGGCGACGACTGGATCAACGATGCCCGGGGCCTGGGCTTGGACGGTCCTTTCGGTGTGCCGTCCGCACGAAGATAAGTTCCTCGCAGACCCCGAGAATCCCGGCACGACCTCGGGCAACCGTCTCGCCCCCGACGAGGAGACAGGCCGTTCCGGCTATTTCGAGGACGATCAGACCTCCGACTGCCTCGGCGGCCTCGTGGCGGGACAGTAGGACATGACCGACCGACCCGAGGTGCGGCGCCCCTCGCTGCTGGCGCGCGAGTGGTTGCCACAAGAAGGCATGGACGCGCCAGTCTCCCCCCTGGCAGGGCCTTTCTGGGAAGCCGTCTCCTGCTGTTCTGCGTACTCGCGGCGTGGATCTGCGTCCCGTTCTACCTGAGCATGGGCTCCTACTACATGGAGAATACGAACCTCGTCACGAGGTCCCTCGACCTGTCCGCCGCGGCGGTGTTGCTGTCATTGTGCAAGGGGGTGGTTGCCCGGATCACGTCACTGGTCTGCGCGGCCTTGTCTCTGTGGCCACTGACCGTGGTGTCTGTGCTCAACAGCGTCCTGCTCTGGCGCTCGGACGAAGGACTGTAGAGCATCGCACGAGGGTCCCGCGAGATGCCATCGAACGCAATCAACGACCCGTGTGTGCTCCGTTTGTGCTCCCCAGCGCAAGGTCCAGTACAGCTAGGGACGCACTTCCCGGAGCATTTTGCCGGTCCGTGCCCCTGGTGGGTCCGCACCGGGGACACCCCGCCAGGGCGCGAACGCGGCCCTGTAACGCCGCGCCCGTCCCAACCCCGCCCCGCGCCCCTGCCCGGGGAGCCGCCCAGGCGTGTTAGCGGCCCGCACACCCCACCGTAGGCGCATCGTAGCGCGCGGCCACGGACTGGAAGTCCTTGAGTCGGTTGACGCCGACTCTGTCTGCGCTCTGGTGGGCGCGCGCCGTGGTCGAGTCGACGCTGACGTCCCAGGTCAGGCGCAGCCGTTCCCACTGCTTGTCGGTCAGACCGCCACGTCCTGCTCCACCCGGCAAGGAAGCCTCCCGTTGGCGAATCTTGTTGCAGCACAACAGATTCAACGGGAGGCCTCCTCATTCTTGAGCGCGGCCTAGAGGGCCCGGTCGAGGGCTTCGGTCAGTGCGACCGGGGTGATTTCGAGGCGGTCGAAGCGCCAGCCGTCCTCGGTGCGGCGCCCCCCGTAGCGGTGGATCCCGGCCGCGACGGCCTCCGTCTTGTCATCGATGACGAAGACGGCGATGTCGTGGGCCCGCACCGTGGCGGTCTCGCCGTCGACCTCGATGACAAGGTTGGATTTGCTGTGCAGGGTGCGAACGTACTCGTCGTGGCGCGAGCGCACGAGTTCGATGAGCGCCTCGATGCCGCGGGCCTCCCCGCGGAGGGACTTGACGACGACGTCCTCGGTGAAGAGCCGGTCGGTCTCGTCGTAGCGGCCCTCATCGATCCACAGGCTGTGGCGGGCGACCAGGTCGGCCAGTTCGGCGCGGTCAGAGAGTTCGCGGATCAGGGTTTCGGTGCTGGTCATGACAGCCACCTTCAATTAGTTAGGTTCACTAACGTTTTTCTCGCTAATGAACATATATCGTTAGTTCCACTAACGCAAGCGGGGTAGGCTATCCGCATGGAGACCAGGGACGAACTGCGATTCGACCACGGCGACGAGACCTCTGAACGGCTCAAGGGCCAGCTCTCGCGCCTCGTCGGGATGACGGCCGTCCAGATGCGGCGCGTCGCGGGCGACGCGCTCAGCGCGGTGGGCGCCCACAAGGACCATTTCGTGGTGCTCGCCGCCCTCGCCGAGTTCGGCCCCGCGAGCCAGGCGACCCTCTCCAGCCACACCCGGATCTATAAGAGCGACCTCGTTTCAATCCTCAACGACCTCGCGGACGGCGGCTGGGTCCGCCGCGCCCCCGACCCGACTGACAAGCGCCGCAACGTCATCACCATCACCGACGACGGCGAGCACCGCCTCGCCGAGCTCGACCGCGTCCTCGACGGCGTCAACGAGCACATCATGACCCCGCTCGACCACGGCGAGCGCGCGCAGCTGTTCGCCCTGCTCGGCCGCATCAACTCCCACCTCGCCAGCGCACCAGACCGCACCTGGTCACCGCAGCCGGAGCAGGCAGCCAGCGACGCAGGTGCCGCCACTGACCGCCGGTGAGCACAGCAGGAGCCGGCATGCCCGTCACCAGAAGCCCTCAGTATGACGTCCTCTCCCGCATCGACCTTCCCGGCCACGCTGGCGTGCCACAGCCCCGGGGCGTAGACGTTGTCGGGGGCACGTCGCACCATCAACACCCTGCCGCCGTCGAGGAGGAGTACGTGCGCGCCCAACGACGGCATGGGCGGGCCACCCTGGTTCTCGAACCTCTGCTGGGGCATATGCCCATCCTGACGCGGCCATGGCAGCACTGGGTGCCGTTCACGGAAGATCCGTGCGGCGCCACGCCCGTACGGCGGTCCCGGGAAACGGCATCACCGCTGAGCACCTCAAGACCCTGGTGAGGGTCTCCATCCTGACCGCGTGGAACAAGGTCGACGCCGACGGCCCTTCACAGTCGGACTCACCTGGTTCTCAGGTGACACCACCCTCGGCGTCTGCGACCCGGACGCGGTCTTCCACGGCGGCCGGTTCCATGGGAACCGCTGCATCGAGTCCGTCAAGGCCCACACCGCCCTGGGAGGTCGCCTACGTGGCGGTGTGGCCAAGGGGAGGTGTCCTTCCTGGGGTGGCGGCAACCAGGGGGAGCGTCCAACATGGAAACCCCCTGCGTTGAGGAGAGATCCATGTCCCCTGTCCAGATCATCCGCACGGTGGCCGCCGCTCTGATCGCCGGCGGCGGGGCCCTCGGGTTGGTCCCCGGCGGGTCGTGCGGGGCTGGCTGGTGGGCCCCGTCCAGCGGTGACGAATCCTACGGGTGGTTTGCCTTGGGGGAGGCGCCGCCCAACATGGTGTCCGGTGCGTGCGGGACGGCCATGGCGCCGGTGGGGTCGTGGGCGATCGCGCTGATCGTGGTCGGGGCGACCCTGTTGGCGGGGGTGTGGTTCAACACCTCGTACCGGCCGCGGAACGAGCCGAAGGAGTAGGTGTCCCGCTTGTCTCGGCGCTTCCGCCCCCAGCAGCCGAGGGCGGAGGGTGCGAGCGGGGAGGACTACCTGAGCGAGACGGTCGCCTTCCCACATCCGGCCGCCCAACTGGGGCGCGGACGTTACGCGCAGCCACGCTGGGACCCGTCGGGGCCGGATCGGGGCCACCTGCACGGTCCCGTCGAAGATCGCGGCCCGCTTGTCATAGCGGGTCGCGACCGCCCGGTTCTGCTGGAGCAGGTTGATCACCCGCTCCACCGTGTTCCGGACCCGATAGGCCGCCCGGACGAAAGCCGAGGGCTTACCGCCCGCCGAACCCTTACGCCTGCGGTGTTCACGCTGGTCCCGGGGTTGGTCGATGGTCGCCTTGACCTTGCGTCGGCGCAGATGGGCCCGGTTGGCCACCGAGGAATAGGCCCTATCGCCCAAGACCCGATCCGGGCGGGTGTACGCGGCCGACCCACGGTGCGCGGCAACCGCAGGCCGGCCATCAAGGACTCGAACATGGGAGCGTCCCCACGTTGACCAGGACTGGTCGCCACCAACAGCGGACACCGATACTGGTCGGCGATCAGATGGATCTTGGTGGTCAGCCCACCTCGGAAACGTCCGAGTGCTTCACGCCCGTCCGGTTCGTCCCGGACGGTGTCCCCTTTCTCACCGCTCCGGCGGCGTACTGCTGGACACGCACGCTGGTGGAGTCGCTGATCACGATGAGTTCCTGGCCGCTGTTGGCGTCGATACGCAGCCGACCGGCGATGCGTTGCCAGGTGCCGTCCAAGGACCAGCGGCGGTGGCGTCCCGCGGCGGCCTCCCAGGGCCCATAGAGTTCGGGCAGGTCCCGCCAGGGGGTCCCGGTGCGGGCGCGGAACAGGATCGCGTTGACGACCTTGCGGTGGTCGGCCCACTTCTTGCCCTTGGGCGCATCGGTGGGCTCATGACGTCCGGGCACGTTCACCAAGCCTGCCAGGGCAGGTCCTGCCACACCTTCACTACCAAAGAACAGTGCCTGGTCTCGGCGGAATGGCCGCAGTGGTCGCGGGAGCGGTCGGTTTGGCCGACGGTACGGGCGCGACCTCCCCCGGACGCGTCCTGCTAGGGCCTGTTTGGTAACTGGTGTGATCAGGGACAAAACACCGATCCGGTAACACCAGGCGTGCCGCCCCCACACATAAGCGAAGCCTTCGGTAGACGAGTCAACGACCAAGAAGACCGAGCCCACCGAAGGCTTCGCTGTGACTCTACCCAAACCCGGGCGCGGTGACCTCACCGACGCCCAATGGGCGCTCCTGGAACCCCACCTGCCCACTGCGACCACGGGACGCCCGCCCACCCGGTCCAAACGCCAACTGATCAACGGCATCCGCTGGCGGACCCGGGTCGGCGCCCCCTGGCGAGAGGTGCCCGAACGCTACGGCCCCTGGCAGAGCGTCTACGACCTCTTCCGCCGCTGGAGTCGTAACGGCATCTGGGCGCGAATCCTGGCCTCGTTGCAGTCGGTCGCTGACGCGGCGGGCCTGATCACCTGGCAGGTCAACGTCGACTCCACCATCGTGCGCGCCCACCAGCACGCCGCCGGAGCCCCAGCGCCGCAAAAGGGGAAGGTCCAGGTCACGAAAGGGTCAAGCCCGACGATCACGCTTTGGGCCGCTCACGCGGTGGGTGGACCACGAAGATTCATCTGGCCTGTGATCAGGGTCAAAAACCCCTGTCGGTGGTGATCACGGCCGGTCAGCGAGGAGACGCACCGCAGTTCGAGCCGGTGATGGAGCGTATCCGGGTGGCCGCACATCGGCGGGGTGGGCCTGCGCGCACCCGTCCGGTGCGGGTGCGTGCCGATAAGGCCTACAGCTCGAAGAGGATCCGTTCCTACCTGCGCAGACGCAAGATCAGAGCGACGATTCCCGAACCCGCCGACCGAGTGCGTAACCGTAAGCGCAAAGGGGGGCGGGGCGGGCGCCCGCCGGCCTTCGACAAGGTCGATTATCGGGCTCGGCACGCGGTGGAGTGCGGGATCAACCGGCTCAAACGCAATCGGGCGGTGGCCACGCGCTATGACAAGCTCGCGCTTCGCTACGAGGCCACCGTCCAGATCGCTGCCATCAACGAATGACTCTGACTTAGAGAACAGGCCCTAGCAGACCGTGTGGGCCCGGCCAGCGACTCACGAAGAGACAAGCCTTGAGGATATGGCTATGCGCGGTGCTGCATGTATATTATGAATTTGATAGTTGCGCCGAATGCCCCGGCAAACCCCCTCAGAGAACACCGGTCAAAAGGAGCCGCGCCCCACACCTGTGGGCGAACACAACACATGAAACTAGCGAAGAATCCCTCACCCCCCGCCGTTCTCGGAGTTGTCGCGAGTCTGGCACTCGCAGGCTGTGCTGGAGGCAATACCCCGGACGCTCCCGACAGCGGAGACACGTCAGGCACCGTGTTCGAGTTCCAGACCAACGGCGTCGGGCCCGCGAATGAGATGATCATCCGCGCCCCCGACGATCTGCGCGAGGCGATGGGCGCCGAGGCGGAGAACCTCGTCGTCGACGAGATCGTGACCACTGCCCGCGAGATCGATGGCGTCGAACACTGCGCCGTGGACCTCGCCATCACTTACGGCACCGGCGGGGCAGACTCCCTCATCGAGGCGGGCTCTGCCGAAAACAAGAGGGCCGACGCAGAGGAGTCCATCCTCGCTGTGAATGATGCCTCGTCGATGGACGAGGTCGTCTCGGATGTCGACGAGATCATCACGCACCGCGTCGAACAGGGCTACAGCGCAATAGACATCAGGACAACCCTCGAGATGCAAGGACTGTTGCCCTCCGATGTCGCGCATACATACCAGGAGGGCGACACCGGGCAGACACTTATCGACCGCTACCTCGACGACTTCGACGAGCACGAGAAGCCGGAGATCGACCGCCTGATCCAGGCACTCGACCTTCCGAGCCCTGGCGGCGTTGCTCACCCCGTGTCGGACTTCGACGAGTCCGCACCGGAGTCCGGCTCCTACGTCAGCGACGATTTCTCAACGATCACCGTCGTCCGCGGCTGCGCCGCATCGGCAGCCGACCCGGACAACGCCGTCGAGATGACGCTGCCGATCCTCGACGAGGAGGGCGACGTCAACGACTTCGCCCAGCTTCAACTCTCCGTGATGACCGACGGCACGATCGGCGTCACGGGCACGGTTGAGGGCTATGTGCGGGATGCCCACGACTCGTGGATCACCGACTGATGCGCACAGCACCGCATCACGGCACTCCGGGAGGCTCCGGCACTCTCGGAGTGCCATCGTCTCCGTGAGAGAAGGCAAGGAAGAGCTATGGGCCGCAGCCCCTCACCGCGCGAAGGTTGCCATCGGCTCAGTCGCTGAATCCGGCGCCGTGATCGGTGTCCTGGTTAATGGTCGTCACCGAACTGGAGCCGACGCACTGATGAACGGGCATCCTGCGCCCCACCGACCGACCATCATCCAGCTGAACCGCGCTGATCTTGCGCGCAGCGCCGGTTTCAGTGCCTTGGGGCCAAGTGGTGCTGGTAGCAAGATCTACTGGCGATCATGGCGGGTGCCGGGCCGGTCACCAGCGTCGACCTCGGCACGGGCGACCCAGTTGCGCAGAGTCTCCCGGTTGATGCCCCGCTAGTAGTACTTTGTTAAGTTCCTGATTTCTGGTCCCGGTTCCGCCATGATGGGTGGGTGGACCTGGCAGCTGTAGAAGAACTCCGCGAGGACCTCGACGCGTTCTACACCGAGGTCCTCGCATCCATCCCCCGTAAGGACTCCCGGTCATAGGGCAATCGCTACCTGCGCGGACTCATGCTGGACGGACGACGTAAGTCCATCCAACCCATGGCCGAACGCCTGCCTGACGGCGATATGCAAGCCCTCCAGCAGTTCGTCACCTCTTCCCCTTGGGACCACACCCCCGTACGGCGCCGGATCGCCACCCAACTCACCCAGGCCCTCAGTCCCCATGCGTGGGTGATCGACGACACCTCCTTCCCAAGGCCGGACACCACTCAGCAGGGGCGGTGCGCCAGTGGTGCGGTGCTTCGGGCAAGAAGTCGCTGTGCCAGGTGGGGGTGAGCCTGCACGCAGTCACCGATGCGGCCTCGGTCCCCCTGGACTGGCGGTTGTTCCCGCCCGCCGAATGGGCCGATCCGGCCGACCTCCGCCGGGCTAGACGGTATGTAGGGAGCACACGCGGAGCACGTCAGGCCCTGATACAGGCCCGGCGCCTCGCCTGTTCGACTCGCTCCCTCCGTCTGACCTGGAGTCTTGTGGCGCATCCGGCAGGATTCGAACCTGCGGCCATCGGATGAGGAGGTCTGCGTGTCCCATCAGCCCTCCTGCGGTACGGCGTTGACGCAGTACGCGTGCGCGTTCACGTCCGGCTCGTGTTCGAGGAGGTGGTCGATGGTGTTCCAGGACAGCACCTGACGGGGATCGTGGGTACCTGCCCGCTTACGAGGCCGCGCGCCGGATCATCGCCACCCGGCTGGCGGTGCTGCCGGACGGCAGCTACCTGTCGCTGGCCGACGGGACCGCCACCGACGGGTCGTCCGTGGAGGCACACCGACAGTACGACGACACCGCGCCGCTGCCCTGTTACCTGAGCGACCCGAAGGTGGGGTGGTCGTTCTCCGGCGGCCTCGTCCTCGGACCGCAGAGACGGCCTCGTCCTCGCCCGCGGCTACGCCTTGGGCGTCACCACTGCTCCACCTCCACGGGCCGCCCACGCCGCGTCGACATCCAGCGGTCGCCGCGGCCCGAGTGCGAGGTGGATCAGGTCGGGCCAGTAGAGAATCAGGCTGGGCCGGTGGTTCCGGTGATGAGCACATACAGTGGAAGGGCGAGGTTATTGGCGGCGTGGACGGCCACCGCGGGCCAGATGGACCCGCTGCGGCGCATCACCTCGGCGGCGATGACGCCCACCACGAAAGCCGCGGGCAGGACGATGTTGATGCCGTGGAAGAGCGCGAAGATCGCCGAGCTGCCGAGGACCCCGACGACGGGCCCGTAGCGCAGCAGGGCGTTGGTGATGACACCGCGGAAGAGGAACTCCTCGCCGATCGGGGTCAGCACGGCCAGGAACAGGATGGTCAGGATCAGGGCGACCGCGCCTCCGCCGGCCGCGTCGTAGTACATGCCCTGGGGGTCGTCGTCGAACCCGGTCAGGGCGGTGATAGCGAGGACCAGCGCACCTTTGACGACGAGCGCGATCACACCCCACACCGCACCCGTGAGCATCCAGCGCCAGGTGGTGCGACGGATGCCGAAGGCCGCCAGGGAGCGGATGCGCACCGCCGCGGCCGCGGTGAAGCCGACGAGTCCGGCGACGCCCGACCAGGCGGCCACGACGAGCCCGTACGCCACCGGGCCCGGGTCCAGGGGGCTGGCCGGGCCGAGGAACACGAGCGCGACCACGGCGGCGGACAGGGCGAGCAGGCCGACCACGATCTCGGGCCAGCCCGGACGCACCGGTGGGGTGCCTGCGGCGGGGACGTGGTTGTGCGGGTGGGCGGGGTGCTCTGTGGACATGACGGAGGACTCCTTGTTCTCTTGAACGCTTCGGTGGTCTCCTGGCCGGGGCTCGACGGGGGCACGGCCCCCGTGTCGGCTAGGAGCCACCGGCCCTGCGGTTCACGACGGCCGCGGAGCAGGCCGCCGATGACTAACCCGGTCAGTGCCGGGGTTCCCAGCGGAAGACGCGGACGGCGAGGGTGACGGCGACGACGACCCAGGCCAGGGCCGGGGCAAGGAGGAACAGGGAGTCCGCAACCGGGACGCCGCCGTTCCAGGCGTTGACGGCCAGCTCGGCGGCCGAACCGCCGGGGAGCAGCCGCTTGAGCAGGGTGAGCTCCTCGGTACCGGTGAACCCCACCCACCCGGACACGGAGAGGACGCCGATGAGGACGGGCAGCGTGGTCACCTGGGCGTGCTCGGGAGAGTTGGTCACCCCGGCCGTGGCCAGCGCCAGGCCGAGCATCATGATCACCGTCGTGAGGACGGTCACCGCCAGGAGGAGAAGGTTGGCCGGCGGGTCGGCGACCACGGACAGCACGGTCAGGATCACGGCCACCTGGACGAGTGTGATGGCGGTGACCGGAATCAGCAGCCCGGAGAGGATACGGGGATCGTCCACCGCCGTGGAGCGCAGCCGCTTGAGGAACAGGTTCTGGCGGCGGGAGGCGAGCGTGGTGACAGCGGTGGTGTAGAGCCCCATCGCCACCACGAGGAACAGCAGCACCGCAGCGACGGCGCCGAGGTCCAGTGCCGGGATGCGCTCGTGCAGGTACATGTAGAACGCGCTGGTCGCAGCGGGCACAACGAGCGCGGTGACCAGCACCAGCCGGTTTCGGAAGATCTGGATCAGCTCACTGTGGGCGATCGCGAGCATGGCGGAGGTCCTTGTCCTGGAAGGTTCGAGAAGGGCGGTGATCGGACCGAACGGACGCGGTGGTCCGGAGCGGACCGAGTGGTCTACTCGCTGCCGATGGAGCGGAAGACGTCGTCGAGCCGGGTCGGTCCGGCCTCCAGGTCCAGCAGCTCCACGGCGTGGTCCTGGGCCCAGCCGAGGAGGAGGTACAGGTCCTTCTGAAGGCCGAGGGTCTCGACGAGGAACCTCCCATCGCTTTCGCGTGCGGCCGGCAGCGGCAGCTCCGGCGCCGACGGCGGAAGGGAGAAGCGGACCGTGGCCGGCAGGGTTCGCGTCAGTTCGGAAACGGTCCCCTCCCGGTGGAAGGTGCCCTGGTGCATGAGTCCGATGCGGTCGGCGCGCTGCTGGGCCTCCTCCAGGTAGTGCGTGGTGAGGACGACGGTGGAGCCGTCCTCGCGCAGCCGGTCCACGGCGTCCCACAGGTCGTCCCGGGACTGGATGTCCAGGCCGGTGGTGGGCTCGTCCAGGAAGATCAGCTCCGGCGTGCCGTACACGGCGGTGGCGAAGTCCAGGCGACGCTTCTCGCCGCCGGAGAGCTGGGACACCTTGACGCCGGCCTTGCGCGTGAGGTCGACGATGTCGAGCAGGCGCTCGACCCGGTCCGTGCGCTGGGTGAGCTTCCCGATCAGCCGGACCGACTCCTTCACCGTCAGGTCCGGGGAGAAGCCGCTCTCCTGCAACATGATTCCCGTCCGGGGCCGCACGGCCCGGCGGTCGCGCGGGTCACGTCCGAAGACCCGCACGGTGCCCGAGGAGGCGGAGCGGTGACCCTCGACGGTTTCCAGGGTCGAGGTCTTGCCCGCCCCGTTCGTGCCGAGCAGGGCGTAGAACTCCCCGCGCCGCACCTGGAAGGACAGGTCTTTGACGGCGTGGAAGTCGCCGTACTTGAGGTTCAGACGTTCGACGTCGATGACTGGTGTAGAGGACATGTTCCCCATTGCAGCTTTTGACGCGCCCATTCGGCAGTGCGGCCACGTCACCTCTTCGCCGTGACATTTCTCCAGGTGAAGACATGACGTGGTGTCACTGGTGGTGCCGCGGAGCAGGAAGAATACTGAGGCGTCCCCCGCTGCCCGATCCCGGAAAGGCTCACATGACGTCCGAGCGCACCGAGGCGACGCAGGGACAGTTGCGCGTGTACAACCTCAACATCGTGTTCGCGTCGCTCTCCGCCGTAGGGGCACTCCTGATCTCGATCAATGCCGAGACCTGGGGTCAGGCCACCGTCCTGGGCCTGGGCGTGGTGGCGGCCCTGGTGGCCGTCCGGGGGTGGACCGCGGGCCGCCTCTCACGCGTCACGCTTCCCTGCCTGGTCGTCGCATCGGCTGTGTGGCTCTTCGGGGTGCTGGTGCTGGACGCCGCGTCCGCGTCCTACGGCATCTCCATCGTGGGCACGATCGTCGTCTTCCAGCTACCGCGCCACCACCGTCGCGCGGCCGCACTCGGGCTGGTCGCCTTCGCCGCCGCGGTGGTCGCGGTGAGGTTGGCGATGTCACCCGGGCAGGTTCTCGGCGTTCTGCTCGAGTACGCCGTCGGCTCCACGAGCGTCGCCGTGGTGGGGTTCGTCCTCGCGTTCCTCAGCCACCTGGTCTCCGGCCTCGTCACAGAGCTGGAGGAGTCACGGGAGCGCGACGCGGAGCTGGCCGTGGCCCGAGAACGCGTGCGCTTCGCCGGTGATCTGCACGACATCCAGGGCCACACGCTCCACGTGGTGAAGCTGAAGGTCGCGCTGGCCCAGAAGCTGGTGCACAGCGACATCGACCAGGCGGAGCGGGAGCTGAGCGAGGTGCACGAGCTGGTCGGGGACACCATCACCCAGACCAAGGAACTCGCCTACGCGCAACGGCGGCTCAACCTGTCCGCGGAGCTGGAGAACGCCAAGAACCTCTTCGAGGCCGCGGGCATCCTTGTGCGCGTCGGCCGCCAGGCCGAGGTCGACACCCGTGCGAGCGAGCTGCTCGGCCAGGTCCTGCGGGAGACGACGACCAACATCCTGCGTCACGCCCAGGCCGGGCAGGTGCGGATCACCCTCTCGAGGGCCGGCATCACCATCGTCAACGACGGCGCGCACGAGGACGTGACGCCCGAGCTCAGGGGGCTCTCCACCCTCAGGGACCGGGTGGAGCGCGACGGCGGCACACTGACGGTGGAACGGAAGGACGGGCGGTTCCTGACCGCCGTGACATTCACGCAGTGGAAGGACGACCGATGACCACCGTGGTGCTCGCCGACGACGAGGCCCTCCTCCGCAAGGCGCTGGCGTCGCTGCTCCCGTTCGAGGGCGAGATCACCGTGCTCGCCGAGGCCGAGGACGGGGAGGCTGCCGTCCGGGCCACACTGCGCGAGCGGCCCGACGTTCTGGTCATCGACCTGGAGATGCCCCGTGTGGGCGGGCTCTGCGCCGTCGCGGAGATCCGCCGTGAGCTGCCGGACCAAGTGATCCTGATGCTGACCCGCCATGCCCGGCCCGGGGTGCTCCGCAAGGCCCTGAAACTCGGCGTCCAGGGCTTCGTCAGCAAGTCGGCGGAGCCGACGCACATCGCCTCGGTGATCGGGACCCTGCACGGAGGCAAGCGGTGGGTCGACCCGGACGTCTCCGCGCTGGCCGTCGTCGACGACTGTCCGCTCACCGACCGCGAGCTCGACGTGCTACGGGCGACCAGCGAGGGTTACTCAGCCGCTGACATCGCCGCCCAGCTCCACCTGGCGGAGGGCACGGTGCGCAACTACCTGTCCAACGCGATGCAGAAGACCCAGACCCGGACCCGGCACGAGGCGGCGCGGTACGCACGCGAGCACGACTGGCTCTAGGTGAGCGTGTCCAGGAGGCGCCTGGACTGAGTACAAGGCGGGGGGAGCCGGCGGCGGCGCTGCGACGCTCTCCCTTGGCTCCCCCGCCTCAGCCACTGCACGCCTACACCGGGAGGGCCCGGCTGCCGTTCTCCACCCGACGCGGGCACCCTCACCGACCACTACGACGGGTTCGACGACGACATCGCCGCAAGCGACGATGTGACAACCCTCTATAGTCTGCTGTCAGGGCGTCAATGCGATAGTGACCTGTTCGGTGACGCCGTTCACGGTGACACCGAGGTCGATGGTTGCCGCCGCCAGCGCGCTGAACTGGCCTGTTGCCGGGTCGAACGCGGCGACGTGATCGGCCTCGGCCTCCTTGACCGATCCGATGTGGACGTCGTCGGAGCCGAACCAGTCCGCGCTCACCGGGTAGATGACCGGTACCGCGGTGCCGTCGTTGTCCACCGTCGCGGTGACTTCGGCCTGTTCACCGACATCAACCGAGGCTGGCGCGTCCAGTTTCAGCCCGTCCACGTGGGGACGTAGTTCGGTCGCTATCCAATCCGCCGCGGGCCTGCCGTCGGCGTTGACGCCCCACAACGACCAGCCGGTGAAGCCACCCTCCGAAGGACCAGCCGAGGGGTTCTTGCCGACGTTGCCGTTGATGACGTAGGGCACGCCATCCACCCGGCTAGCGTGGAACACGCCAGCGTGCGCGCCGATGAAGGCCGCACCCTTGCCGGTCTCGGACTGGAACCCGGCCAGCCAGCTCTCGACGGTGTCCGCCTCCTTGCGGTCCGACAGCTCGCTCGCGTTGGTGGGCAACGGGTCGCGGAAGGGCACGTGCTGGGCCACCACCACCGACCTCACGGCGGGGTCGTCGGCCGCGTCGTTGAGCTCTTCGCGCAGCAGCGGTAGCTGTGACCAGTCGCTGGCCTGGTAGGAGAACCGAGCCGTATCCAGGAAGATGAACCTGGTGCCGTGGTGGTCGACCACGTGGTGGGTGTCCCCGAACACGTTCCGGAAGTTGTCGAGCGTGCCCTCGGACACCTCGTGGTTGCCCGGCACGTAGTAGTAGGGCAGCTCGCCCTCCAGTTCCTCGTCGAGGATGCGCCGGGCCAGCGCGAAGTCCTCCGGTGCGGCCTCGTCAACGAAGTCGCCGTTGATGACGAGGAACTCGACGTCGCTGGCGCGGATCTCACGGAGTGCGCGCCGGGTGTAGGCGACGATCTCGCTGTCCGGGTCACGGGCGACGAACTGTGCGTCGGACACGACGGCGAACCGCCAGTCCTGGCCGGCCACGGTCTCGCCGGGCGTCACCACCGGATCGACGACCGGTTCGGTGGGTGGCACGTCCACCGGTGGCGGCACCATCGCGGTCAGCTCGTCTACGATCACCTCGCCGTGGTAGCTCGCGTCCGGCTCGGTTTCGGCGAAGTAGACGCGGCGTAGCGACAGCGGGTACTGCGTGCCCGGCGGTACGTCGAAGACCAGCTGCCGCCAGCCCGGTTCGTCGAGGTAACCGGCACGCAGCGCGGGCAGCAACTGGCCGGCGCCATCCCAGACCTGCAGGCTGGCCCACTCCCCGTCACCCTCGGCGTGCACCCAGGCACGTAGTTCCTGCGGCTGGCCGGGGATCTCCAGTTCCTCGCCGGGTGGCAGGATGCCGCCGGTACGGGTCCCGGTCGAGGTGGTGAAGTCGTAGGTAAGCTCCACCGCGTCACCGTCCCGGCCCTCAGTTACCGCAACATCTCCGTCGGCGCGCTCACCGAAGTAGGACCAGCCGGCCGCGTCCTCGAAGTCGGCGACGACGACCTCCTCCAGGCCGACGGTGACCGCGATGGTCGTCTCGACGTCAGCGACCCGGAAGGTGGCGAGCGTGGCTCCGCTGTCGGTGGCTGCCTGGATCTCGAACCGCCCGTCCGCGGTCGCCGAAACCTGCGCGACGGTTTCGTCGATGGTCAGTTCGAGATCGGCCGACTCGACCGGCGCGGCGAACCCGTGGGTGTCGTAGCCGGTCACCCCGACCACGGTGGACGCTTCGGAGCCGGCGAGCCCCACCCGTTCGGGTGTGGTCTCGAGCCGGGTCAGCTCATCCAGCACGGTCAACTCGATGTCCCCCGTGGCGCGCTGCTTGCTGGCGGTGACGGTAGCTGTGCCGGCCGAACGAGCGGTGAACACGCCGTCGCGGTCCACTATGCCGACCCGGCTGTCGTCGGATCGCCAGTTCGAGTCGGACTCGACCGGTGCGTAGGTCTCGTCGTGACCGGCCGCGGTAAGCGTCCGCGTCAGGCCGGGGAACACCCGGTCGGGTCGGCTGGGTGCGGCGTAGGCGGAGCCGTCGACACGTTCGGAGTCGATCTGGGGCTCGACCCAGAAGCCGTCGAGCTGGCCGCTGCCTTCGGGGGCGAACAGGGCGAGTCCGTTGGGTACGAGACGCTCCGCTCCGTCCGAGGGCCGGTTCTCGACCCGCACCTGTTCCGCTCCGGGGGTTCGCGCCACCATGGTGGCCGAACCGCCGCCGTCGAGGTTGAGTGCGGTGTGCGCACCGGCCTCGACCATCATCTCGCCCATCTCGTCGAGGCCGACGCCCTCGGCGAAGGACGGCTGCCGACCGTCGACGCTGAGCAAGTACATCTGTGAGCCGTCCGCGGAGAATCCGACGGCCATACGCGGAGCACCTGGAGTGTTGTCGCTTTCACTGGCCTGCTGGACCTCACCGTCGACGACGAGCATCTGACGGCCGTTCAGCGCGGCGTGGAGCTCCTGGTCCTCGCTGGCCCGTGCGTCGTAGTCAATGCTCACCGGATCACCCACGGCCAGGTCGGACAGTGTCTCGGCGCCGTCTTCGCGACCGACCAGAACGAAGGCGTCGTCGGCGATCTCTCCCTCGCGCGGTCCGTCCACGATCTCGGTGACCACACCGTCGATGACGACGACCTCCAGCGTCTCCGCCGCGTCCTCGACCACCCGGCACCGGCAGTATGTCCCCCACAACGGGGTGAACGCGGCGATCTCACCGATGTCCAGTGCCGGTTTGTTGATCGCGTCCAGCGCTGGAGTCTCCCCGGTCGGCAGCTCGATGGTGCCCTCGAAGAACACCTCGCCGATCGAGCCGAGCCCGTCGGGCGTGAAGATCGCAGCAGACTCACGGTAGTCGTTGGTGATCGGGGACTGGAGCAACTCACCGCTCTGCACGGCCACGCCCTGCGGCGCGCCGGAGGCGTTGATGTCGAAGAAGTCGCCGTTCACCGCGGCGACCGCGCCGGCCTGGTTCGCTTGGGCGCTCAACGGCTCCCGGTCGGCCACTTGGCCGGGGAACAGGTAGTCGACGCTGACCCCGCCGGTGAGGTCGGCGGTCAACAGGTCGGCCTGCAACCAGTTGGGCCTCCCGGTGTAGCTGTCCGGTCCGTAGGTCTCGAACGAGTTCAGCGTGATACCGGGGGCGACCGGGCGTTCGGCGTTGAACGTCTCCAGTCGCGGTTCGGGGTCGTCGACCGGTGCGATCGAGCCGCCCGGTGGGATCTCGACGGTCTCACTGAACCCGGGGTGGTCGCGCGGGTCGTCGTGCGTCGTGCTCGCACCTGCGACCGGAGCGAGGGTGAGGGTGAGGACGGAACCTGCGGCTACGGCGGCACTCGTGTGTGAGCGGATCGACCACCGGCGATTCATGGAAGCCTCCGGGCGACTGGGATAGCGGGGGCCCGATGCGTTAACTTCCTACCAGAAAGCCGATCCGTTGTGTAGGAAGTGAACAAACCTCGAAGCTCATTCAGGCCACAGGCCGGAGCCATCCATTCGAGGACTTGACCTGCGAATACGCCCAATCACCGTCAGTGTTGAGATGGTCCCTAAATAGGCCTCCTCGTATCCAGATTTCACCTGAAGACATCTCATTCGTCATGAAGGGCCCGACGGCATGCGTTAGAGACTGTTGGGTACGCGGGTGTGATCGTTGAGTTATAAGGGCGCCCCCGGTCCACGGACACGGCGACGGCCCCGGAACAATCACGTGGTACGTGCCAATGCGACGATTCCGGTGCCGCTGATGCCCGAGCCTGCCCCTCCAGCCTCTCCGACACCGCAGCAGAGACACGGCCGAGATCGTGACAGCGAGCCCAACGGGCGAACATCATCGCGCTCACGCTCCCGCGTCCTGGCGCTCATCCGTCAAACCCCGGCATCCATCCCTGCGGACCTTGGCGTGAGCTTGGAGGAGTTCGAGCTGTAGTCCATCGATCACAGGCCGGAGATTCGCATTGTGTCGGGCCGGGCGCGCCGCAAAATCCCAGTTCATGCGGGTCGCGGCTGCTCATCTCAGAGACCGTCGCACTGATGGGGCCAGGGCGGGACCGAGATGGGACCAAGCCCGAGTCGATCCCGATATCGTCTGTGGTTTCGGGAAGCGGCTTGTCGTCCACTTCGACGACGAACGAGGCGCAGTACCGGCCCGCGGCGTCCTTGATCATCGTGACCGTGGCCGGGGTCGAGGGCAGGGCCCGTGACCACCGCACCGTCACCTCACCCGCCTTGGGCAGGGACAGCTTGCCGGCCTCGGTGATCTTCCAGCGGGCGTTGGCGGTGAAGCGGACCGACTGCCGGTGGTCCTTGCGGGACTGGAACCGGGGCGGGCCCAGCTGGGGGCGTTTGCCCTTGAGGGAGTCGAAGAAGTTGCGGTAGGCGGTGTCCAGGTCGCGCAGGGACTGCTGGAGGATGACGGCGGAGACCTCGCCCAGCCAGGACCGTGCCGCGGTCCTCTTCGCCTCGGTGACCAACCGCGTGGACAACTCCCCGGTGGTGGGGAAGGCCACACCCTCGGCCCGCGCGCCCGACGCCCTGTGCGCCACCCTGGACACCCTGCCCGAGGGCGTGCGGGTGGGCACCAGCGCCCCGCGCCGCATCGGCCAGCGCCGGCACTCGGCGATCGGCTGGCTGACACCCGTAGGTTTCGAGAAGGGGCAACCGGGCACCGTGGCCTGAGAATCCAGAAACACGGCTCCACCAAACTCAGTACATGCCAGGGTGGAACAGTGGGCCACCGGAAAGATCACGCGCACCTACGTTTACCTGGTCACGAACCTGTCCGCGGAACAGATGGGCCCGGACCGGTTGGCGTACCTGGTGCGCTGCACTGGCGGATCGGGGCGCTACATACCTCCGGGACGTCAGCTTCGGTGAGGATGCCTGCCGGGTGCGGTCGGGTACGGGTCCTCAGATCAGTGAAAGGCGCAACCGGTGCTCGGCAACGGCGATACAGCCTGGTGATTGGGGCGTCTCGCCGATGTCGTCAGAAGACTCCGAGGAAGAGCCCGAGCGCGACTGTCACCGCCACACCGACGATCGGGACGATGACAGTGACGACGCCGATGTCCTTGTAGGACTCACGGTGGGACAGTCCGCAGACCAGCAGCAGCGTGATGATCGCTCCGTTGTGGGGCAACGAGTCCAGACCCGTCGAGGCCATCGCGGTCGCCCGGTGCATCACTTCTACGCTGATCCCCTGGTCCGCGGCGAGCACGGTGAGCTCCTCGCCGAAGGTCTCCAGAGAAATCGTCAACCCCCCGGATGCGGATCCTGTGACGGCGGCGATCCCAGATGTCGACAGGATTGAGGTGATGAGCGCGTTCTCGCTGATCGTGAAGATCCCGTCCCGAATCACCATGAAAGCCGCGAGAGAAGCGATGACCGCGCCGTAACCGATCTCGCTCGCTGTGGTGGCGGCGGGGAGGACCGCGTTCTTCGCACCTTCCGAGATTCCGCTGACGAACTCACGGATCGAACCGAACTTCAGGACGAAAATCGAGACAATGCCGACGACCATTCCGGTCGTCACCGACCACAGGCCGGCCACGCCGGTGATTTCCGTGGCGCCGTACGCGTCCTCGGCGAGGTACCCCGTATCCATCGCGGGGAGGATCGCATAGGTCATCAAAGCGTTGGTCATTACCACGACCAGAACGGGGAGGAATCCGAGGATCCCATGCAGAGCCGTCCCACCGCGCACTGGCTGTGTAGTCCCCGACCTTTGCTCAGTGAGCATTGCCTGGGGGACAGCACTCCCGCCGGTGGAACCGTCGGCCCTGTCACGGCTGCCTGACTCTGCCGGACCCTTCATCCCGGTCACGGAGCTGCCGTTTTTACGCTCAGCATCGGTCATGTCCGAGAACGACTCTCCGGCCGCCCGCAGCTTTGCCTTGCGCCAGTTCAGCCACGCCAGGCCAAGAGAGAACACAACAGCGCCGGCGATAAGACCGAGGAACGGGGCCGCGAACGTGTTGGTACCGAAGTAGAGAGTCGGAATCGTGTTGTGGATCTGTGGTGAACCCGGCAGTGCTGCCGTTGCGAAGGTGAAGATCCCCAGTGCGATGGCTGCCGGCATCAGCCGCCGAGGAATGTCAGCCTTCTCGAACAGCACCACGGCAATCGGGTAGATACTGAAGACTACAACCCAGGCGCTCACACCTCCGTAGGTAAGCAGCGCGGTCGCCAACACAGTAACCAGGATCGCCCGGTTCGCCCCGAGGAGACGGGCAATCCAGCCGGCGAGGTTCTGCGCGAAGCCGCTGAGCGACATGAGTTTTCCGAAGACCGCCCCTGTCAGGAACAACGGGAAGAACTTCGCGATGAACCCGCCCATCGCCGGCATGAAGATCTGGGTATATGTCGCCAACACAGGCGCACCCGCGAACAGGACCGCCACCAACGCGGCCAGCGGAGCGACCGCGATAACCGAATGCCCCCGATAAGCCAGGGTAATCAGCAGGATAAGTGAAAGAGCAATCCCTGTCAGGCCGAGTATCATAATTCCTTCATTTCTGCACTGCCTTATGAGGCAGGCCTCTGCTTGGGGGGAATCGAAGGTGTATGTGCTACATTCCGAGCACGATCCGCTCTTCAAGGGAGCGTGAGCAGCACGCCATCATTCGGTCGCCGCGGCGTCGCTCCGCCGATGCCAGGACAACGTCGCGATGGTCGATACCGCCTTCGAGGACGGGAATTTCACAGGTTCCGCAGAGCCCTTCTTCGCAATTGGAAGGGATCCGGTATCCGGCTTCACGCAACACCTGCAAGACTGTCTTGTCCCGAGGAACCCTTACCTCGCGAGCGGAATCTTCGAGCACTAGGTCGAACTCGCGCTCCTTCTCCGGATCCAGACCACCGACCTGCGATGCGAAGTGCTCGACGACCAGGGCTCCCTCGGGCCAATCCGCGCTGGCCGCGGTCAGCGCATCGATCATCCGCTGCGGTCCGCAGGCATAGACATGCAGGGCTCCGGATTTCGCCTCCGCGTCGACCGACTCCAGCACCCGCGCCAGGTCAGCACGACCGCCTTCATTCGCACAGTGGACATGCACACGATCAGCGTGCTTGGCCTGCAGTTCCTGCAGGAACGCCATGGACTCGCGCCGCCGGCCCAGGTAGTGGAGTTCGTACGGGACGCCCTGCTCGAAGGCCCAGTCAGCCATCGCCCGAATGGGCGTGATGCCGATGCCGCCGGCAACAAAGAGGAGGCGCGCAGGGGAATGTGGGAGACGGAAGTGGTTCCGGGGCCCCCGGACAGCGACGACATCGCCCTCGGAGAGGTTCTCGTGCACCCAGCGGGAGCCGCCCCGGGAGTCCTCCTCCTTCCGGACCGCGATCTCATACCACTGTGGACGGCCAGTCCGCACGGGGCATCCACCCGTGGACGTCCCGGCATCGCGGGGGCCACACAGCGAGTACTGACGAACCAATCCGGTATCCCCGCAGACGATGCTCACATGAGCGCCCGGAGTGAATTGCGGCAACGGAGTCCCATCAGCGCTGGACAACCGGATGTGTCGGACGCCGTGTGCAGCGTCCGACACGTGGTCGACCCGCATCGGTCGGCTCTGGTGCTCCTCGGTGGGCTCTCCGATATTAACCTTGAGCTTCGGGCTGAGGACACCGGGATCCCTTCGCTCGGGATTCTCCTCTGGATTCCAATCCACCCACAGGTGCTCCGGCCCACGGAACGACGTGTTCGGCACATATGTGAACTCTTGTTCCGCCAACCGCATATGCGGAATCCTGCTTGTGAGTTCTTCGAGGAAGATCTGTATCTCCATCCGAGCCAGGTTCTTCCCCAGGCACTGGTGCGCCCCGTATCCGAAGGTAAGATGCTCGTTCGACTCATCGCGGTAGATATCAACCAGCTCTGGATCCTCGAATCGCTGCGGATCATGATTTCCCGAGGATGAAACCATCAGGATCCGCGATCCTTCAGGAACCTCGACACCTCCCACAAGCGTGTCGCGCGTCGTGATTCGCCGCCAGGCCGCCTGTGAGCCGTTGTGACGCAGGCACTCCTCCACCGCGTTCGGTATCAGTGACGGGTTCTGGCAGATCTCATCCCAGGTGTGCCGGTTCTCAAGCAGGAGCTTCACCGCGTTCGCAGTCGCATTCGCGGTGGTTTCGTGCGCAGCGACGATCCCCGCCATCATCATCGAATGCAGGTAGGAATCGGTGACGACCTCCGGTATCTCCCCCTGTTTGCGCACGCCGTACTGCATCCAGCCGTCCTCATCGGGATTGCGACGCATGTAGTCCAGAACCTGACCGGAGTATTGCCAGAAATTGCCGACGGCGTGGGCGACCGCGATCTGCTCCTCCGGCTCTGGCCGCCCCCAGGTGTTGACCGTGTGGGCGATCGAGTAGCGGCGGAGCGCTGGCCTGTCCTCATCAGGAACACCGAGGAAATCCAAGGCTACCGTGAGCGGGATCTCCCAGAACATCTGGTCGACCAAATCCGCCTTTCCTTCGTCAATGAATGCGTCGACATACTCACGAGTCAAGCTGCGAACCATCGACTCGCGATGCGCGAGATGCTCGGCGTCAAAGGGTCCCATAAGCGCCCGTCGCCGAGCCATATGGTCCGGCTCGTCCTCATTGACCAGCGTCCGTTTCATTCCATAGTCGTACGAGGCCAGCACATCATTAGCCTCATCAGACGTCGGTGTGATCTTCTCCAATGCCACCGATGGGGAGAAAGTCTCGTTGTCACGGAAGATCGCTTTGATGTCCTCATACCGTGTGACGACCCAGTAGCCCAGTTGAGGGCTGTAGAAGACGGGCTCTTCCTCCCGCGACCAGGCGACGTACGCCGACGGATCCTGCTGGTAGCTGTCACTGAACGGATCGAACGAGGCAGCCCGCTCCGAAGAGACTGGACAGCCGGAGGGCGCCGCGACGCGTCCTGCGCCGGTTCCTCTCTGGACAGGACCCATACCCCTACCCGCTTCCACATATCGCGCATTACGTCACATTTATCGCACAACGTAGCGTGGATCACAGTCGCTCCACAAGGGGCAGGAGGTGTCTGGGATGGCTGTGGGCCGCGGCAACGCCCCTGGCAGGCCGGTTGTGTGGGCGAGATCGGTGTCTGACGCCAGGAGGTTGATGTGGGTGGACCGCAGGTGTTCTCGTTGGAGACGACGCGTACCGTGCTCAGCGTGTGATCCGTCGAGAACCTCGTTCACCACGGTCGGCAGGACCGCACCCACAGAGGCATGGCGAGTCGGTCGATCCGTCAACGGGAGCGCGTAGCGTGGGTGACTTGCTGGAGGGCCAGGGCGACCTCGGAGAACGTCAGCTGCCTCGCGAAGGGTCCCATGCTCCGCGAGGGGTCTCACTCGGCTCCACCGTGTACGCCGGGCCTTGTCATGGCCTTTTTCGTGAGCCTTCTCAGGACTTCGTCAGCATGTTCCGTAGGGTATTACGCACCCCGTCAAGGTGGGGGAGAATATCCTCAACCCGGAGGTCCTGCATCCCTCCGAGACGAATCACACCAACGGACGCTTCGACCTGCAGCGCCTCAAATTCCCCGAGACCGACTGCCATCCCTGCAGTTCCCGGCTGATTCTCTCCGGAAGTCACAGAATATCCGCGCCGACGGGCGGTCTTGACCGCGGAGGGTTCTCCTGAGCGTGCTGGCCTCTGCGCGAGGATTGCTATACCGTCCGCCCCTCTTTGAAGGGGGTGCCGAAAACCAATCTGGAATCGGATGCCCAGAGACTCGATTGCCACGGGCTCCGCGACAGCCAATGCCAGTGCTTGCCCAGCGTCCTCGACAGCGATGAATGCCGTCATCCCCACCTCGTTTGCGAGGTTCTGAATAACCGGTTGGGAGACGACACGAAATTGGGACATGAACCTGTGACTGACAGCAAGAACGCCGGAACCAAGGCGATAACAGCCATCGGTTCCCTTCTGCGCGAACTGGCGACTTTCCAGTGTATCCAGAATCCGATATGCGGCTGCCCGGTGGATACCGAGAGCAGTGGCAAGATCCTGAACGGTTATCCCGTTACTTGAACGTGAGATTACGTTGATGGCTTCCAATCCCCGGTCCAGGGTTCTCAACATTGCCATGTGCGCACCTTACCTCTTCCGCGAAATAGGACCTGATAAAGATCATACACCCCGATGAGAACAAAGTTCCGAAGGTGCACGTACCTAATGGGCTTTAGCACTCCAGGCGGACTTCGTGATGTTGGTGGCGTGCGCATAGACGCGACCCTCGTCAGCCATTGTGAGTTGCGCGGACTTAGCTTGTCGTTTAACCTCCGCCCGTGGCTCGGGCACCGCTCCGGCCACGGGTTTCGTCGTTCCCCCGACAACAGGCA
>NZ_JBWDTQ010000042.1:0-35984 GCF_056312425.1 Nocardiopsis sp. TRM 82005
CAGCGAGGCCGCGGACTGGATGTTGCCCTCGTGGTACTCCCACAACGCGTCGCCCCAGGAGGCCTGGAACCAGCCCTGGGAGCTGTGCATGCCCAGCATCGCGCCGGTGCCCTCGACCGCCCCGACCCCGAAGTCCCACACCGCGGCCCCGGCGTCGACCAGCCAGCTCTCGTCGGTGGCGGCCCCGCCCATGTCCCACTCGGTGGCCAGGTCCGACAGGTCCTCCTCGTAGCCGTGGTAGAACACGTCGTCGTCCAGGGCGCCCCCCTCGGAGGGCATCTCCTCGAACCTGGTGCGGTCGGGGACGTACTTGTTGATGGCGTTGGCGCAGGTGCGTTCGGCGTCCTCGTAGTCCTCGATGAGGACCGTGCCCCGGGCGACGAGGGCTTGGTTCTCCGCCACGTTGGGGTTCTCACTGAAGCCGAGGAAGCCGGATACGCCCTCGGCCTTGTTCCAGTCCTCGCCCTCGGAGTCGATGCGGGCGCGGAACTCGTAGGCATCGGTGCGCAGGGTGGACCAGCGGGACTTGATGCCGCGCAGGGTCTCGGCGAAGTCCTCCAGCGCGCCGGCTGCCTGGCTCATGCCCTCGGATACGTCGTCGCCGTCGCTGGCCACGGGGGCCAGGACGGTGTAGAGCTCCTCGGCTTCGGGGGCTTTGTAGCAGGAGGTGAGCGGGCCCCAGGAGGAGTTGATGTCGTTGCCGTTGTCGGCCACCGACTCGCCGGCGGCGCGCAGGTCGGCGGCCAGGCCCTCGATGTAGTCGGGTGAGGGGGTGGGCACGGGGAAGGTGGCGGGGCTGATCTTCTCATCGCCGGTGGTGGTGAGCATCCTGGTCTGCTCACGGGTACCGAGGGGGCCGGAGGAGGGAGGGCGATCAGCAGGGGGCATCAGGGTCTCTCAGCAGGGGGAACCGGGGAGGGGAGGGCTTCGGGGTTCGGGGACGGGCGGCCGGGGTCAGACGAGTTCGGCGTTGCCCGGGCCCTGGGGCCGCGGCGGCGGCTCGGGAACCTCACCGGCGTTCTGCTGGGCCTCCAACGCCATCTCCTCGTTGCCCTCGACGTAGGCGGTGGTGGCCTCGCTGGTCTGTTGGACGGCGGTGGCGGTCAGGGAGAGCATGTCGCCCATGAGGCCGAAGTAGTGTCCGGCGAACTCGCCCAGGGCGATCCCGATGGGGGCGCTGTTGACGTGGTCGCTGAGCGCGGTGACGCTGGACTCGATCGTGTCCATGTCACCGAACAGGCCGTCGGAGCCGCCCTCCTCACCGACGTAGGAGAAGGTGGTGGTCAGTACGGTGCCGATGTCCGCGGGTTGGAGATCCCAGGCGCTCACGGTGTCCTCCTGTCACTGGTCACTGGTCACTGGTTGCTGTCGCTGGTCACGGGGCGGTTCTGGAACGGAATGCCTCGGGGCGGAAGGTGTCCGGCTCGTCCGGTGCTGCGGGCCCCGGACCGGGCGCGGCCCCGGCCCGGGCGGCCTCCACGGTGTGGAGCATCTGGTCCAGGGCCGAGCGGACCCGTGCGAAGTCGGTGCGGGCGCGCAGCCGCATGTACTCGGAGGCCTCGCGAACCCTGAGACTGGCGGGGGGTACTGACGGTTCCGCCGCCGGATCGGAGGAGGGTTCCTCCTCTTCCTGACCGGGGCGCACGGTGTCGAACTTCACCGACCGTCCTCTCGTTCCCGCTCTCTCATGGGGTGCCTTCCGGAGCTGCCCCGGAAGCGTTCACTGTGCGGTACATCCGAGCGTGCGGAATGTAGGCATGGTTCCATTGTGGGGTGTTCGTCCGACATCCACGGGGATGTGCGGATGTCGACCGGGGAGGGGACGCTGACGCTCCACGGGGCCGAACACGAGCTCGGGAGTGGTGCGCGGGGAACCACGGAGGCTTCGGAACCGTCCGGATGTATGCGGCATGCCACACGCCGGTGGCCGAATGCGGCCAGGCCCGCCACGGCCGCCCGGGGATCGTCACAGCGGTCCCGCTCGCCACACCCCTCATGCTCGTAGTCCCACAGCCTTCGGCGGGGACCGTGGACGGACCACTTCCAGAAGCCGAAGGCCTCGTACGTACGCCCCGCATACAGCTCCGGGCGCTGGAGCTCGATCCGGGCGGTCTCGGCTCTGGCCGGTCAGGACAGCCCCGGAAGGGCCAACGGTTTTCCCGTTCCGGTGCCTCTTCCGTAGGGGTACGCGGGCGCGGACGCTTCCCGGTCTTCTACGCGGCATGTGCCCATCTGGTGGTCGACATGCCGTGATGGTGCCAGAGCCGGAGCATCTCTATGGCACCCCGTTCCTTTCTGACCGTAGTCACATCGCTACCGGTAAAGCGCTTTCCGTGTTAGGTTCCCGGCAACCAGCTGGTATGGGAGCGCTCCCCACCCCCCACTCCTTCTGGACACCGCCGTCCGGAGTTCGCACAGAGGAGCAGCAGTGCCCATCAACCCCCCTGCCTTCCGCGGCGCAGCCCCGGCCGCGCCGCCATCCACCCGCCGGCCCCTCTCCCGCCTGCGCCGGTTCCTGTACTCCGCCCTGGCCGTCGTGCTCTGCACGGGCGGGCTCTCCGCGGCCGCCATCACCTCCGCGCAGGCCGCGGACATCGACACGGGGGCGTACTACGTCCTGAGCAATCAGCACAGCGGCCTGGTCGCCGACGTGGAGAGCGCCTCCACCGAGGACGGCGCCGAGCTCATCCAATGGCAGCGCACCGACAGGCCCTGGCAGCAGTTCCGCTTCGTCTCCGCGGGTGAGGGCTACTACCGCATCGTCAACCGCAACAGCGGCAAGGCCATCGACGTCTGGGAGCACTCCACCGACAACGGCGCCGAGATCCGCCAGTTCACCGACCACGGCTCCGAGAACCAGCAGTGGCGCCCCGTCGACACGGGAGGCGGTGTCCAGTTGGTCAACCGCCTCAGCGGCAAGGCCCTGGAGGTGTGGGAGTGGAGTACCGCCGAGGGCGACCGCCTGTCCCAGTACGACTCCCTCGGCGGCGCCAACCAGGTCTGGGACCTGATCCGCGTGGACGGCGGCGACTCCCCCTCCGACGGCTGCGGCAGCGGCTCCTACGACGCCGAGGTCGTCCAGGACGGAAGCACCTGGACCGCCAGCAACGGCGGCACCGTCTACAGCGGCGGTGACATGCTCTCCGCCATGCGCGCGGCCGTGGACAGCCTCAGCGGGGGCCGTTCCTCGCAGGAGAGCGTCGTGGTGCGCGGCTCCGGCTCCATGCCGGGCAACGCCTCACTGGACCTGCCCAGCCACACCTCGCTGGAGGTGTGCGGCACGATCGACGTGACCGGCTCGGCGACCGGTGACAACGCCGCCGTGCGCATCAGGCACGCGGAGGACGTCTCCGTCCCGCACCTGTCGGTCACCGGATCCCCGTACTTCGGCGTCTACGTGCGGACCTCGCGCAACGTCCACTTCGGCCAGGTCGACCTGCGCCTGTCCAGCGGACTGGGCATGCGCATCGACAGCCGCGACAACGACGCGGTCCGCGAGGCGCGCGACATCCGCGTCGACGACGTGTACGTCTCGGGCACGGACAACCACGGTGTGGAGACCTACGGGGTGGACGGCCTGACCATCGGCACCGTCACCGCGCGCAACACCGGTTACTCCGGCCTGCTGCTCAACGACACCGTCAACGCGTCGGTCGGCCTGGTGGACGCCGAGGGCGCCGGAACCGGCACGGGTTACGCGGCCTTTCGCATGGCCAACCGCAACGGTCAGCTCAACGGCGGCTATCCGACCAACATCCGGGTCGGCGAGGTCCGTGCCCGGGGCGGCGGCCGGGGTATCTTCTGCGTCTCCGAGAGCGGTGGCGCGGTGATCGAACGCGTGGACGTCGCCGACACCGGCAGCAACGCGGCCCTGATCGAGAACTGCCACAACGTCACCCTCGCGGGCGGGACGGTCGCGGGCCCCGGAGACATCCGGATCGCCGCCCGCTCGGAGTTCGCCAACACCTCCGACATCACGTTCCAGAACCTGACGCTGGTCGACACCGCGCTCAACGAGGACCCGTGCGCGGTCAACACCGTGATCAGCAACATCACCTGGCAGAACAGCCAGGACAACACCTGCTGATCCACCGCGACGCCGCCGGGGCCCGGTCCCTCCGGGCCCCGGCCCGGTGCGCCGCGGGGCCGCGACGGCGAAGGGGGCCTCGCCTCCTGGCTCGCGCAATCACCTGATTACCAGAGGTAATCAAGTCTTGGGACGGGTCCCGGTCCGGCCAGGGCGGCGCAAGGCGGACGCCAATGGGGAGGGCCCCGGGAAAAATTTCCGCCAAGACACGCCTACATCCAGTTAGTGACTGGTCCGGAACGTTAGTCCTACCAGGTCATGGCGGGTAGGGGGTGTGCGGACAGGGTTGGGGCGCTTCGGCACCCTGCACACACGCAACCATGGGGGGACACCGTGGCACGCGATCGCACACCCGGAGATCTGATCGGGCACAACGTCCTCGATGAGCAGGGCAACAACGTCGGCAAGATCAACCAGGTCTACCTGGACGACAACACGGACCAGCCGAGTTGGGTGTCGGTGCACACCGGCCTGTTCGGTCGGCACGAGACCCTCGTCCCGCTCCAGGGGTCCCAGCCCGCGGAGGAGGACATCCGGATCCCCTACGACAAGGCCACCGTCAAGGACGCGCCGCATGTCGACGCGGACCGGCACATCTCTCCCGAGGAGGAGCAGACCGTCCGTGAGTACTACGCCCAGCACGGAGGTCCTCCGGTGCAGTCCCAGCCCGCGGACTGGGAGGGCCGGGACGCCTCCGCAGGGCGGGGACCGGGCCCGCAGACCACCGGCGGCCGGACCGACATGCCGGGCACGGGGGCGCCTGCGGGCATGCCCGCGGACGCGGCCATGGCGGGGGAGGCCGCCACTGGGAGGAGGGACGAGCCCGACGACGTTTCGGTGACGCGCTCGGAGGAGCGCGTGGACATCGGGGTGGAGCGGCGTGAGTCCGGACGGGCCCGGCTGCACAAGTACGTGGAGACCGAACCGTTCGACGAGACGGTGCCGCTGCACCGCGAGGAGTTGCAGGTCGAGCGGCGCCCGGTCGAGGACCCCTCCCAGGTGGCTGGGGACCGGGAGATGGGCGAGAGCGAGGAGACCTTCACGGTCTACGAGGAGCGGCCGGTCGTCTCCAAGGAGCAGGTACCCGTCGAGGAGGTCCACGTCCGCAAGCGTGGCGTCACCCACGACGAGCACGTCCAGGGCGAGCGCCGCCGCGAACGGGTCGAGATGGAGGACGAGGAGGGGGAGCCGCCCACGACCAGCTGACGGTTCCCCTGTCAGGCCGTCTCCGGACAGCCTGACAGGGGCCACCCGGGGCCGGCCGGTGGGGACGGCACCCACGGAGGCCGTTCGGGGCTGTCGAGAAAGCCTGTTTCGTTCTGATAAAAACCTAGGTATCGCAGCCCCCTTCGGGAGGCGACCGCATCCCCCAGACGACGGAACAGAAGCACTCTCGTGAAGATCATCGAACCGGTCACCTCAGACGACGTCATCGGGCACTTTCGCGCCAACCACTCGGCGGACGACTCCTTCCACGCGGTGAACACGCGGGTCGAAAGGCTCGTGTACCTGGCCACGGAGGAGTTGGGCGAACCCTGGTACCGGGTCCGTCTGAACCGCAAGGACGTGCTGTCGGTGGTCCTGCCCTGGCACCTGGGGGAGAAGGGCGACAGCGAACTCGTGCCCCCCGGAGGGGGCGACCGTCAGCGAGGTGACCCAGGCCCTGCGCTCGCGGAGTGAGGACTACCGCGCGACCAACCCGGTGTGCTGGGAGAAGTTGTCGTGGCACTCGACCTCGGACCTGGTACCGCTGTTCCTGAGTTCCCGCGCCATCGACCACCACGACTACCACGGTCTCCGTGACAAGCACTCCCTGACCCATCTGGACGGGTTGCACCGCATGGTGGCCTGGTCACTGTGGAAGCGGCTTCCCCGTATGCACCGCCTGGAGGCCTACGTGGTCGGCCTGTCCGTCTGAGCCGCGCCCGACTCCGCATGCTGGCGGGGTGTCCTTCGGGTGTTGGACACCCCGGGCGCTTAGGGTCGCACTGTCGGTCACCGGCACGGAGGGGGAGGCACATGACTGACCCGGGGGACCTCACCGAGGAGACCATCGAGGAAGGCGGCGAGGAGCCCGAGGAGCACACGGCCCAGCCGCGCGGACGTGAGGCCGAACCCGGGCGCGGGCACACCATCGTGGTGGGCGCCGGGATGGCCGGGCTGGCCGCCGCCGACCGGCTCGCCGACAGGGGGGAGCGCGTCACCGTCGTGGAGGGCCGTGACCGCCTGGGCGGGCGCATCCACTCGATCCGTGAGTGGGAGGGCTCGGCCACCGTGGACGCGGGCGCCTCCTGGATGCGCGGCGAGGAGAACAACCCCCTCGTGCGGCTGGTCCGCGAGTCCGGTGTCCGCACGACCGTGTTCAACCGCTCCACCGAGACCGCCTACGACCCCAAGGGGCGGCGGCTGCTCTTCGACCGCCACCGCCGCAACATGGAGGACGTTCACCTCCTCAACGAGCACATGTACTGGGACAAGGTCGGCGCCGGCCCCCAGGAGTCACTGGAGGAGGGCATCAAGCAAGCCCTCTACGACGCCAACCTGGTGCGTGCCCGGGCCCGCGACGCCAACGAGATCGTGCACCGCATGGTCGAGGCCGACCACGGAGCCGGCGCCGAGGAGGTCGCCTTCTCCACGGTGGCGGCCCTGCACGAGTTCAGCGGCGACGACGTCGTCTTCCCCGACGGCATGAGCCAGCTCACCGACCAGCTGGCACGAGGGCTGGACGTGCGCCTGGAGCACGTGGTGCTGTCGGTCTCCCACGACGACGACGGCGTCAGCGTGCGCGTGGACACCCCGCGTGGTGAGGAGACGCTTACCGCTGACCGGGTCCTGGTGACCCTGCCGCTGGGCGTGCTCAAGGCCGGACAGGTCGACTTCGACCCGCCGCTGCCCGAGGACAAGCGCAAGGCGGTGGAGCGTCTGGGCAACGGGCGCCTGGAGAAGCTGTTCCTACGCTTCGACCAGGTGTTCTGGGGCGACGCCGAGGTCCTCGTCCACCTGGGCACCGAGGAGGGGACGTGGTTCCACTGGTACGCGGGCCAGCGGGTCCTGGACGCGCCGATCCTGGTCAGCCGCAACGGTGGCAACGCGGCGCGGTTCCTGGCGGACAAGGACGACGGCGAGGTGGTCGAACACGCGATGGCCTCACTGCGCGGCATGTTCCGCAAGGCGCCCGACCCGGTCGGCCACCACGTCACGCACTGGATGGACGACCCGTTCTCCCGAGGCTCCTTCTCCTTCACGGCCGTGGGCTCGGACGACGACGACCGGGTGGCGCTGGGCGCCCCGGTCGGGGAGAGGGTCTTCTTCGGGGGAGAGGCCACCGAGATCGAGCACACGGCGACCGTGCACGGCGCCCTGCTGTCGGGCCGGCGGGAGGCCGACAGCATCCTGGCGCTCTGATCCCGGGCGCGGCCCCGCGCACCGGGGGATCAGCGCCCGAGGCGGCGCTCCACCGCCGAGACACCCGCACGGCAGGCGCGTTCCACCTCCCGGTGGTTGCGCATCCGCTCCAGCAGGCGGTACGGGCGCGGATCGGGGTCGGGGCCGCCGTCGGCGCCGGTGACCTCCAGTGTCTGCTCCGACAGCGTTCCGGTGCGCGTCCACCGCTCCCAGCGCTCGAAGTCGGGGCTGGCCTGGTGGCCCATCACCAGCGCCCGCCCGCCCCGCCCGGCCAGGTCGCCGCCGTCGCGTGACCACAGCTCCACGCTCCCGCCCGGACCCGCCGACCAGTTCTTCGCGGTCACCACGTCCACCCGTACGTCCGAGTCCTGTTCGCGTACCAGCAGGGCGTCCTCGGCGCGGTCGCGCCGCCGCACCTCGTACACCTGCTCCACCCCGGTCAGGCCCACCACGGCGCGCGCCATCCACCACCAGTTCTCCCGGCGCGCCATCAGGCTGCCCGCCCGCAGCTGTGTCGGCGGGTGCTTGGCCACCTCCTGCTGGACCAGGTCGCGGCCGAAGAGGTGTCCCGCGGGGTCCAGACGCACCTCCGCCGGACCGATCCCGACCAGGCCGGTGTCCGAAGCGGGCGCGGGCGCGGTCAGGCTGAACGCGGCGCGCGGGGCGAGCGTGTCGACCAGGTCCAGGTGGGCCAGGGGCAGGGCCACGCACGGCACCTCCCCGTCCATCAGCGGGACCACCGGAACACCCACGGGCCCCTCCGGGGCCAGCCAGGACAACTCGCCGACGGCCGAGCGCCGCCAGACCGTGGCGAAATCGTTCACATTCTTCCTTTTCTGTGATGTGCCGCTCATGTTAATTTCTCGGGACTGTACTCGAACCGCCTGGACAGGGCACACGCAAGCCCGCCCGTTCCGCTGGGAGACCCGAAAGAAGTGATCCCCCCATGCCCGCTGTAGCCGTACTGGTCGGCACCCTGGCGATCTTCGCGCTCGCGTATCGCTTCTACTCCGTCTACCTGGCCAAGCGGGTCTACGCCCTCGATCCGGCCTTCGCCACGCCCGCGCACACCTTCCGGGACGGGGTGGACTTCCTCCCCACCAACAAGCACATCGTCCTGGCGCACCACTTCATCTCGGTGGCGGGCGCGGCGCCCATCGTCGGCCCGGCGATCGGCGTGTTCTGGGGCTGGGGACCGGCTCTGCTGTGGGTGGTCCTGGGCACGATCTTCGGGTCGGGCGCGCACGACTTCGGATCGATCGTCGTCTCCCTGCGCAGCAAGGGGCGCAGCATCGGCACCCTGGCGGGCGACGTCATCGGAGCCCGGGCCCGCATCCTGTTCCTGCTGATCATCTTCTTCCTGGTGACCATGGTGAACGCGGTGTTCGCCATCGTGATCGCCGGCCTGTTCGTGCGCGCGCCCGAGGCGGTGCTGCCCACCCTGGTCACCATCCCGCTGTCCATCGCCGTGGGCCAGGTCGTCTACCGCCGGCGCACCGCCGCGCTGATCCCCTCGATCGTCGCCCTGGTGCTGGTCTACGCCTGCATCCCGTTGGGACAGCTCCTGCCGATCAGCCTCGCTCCGGTCGCCGAGGCCGTGGGGGTCCAGGAGAACCTCCTGTGGATCGTGATCGTGTTCGCCTACGCGTTCATCGCCTCCCGCCTGCCGGTGTGGCTGCTGCTCCAGCCGCGCGACTACATCAACCAGCACCAGATGGTCCTGGCCCTGACGGTCATCATGCTCGGCGTGATCGTGGGCATGAACACGATCGAGGCGCCGCTCTTCCGCGACACCCCGGCGGACTCCCCGCCGATCTTCCCGCTGCTGTTCATCACCATCGCCTGCGGCGCGGTGTCGGGCTTCCACAGCCTGGTCGCCTCCGGGACCACCTCCAAGCAGATCGACAAGGAGACCGACGCCCGGTACGTCGGGTACATGAGCTCTCTGGGCGAGGGAACCCTGGCCCTGTGCTCGATCCTGGCCTGCACCGCGGGCGCCATGATCTACTCCGCCAACAGCGGCACCGACTGGGCCAGCCTCTACGTCGACTGGGAGGCGGCCTCCGCCGACCCGCAGGGCAGGTTCATCGAGGGCGTGGCGGGCTTCGCCTCCAACATCGGCATCCCCGAGAGCACCGCCCTGGTCTTCGGCGCCCTGGTGATCGTCAGCTTCGCCGTCACCACCCTGGACACCGCGGTCCGGCTCAAGCGCTACATCATCCAGGAGATCGCCACGATCGGCGCCGAGCGCTTCACCGCCGCCAGCGCTCCGCACAGGACGCTGACCTTCCTGTCCCGCAACCTGACCGTGGCCACCCTCGTCGCGGTCATCATCCCCTTCGCCCTGACCCTGGTTCCGGGCAACTTCGCCGTGGGCACCCTGTGGCTGCTGTTCGGCACCACCAACCAGCTCACCGCGGGCCTGGCCCTGTCGGTCATCGCCGTGTGGGTCACCAAGCGCGGCCGCAACCCGATCATGATCCTCATCCCGCTGGTGTTCCTGGTCATCATGACCGTCTGGGCGCTGGTCATCCAGCTGGGCAACTTCGCCAGGTCCGATGACGCGATGCAGGCTTTCCTGCTCGCCCCGCTGGACGGGGTCATCCTGGTGCTGGCCCTGTGGATGATGGTCGAGGCCGCCATCGCCCTGTACAAGGCGTGGAAGAACCCCCCGGCGGCCGAGGCGACCGAGGTCGCCGCGGGCGTCGACGGAGGGACCAACGGGGCCGCTGTCGACGACGAGCCCGCCTCCGGCGGGACCGCCTCCGGAAAGGGCGAGGGTGAGGGCAGGTAACCGCCGTCGCACGCGGGGCGCGGCCCCGTGAGCGAACCGCGCACCGGCGCCGGGTCCGCTTCCCCGAAGCGGATCTGGCGCCGCGCCGTCACCGCCTGGCGCCGCTTCGAGGGCTTCCACCAGGAGGTCTTCGAGGCGCGTTGGGGACACGCGCGCAAACGCGAGGCCCGCACCCAGCAGGACACCCTGCGGGCCCTGCTCATGCTGGAGACACTGGGAGTGGACAACCCCGTCGCCTACGAGACCCTCGACCTGATCCCGTACATGGTCGCCGACCTGCACGAGTGGCACCAGCGGATGGGCCGTGAGGACTTCGGAGCACCCGGAGGCTGCTGTTGACCGAACCCGTCGCCGCGCCGATCACCTTCGTCGGAGGCAAGGGCGGGGTCGGCAAGACCACCCTGGCCGCCGCGCACGCGCTGGCCCTGGCCGACGCCGGACACAGGGTCCTGGCGGTCTCCACAGACCCCGCCCACTCGCTGGGCGACGCCCTGGAGACCACCCTCAAGGACGAGCCCGTCCGGGTGGCCCCGGGCCTGTGGGCCGCCGAACCCGACGCCGACGCCGCCGTGCGCCGCCGTATCGCCCAGGTCGCCGAGGACGCCCGAAAGGCCGTCCAGCCCGAGATCGTGCCCGCCGTGCAGCGCCACCTGGAGCAGGCGGGCTCCAGCCCCGGCATGGCCGAGTCCGCGCTGGCCGACCTGCTCGTGGACCGCATGGAGGAGGTCGGGCACCAATGGGACGCCCTGGTCGTGGACAGCGCCCCCACCGGACACTTGCTGCGCCTGCTCAACCTGCCCGCGCTCCTGACCCCCTGGGTGGTGGGCCTGACCCGCCAGCGCGAGCGGGCCCGGCGCGCCGAGGCCTTCGCCGACGTCGTCGGCGACTCGGGCGAGGAAGCCGATCCCCTCACCGAGCGCCTGCACGCACGCCGCCGCCGGCTGGAGCGCGCCGCCGACCGCCTGCGCCGGGACGCCGTGGTGCGTCTGGTGACCCTGCCCCGGCGCATGGTGCTGGCCGAGACCGCCCGGGCCGTCGAACAGCTCACCGACGCCGGGTTCCGGCTCGCTCCCGTGATCGTCAACCAGCTCCCGCCCGAGGACGCGGCCGGCCCCGACACGGCCGAGGCCCTGGCCGCCACACGCGAGCGCTTCGCGGCTCTGGGGACGGTGGAGATCCCGCTCCAGGACACCGAACCCACCGGACCGGACCGCCTGCGCCGCCTGGCCGCCCACCTCGCACCCCGCGGAGGCGTCTGACAGCCGGAATCCCTGCTTGCCCGCAGTGAGACATTGCTTACACCGAGTTTCAGGCGCCGTGCGTCACCACGAGTGCGGAACCGCCCGGGGCCGGGTACCTCCCCTCGTTCCGGCGTTGTCTCGGGCGGCCCGCGGGAACCGCGTCCGGGTGTCTCGCGTTGCACAGTCAGGAGGGCCACCGTCGGGGAGGGCGCGAAAACGTACAGGGTACGATCAATTCGCGGCCGTTCTCCGGCCCACGTCAGGGCAGGTGGAACCCACGATGGCGGGAAACGACCCTCCCGCCCGTTATCGTTGGCGACATGGGGCGATCCGCGGAAGATGGCAGACTCACGGCGGGGGGCGATGTGGCCGGCCCGGAGGTCAGTGACCGCATCTGGACGGTTCCCAACCTACTGAGCATGCTCCGGCTACTGGGCGTGCCGCTGTTCCTGTGGCTCGTTCTAGGGCCCCAGGCCGACTGGTGGGCACTACTCGTGCTGGCCCTGGCCGGCCTCAGCGACTGGCTCGACGGCAAGGTCGCCCGCGCCTGGAACCAGACCTCACGCCTGGGCACCGTCCTGGATCCGCTGGCCGACCGCCTCTACATCTTCGCCGCCCTGCTCGGCCTGGTCATCCGCGGCATCGTGCCCTGGTGGCTGATGGCCATCCTCGTCCTGCGCGACGTCCTCATCCTGGGCGCGCTGCCGCTCCTGCGCCATTTCGGCTACGGCCCCCTCCCGGTCAACTTCGCCGGGAAGGCCGCCACGATGTGCCTGCTGTACTCGTTCCCCTTGCTGTTCATCGCGGGATACGCCCCGATCGTGACAGACGTGGCGAGAATTATAGGTTGGGCCTTCGCACTCTGGGGAACGGCTCTGTACTGGTGGGCCGGACTGCTCTACGCCGTACAGGGACTGCGCCTGATCGCCCAGACCCGCCGCGACGAACGCGCTGATCACGCCGGTGGCCCCCGGGCCGCGGGGGACAGCGACCCCGTGCGCGGGCACGTTACGGATCGACCTGATCCAGCCGCACCGGCGACCGAAGGCTCGGACCGACCGAGCCGCCCGGATCAGGGACGGACCGGCCCCTGATCCGCTGACGGACCGGCTCACCACGAGTCCTATCGGATCGAAAGGGAGTGTCGTCTCCATCATGAGAACATGTCCCACCGCGCGCGATGGCGCGCGCTCCGCGCACCATCCTTCCAGCACGCCCTCCGCCTGCGCGGCCGTACGGAGGTATCGGCGATGAGCCAGACCGAAGACACCGCGCCGGAGGGCACGACGCCCACGATGAAGGCCGTCCTCATGGCGGGCGGTGAGGGCACCCGCCTGCGCCCCATGACGGCCAACCAGCCCAAACCGCTCCTCCCGGTGGTCAACAGACCCATCATGGAGCACGTCCTACGCCTGCTGCACAAGCACGGCTTCACCGAGACCGTGGTCACGGTCCAGTTCCTGGCCACCCTCATCCGCAACTACTTCGGCGACGGCGAGGAACTGGGCATGAAGCTCAACTACGTCGCCGAGGAGGTCCCGCTCGGCACCGCGGGCAGTGTCAAGAACGCCGAGGAACACCTGCGCGGCGAGCCCTTCATCGTCATCTCCGGCGACGCGCTCACCGACATCGACCTGACCGACATGCTCCGCTTCCACCGCGAGAGCGGGGCCAAGGTCACCATCGGCCTCAAGCGGGTGCACAACCCGCTGGAGTTCGGCATCATCATCGTCGACGAGCAGGGCCGTGTCCAGCGCTTCCTGGAGAAGCCCACCTGGGGCCAGGTCTTCTCCGACACCGTCAACACCGGCATCTACATCATGGAGCCGGAGGTGCTGGAGCGCGTCGCCGAGGGTGAGGTCGTGGACTGGTCCGGCGACGTCTTCCCCGAGCTCCTCAAGGAGGGCGAACCCCTCTACGGTTACGTCACCGACGGCTACTGGGAGGACGTGGGCACCCACGAGAGCTATCTCAGCGCCCAGGCCGACGTGCTCTCGGGCAAGGTCGACGTGGAGATCGACGGCTTCGAGGTATCCCCGGGCGTGTGGATCGGCGAGGGCGCCGAGGTCCACCCCGCCGCCGTACTCAAGGGACCGCTCTACGTCGGCGACTACGCCAAGGTCGAGGCGGGCGCCGAGCTGCGCGAGTTCACCGTGGTCGGCAGCAACGCCGTGGTGCGGGCGGACGCCTTCGCCCACCGCACCGTCCTGCACGACAACGTGTTCATCGGCCGCGGCGCCAACCTGCGCGGCGCCGTCATCGGCAAGAACACCGACGTCATGGCCGCCGCCCGGATCGAGGAGGGCGCGGTCGTGGGCGAGGACTGCGTCATCGAGTCCGAGGCCTACGTCCACAACGACGTCAAGGTCTACCCCTTCAAGACCATCGAGGCCGGGGCGGTGGTCAGCACCAACGTCATCTGGGAGTCGCGCGGGCAGCGCTCGCTGTTCGGCCCCCGGGGTGTGTCGGGCCTGATCAACGTCGAGATCACACCGGAACTGGCGGTGCGCCTGGCCAACGCCTACGCCACCACCCTTAAGAAGGGCGCGATCGTCACCACCTCGCGTGACGTCTCCCGCGCCGCCCGCACGCTCAAGCGCGCCATCATCAGCGCGCTCACCGCCACCGCCATCGAGGTGCGCGACCTGGAGGTGGTGCCGCTGCCGGTGGCGCGTTTCCACACCTCCCAGAGCGGTGTCAGCGGCGGGATCACCGTGCGCACCGCCCCGGGAGACCCGGAGTCGGTGGACATCCTGTTCCTGGACGGCGACGGCGCCGACCTGTCGTCCGCCGCCCAGCGCAAGCTCGACCGGGTCTTCTCCCGTGCCGAGTACCGTCGGGCCTTCCCCGGCGAGATCGGTGAGCTGACCTTCCCCTCCCGCAACGTGGAGAGCTATTCCCACGAGCTGCTGCGCCAGGTGGACACCTCCGGCGTCGCCGAGGCCGAACTCAAGGTCGTGGTGGACTGCGCGGGCGGCAGCGGCTCGCTGATCCTGCCCTCCCTGCTGGGCCGGATCGGGGTGGACGTCCTCACCGTCAACAACCGGCTGGACGAGTCCTCGCCCACCGACAGCGTCGCCAAGCAGAACTGGGACCTGGCACGGCTGGGCGAGTTGGTCGCCAACTCCGGCGCCGACTTCGGGGTGCGGTTCGACCCCGTGGCCGAGCGGTTGTCCCTCGTGGACGAGAAGGGCGAGCTGGTCGAGAGCGGCCGCGCCCTGCTGGTCGTCCTGGAACTGGTCTGCGCCGAGTACGGCGGCGGGACGGTGGCTCTGCCCGTGACCACCACGCGGGTCGCCGAGACGGTGGCCGCCTCGCACGGGGTCAAGGTGCACTGGACGGCCACGGCCACCGACGAGCTGACCAAGGCGGTCCAGGCCGAGGACGACATCGTCTTCGCGGGCGACGGCCGTGGCGGCTTCGTCGTGCCGCAGTTCAGCCCCACCAGTGACGCCATCGCCGCCTTCGTGCGGCTGCTGGCACTGGTGGCCCGTACCCGTCGCTCGCTGAGCCAGATCGACCGTACGATCCCCCAGGCGCATCTGCTGCGCCGTTCCGTGCCCACCCCATGGGCGATCAAGGGGAGCGTGATGCGGGCCGTCGTGGAGGCGGCTGGCGACCGCGAACTCGACACCACCGACGGCGTGCGGGTGATCGAGCCGGACGGCAGCTGGGCCCTGGTCCTCCCCGACACCACGGAGGCCGTGACCCATCTTTGGGCCGAAGGTCCCAACTCCGACACCGCGCACCGCCTGCTGGACGAGTGGGCGACCGTGGTGGAGCGGGCCGAAGGCTGATCCGGCCGTGCGGGCGCGGGCGGGAGGCCACCCGCGCCCGCACTATCAGTGCCGTTATGCTTACCCCTCGTGCCCGACCGTGTGTTCTCCCCCAAGCGGATCCGCTGGCTAGACTGGGCGTACGGGCAGGTCCCGGCAGTGTGGCGAAACCGGCGCGAATCCGCGGGGATCCGCGCAGAACCAAACCCGCCAGCGGGGCATCAGCACCAGGACAGGCTGCGTTCCCCGACGGTGTCGGCCACCGGCGTGAGGCGGTGTTCCAGGCAGTGGATCCGCCACCGCCCGGTGCGATCGCGTCGGGGGCGCCCACGGCAGGCCGAGGGGGAGCAAAGCCCTTCCTGGACAGGGATATGGTTTAAAGTCGAGTGTTCCCCGGGGCGCCGCGTCGCCCACCGGGCCGGGTGTCCCGGCAACGGCGGACACCCTCACCGGGGGTGACAAGGAGTACAACATGGGGGATGAGACCTAGCGACCGACCGTGCGAGACACGCCGCTGGCACGACAGCGGAGCGTCTCGCCGCGTTCCGGGTGATGCGCGGGCCGGTGCCCGCGCGGTACCCGGCACGCGCCACCGACCAGCCGAATCAAGCACCGCCCCGTGCGGTAGGAGGCCGAGCCGACCTATGTCGAGCGTTTACTGCACGCAGTGCGGTCACGCCGTTGCGGATGATGCCCGTTTCTGCTCCCACTGTGGAACTCCCCTCCGCAGGGCCGAACAGCAGGGTCCCCAACCAGGCGCTGGCGGGGACTCTGGCGGAGACGTCACTTCGACCATCTCCATCTCTGGCATACAGGCCCTGGAGGATGAGGAGTCCGGTGACGAGCTGGGCGGTGACGACTCCGCCAATCCCGACGCGCTACCGCCGGGGACGGCGCTGCTCGTGGTCAGGCGCGGCCCCAACGCCGGGAGCCGCTTCCTGCTGGACAGTGATGTGACCACCGCCGGCCGCCACCCCAACAGCGACATCTTTCTTGACGACGTCACCGTCTCCCGCCGCCACGTGGAGTTCTTCCGCCGCGGCGACGGGTTCGGTGTCCGTGACGTGGGCAGCCTCAACGGCACCTACGTCAACCGTGAGCCGGTCGACGAGGCCCAGCTCGGCGGTGGAGACGAGATCCAGATCGGCAAGTTCCGGATGGTCCTACTGACCAAACCTCGACGCTGACGGGTATACCGGCTACGGGCGCGAGGCGGTGGGTGGGCCGATGAGGTTTGCGGCCCCCCGCCGCCGGAGAGCTTTGTAACGAAGGGTGCCGATTTCGCCCTCGGGTCCTGATCCACAGGAGGAGCAGGGACGAGCGCCCATCCGGCATGACGACTCGTGGGACGGAGACGCTGTGAAGCACATGGAGGTCGTCGGCGTCCGGGTTGAGATGCCCTCGAACCAGCCGATTGTCCTGCTCAAGGAATCCGATGGGGACCGCTACCTGCCGATCTGGATCGGCGGCGTGGAGGCGACCGCGATCGCGCTGGCCCAACAGGGCGTCGCCCCGGCCCGGCCACTCACCCATGACCTGCTCCGGGACGTGCTCGACGCCCTGGACACCGGGCTCAACACGGTGAACATCACCGGCCTCAGCGACGGCATCTTCTATGCCGAACTGGTTTTCAGCAACGGTGTGGAGGTGAGCGCGCGCCCCTCCGACTCGATCGCCCTGGCATTACGGACGGGCACGCCTATCTACGCGCATGAGGACGTGATCGAAGAGGCCGGGATGCCGATCCCGGACGAGCAGGAGGACCAGGTCGAGGCGTTCCGGGAGTTCCTGGACAACATCTCGCCCGAAGACTTCGGCAGACGTACGGAGTAGGTGCCGGGGCGTGCTCCTCCTGACGGACCCGCGCGTGGGCGCGGGTCCCGCTTGTGCGTGGCTTTCGGTGTGACCGGAGAGGACACGCCGCGACCTGCGGCTTTGTTCCGGGCGCCGGTGATAGATTGGAACAAGGAAATGGCCGTAATGGTTCGGGCCGAAACCCCGGCAGGCGCACGGGGCGCCACCGGGCGGCTCTGTGACACCAGCGCCGCGCGCACTTGGCGACGCGCCGCATGGTGTCGTTGACGCTGCCGGTCGGCCGTCCTACCGTCATTGCAGTGGAACCCGCGGCGCACCCGTTCCCTGAGTGGACATCCCCTGTCGAGACCGCCGTGGGACGAGAAGCCGGAGGTCGGCGTGGCGGTAGCGGGCGGCGAGCGGGATCCCCATGACAGGCGGTTCGCGCTGCGGCTAGCGGGGCAGCAGGGCCTACTGTGCGAAGAGGACGTGGTGGCGCTGCCTATGGACGTCGGGTACCGGGGCCCCGCGGCGTGTACCGCCGCAGGGATCAGCTACCGCCAGCTCGACTACTGGGCCAGGACCGGCCTGGTGGAGCCGAGCGTGCGTGCCGGAGCCCACAACGCCCCCCTCTACAGCCTCCCCGACATCCTGTTGCTCAAGGTGGCCAAACGGTTCCTGGACACCGGGATCTCGCTACAGCAGATCCGCACCGCGGTCGACCACCTGCGCGGCCGCCCCGCCCTGGACCTGGCCCGCATCACCCTGATGAGCGACGGCGTCAGCGTCTACGAGTGCACCTCGCCCGAGGAGGTCGTCGACCTCATGCAGCGTGGACAGGGCATGTTCGGCCTGGCCCTGGCCAACGTCTGGCGCGAGCTGGAGGAGGCGCTGGGCGTGGTCCCCGCCGAGGAGCGGACCGACCTGCCCGCCGTGGCACCCCAGCCCGTGGACGAGCTGGCCAGGCGCCGCCGGGAACGCCGCACCGGTTGAGCCCTCCGAGGCACACCGCGGACCGCGTGCCCTCCCCGTGCGGTCGAACCGCATCGCGCGCGGGGCGGACGGGCCGCCGCGGCCACGGGAGCCCCGCAGCCGTTCGTAGGATCCGACAGATCGAAGCCGTCAAGCCAGTGAAACACCTGACCGGCGGCGGTACCCGGCGCGGCCATCGAGTACGGTCGTAGTCACAACAGGGATGAAAAACGACATTCATCCTGGTTGTACACATGTACAGACTGTCAGCTGGCTGTCGATGCCGCGCGAGAGAGACCCCGCCAACGGGGCGCCGACGGGGCAACACTCCCCAGTAACCTCTCAGGCACCATGGACCGCGTGGAGTAGGCCGCTCTGAAGCCTGGGCACCGCTGTGCCCGGTGACAGAGGGGGAGACCGTGAGGAACACCGCCGATCAGACTCGGCCCTGTCACCAGGAGGTCTCCATGCCAGACCAGCCCGTGCACACCCCCGGCGAACCCGCCAGGGTGTTCGCCGACCGCCACATCGGCCCCGCCCCGGCTGAGACCCAGGAGATGCTCAAGACCGTCGGCTACGGCTCCACCGCCGAACTCATGGCCGACGCCGTGCCCGAGTCCATCCTCACCGGGCCCGGGAAGAGCGCGCCGCTGGACCTGCCCGAGGCGATCGGCGAGTCCGAGGCCCTGGCCGAGCTGCGCGACCTGGCCTCCCGCAACGACGTGCGCACCTCGCTGATCGGCCAGGGTTACTACGGCACCTTCACCCCGCCGGTCATCCTGCGCAACATCATGGAGAACCCCGCCTGGTACACGGCCTACACGCCCTACCAGCCCGAGATCTCCCAGGGCCGCCTGGAGGCCCTGCTCAACTTCCAGACCATGGTCTCGGACCTGACCGGCCTGCCCGTCTCCGGCGCCTCGCTGCTGGACGAGGCCACCGCCGCCGCCGAGGCCATGACCCTTGCCCGGCGCGCCTCCCGGAGCAAGGCCGACGTCTTCGTCGTCGACTCCGACGTCTTCCCCCAGACCCTGCGGGTGCTGCGCACCCGCGCCGAGCCCCTGGGCATCGAGATCGTGGTCGCCGACCTGTCCCGGGGACTGCCCGACGGCGACGCCTTCGGTGTCCTGGTGCAGTACCCCGCCTCAAGCGGCGCGGTCCGTGACCCCGGTACCGTCATCGCCCAGGCGCACGAACGCGGCGCCCTCGCGGTGGTGGCCGCCGACATCCTCGCCCTGACCCTGCTGCGCAGCCCCGGGGACCTGGGCGCCGACGTCGCGGTCGGCTCCACCCAGCGCTTCGGTGTCCCGCTCGGCTTCGGCGGCCCGCACGCCGGGTACATGGCCGTCGGTGAGAAGCTGCGCCGCCAGCTGCCCGGCCGCCTGGTCGGCGTCTCGGTGGACAACGCGGGCAAGCCCGCCTACCGCCTGGCCCTACAGACCCGCGAGCAGCACATCCGCCGCGAGAGGGCCACCAGCAACATCTGTACCGCCCAGGTCCTGCTCGCCGTCATGGCCGGGATGTACGCCGTCTACCACGGCCCCGACGGACTGCGCGCGATCGCCCGCCAGGTGCACGCCCGTACCGCCGCCCTGGCCGCCGCTCTCACCGAGCGCGGCTTCGAGCTCGTGCACTCCGCCTACTTCGACACCCTGCGCGTGCGCGTGCCCAGCGCCGCCCGCGTCGTGGAGTCCGCGCTGGAGTCCGGGTACAACCTGCTGGCCGTCGACCAGGACACGGTCGGTGTGAGCGTGGACGAGACCACCGCCCCGGCCGACCTGGAGAAGGTCCTGGCCGCCTTCGGCGAGGCCGAGCGCGGCTCCTCCCGAGTGCGCCTGAGCGTGGACGGAACCGCTGACCGCCTGCCCGCGGGGCTGGCCCGCGAAGTCGACTACCTGACCCACCCGGTGTTCAACACCCACCGCAGCGAGACCTCGTTGCTGCGCTACATGCGCCGCCTGTCCGACCGGGACCTGGCGCTGGACCGCACGATGATCCCCCTGGGCTCGTGCACCATGAAGCTCAACTCCACCACCGAGATGGAGCCGGTCACCTGGCCGGAGTTCGCGGGCCTGCACCCGCTCGCGCCGCTGGACCAGGCCGCCGGTAGCGTGGCCCTGATCCGCGACCTGGAGGCCTGGCTGGCCGAGGTCACCGGGTACGACGCGGTCTCCCTCCAGCCCAACGCCGGCTCCCAGGGCGAACTCGCCGGACTGCTGGCCATCCGCGGCTACCACCACTCGCGCGGCGAGGCACACCGCGACGTGTGCCTGATCCCCAGCTCCGCGCACGGCACCAACGCCGCCAGCGCGGTCATGGCCGGTATGCGCGTGGCCGTCGTGGCCTGCGACGACAACGGCAACGTCGACCTGGAGAACCTGCGCGCCAAGACCGCCGAACACGCGGACGACCTGGCGGCCATCATGGTCACCTACCCGTCCACGCACGGCGTGTACGAGGACACCATCACCGAGGTGTGCGATCTGGTGCACGAGGCGGGCGGCCAGGTGTACGTGGACGGCGCCAACCTGAACGCGCTGCTGGGCTGGGCCAAGCCGGGCGAGTTCGGCGCCGACGTCAGCCACCTGAACCTGCACAAGACCTTCTGCATCCCGCACGGCGGCGGCGGTCCGGGGGTGGGCCCGGTCGCGGTCCGCTCCCACCTGTCCGGCTTCCTGCCCAACCACCCGGGCCAGCCCGATGCGGGCCCGCACACGGGGGTGGGGCCGGTCTCCGCGGCCCCGTTCGGCTCGGCGGGCATCCTGCCCATCTCCTGGGCGTACATGCGGATGATGGGGGAGCAGGGACTGCGCTCGGCCACCGAGATCGCGGTGCTGTCCGCCAACTACGTGGCCAAGCGGCTGGAGCCCTACTTCCCCGTGCTCTACACCGGTGCGGGCGGGCTGGTCGCCCACGAGTGCGTCGTCGACATCCGACCGCTGCAGAAGGCCAGCGGCATCAGCAACGAGGACGTCGCCAAGCGGCTCATGGACTACGGCTTCCACGCGCCGACGATGTCGTTCCCGGTCAACGGCACCCTGATGGTGGAGCCGACCGAGAGCGAGAACCTGGCCGAGTTGGACCGGTTCGTGGAGGCGATGATCGCCATCCGCCGCGAGACCGACAAGGTGGCCTCGGGCGAGTGGGACGCCGAGGACAACCCGCTGCGCAACGCGCCCCACACCGCCGAGGCGGTGACCGCCGACGAGTGGGAGCACGGCTACACCCGTGCCGATGCGGCGTACCCGCTGGCGTCGCTGCGTACGGACAAGTACTGGCCGCCGGTCGGCCGGGTCGACCAGGCCTACGGTGACCGCAACCTGGTCTGCTCCTGCCCGCCGCCGGAGGCCTTCGAGCTGTAGGGCGGTCCGGGCCGCCAGGGGGCGCCGACCTTCGGGTCGGTGCCCCCTTGTGCTTCCTCCGGTGGGGGGAAGGCGCGTCCGTGCCCTTGCGACGATTGTGAATCTACGTCGTATAGGTGGCGCTTGTGTTGAAGGGAGGCTGGACGGGGCAGGGAAGGGAAGGAAACCATCCGACCGATATCCCGGGCGCGGACCACCAGCCCGCGGCACGCCCCGCGTTAGAGTTGCGGCGACACGGTTTGCGTTCCCGCCCCGAGAACCGACGCCCCCATGGAAAGCGGACTTCATGCCCACGACGTCCGGACCTCCCGCGCGCTCTGGCCCCGCCGACCCGCCTTCGGCCACCGATCCCGAGGACACGGAGGGATCCGCCGTGCCGTCCGGCCGGGACGCCTCCGAAGTGTGCGACCAGGCCCAGGACCTCGCCGAGAGCGGCCACCTCAGACGCGCCGCCAAGCTCTACCAGCAGGCCGTGGCCGCCAACCCCCATCCGCACGTGCAGGCCCGGGCCCTGCTCGGCCTGGCCGTGGTCGAGGACCAGCGCGGCGACCTGTCCGCCGCCCGGGAGGCGGCCCGCCGCGCGTTGGCCACGGGGGACTCGCGGTACGCCCCGCGCGCCGCCTACCACCTCGCGCTCTCCCTGGAAGAGGAGGGCGAGGCCGCCGAGGCCGAACGCGTCTGGCGCCGCCTGCTCGACCTGGGCGGCCCGGTCTACACCGCCGTGGCCAGCTACGGTCTGGCGCGTGCCGCTGAGGTGCGCGGTGACACCGAGGGGGCGGAGGCGCACTGGGAGGCGGCGCTGACCCCGCCGCCCGACCCCGAGGCGGTCAGCCGCCTGCACGCCGCCACGGTCGTCGAGGCCTCCCACGACCTGGCCGGGCGTCTGTTGGAGCGGGGACTGCCCGGCGCCGCCGCGGCGGCCGTCGAACGCGGTCTGTCGGTGGCCGATGATCCGGGGCTGCGTCTGCTGCGCGCGGCCGCCCACCTCGAACACGCCATCGTCGACGTCGGCGCGATCGTCGACCCGGGAGAGGGGGCCGGGGAGGCGGACGGCGTCCGGGAGGCCCCAGCGCCCGGACCGGGTACCTCCGCCGCCGCCGTGGAGCTCCTCTCGGGCCTGCTCACCCTGCGCGGGGATCCCGTCGCGGCCGAACGGATCTGGCGGCTGGGCTTGGGCGATCGGGACCCGGACACCGCGGAGGAGGTGCGCTGGCGGCTACGCAGGGGCTTCGCCCCGCCTCCGGAGGACGGGGACGGCGGGGCCGCGACCCCGTGGTGGGATTCCTACCTGGAGGAGGCCGCGGCGACTGCGAGCGCGCCCGCGCTGGCGGGGGAGCTGTTCGCGGTCATCACCCGGATGCACGCTCTGCTGGCGGTGCCGGTGGTGGAGGGGGAGGCGCGCCCGGCCGCGCTGCGGACCGCCATGGAGCAGGCCCTGCGCACTCCGAGCGAACTGGTGTGGGGGCCCGGCGTGCACGCCGACTTCCGGCGGCGGCTGAGCGAGGCGATGGGCGGCCGGGACGTGCTGCCCGAGGGCTGGCCCGACCAGGGCGGGGGCTGACCGACAGCCGGTCAGCCCCCGTCGGCGCGTCGCCGTCCGGTCCTGTGGGAGCCGGCGACACGCCACCGCCCGGGCGGCCGTGGGCCCTTCGGGCGGGGGCGTGTGACTCACGGCCGCGGTGCCGGCCGGTGCCCGCCTGTGCGGTCAGGCGGCGGCGCGGGGCCGGTGCGGGGCGACGGAGGCCCCGTCGGGGAGCAGCTCACCGGTGTCCTCGAAAAGGACCACACCGTTGCAGAGCAGGCTCCACCCCTGCTCTGGGTGACTGGAGACGACCCGGGCCGCTTCGCGGTCGGTGTCCTCGAAGGACGGGCAGGAAGGTTCATGGCTGCACATGGGACTGGCCTTTCGGTCCAAAGGTGCTCGTCGTTGAGCTGAGGCCAAGGGTAGTGGCTCACATCACATGCTTGTTGCGGTTTGGATCGAATGCGATGGCCCCGACCGCCGTCGTCCGCTCTCACGGGGTAGGACACGTCCGGGGCGACATTGGTGCTCTCCTGTCGGCCGGAGGGAGCTCAGTACCCGCCGCGCGTTCGGCGTGCCGCCGGGCGGCTGCGCATCCCGGCGCCCGCCAGGCCGCCGCGCTGGAAGACCCGCATCAGCTCGCCGCCCAGGTTGACCCCGGCGCCCAGTGCCAGGCCCACCATGACCGCCTCCGCCAGACTGAGCAGGCCCGCCACCGCGTTGCCCTCCACGGTGCCGCTGCCCTGTGTGATCTGGATCAGCCCCCGGTACAGGATGCTTCCCGGCAGCACCGGCGCGATCGAGGGCACCAGGTACGGCAGCACCGGCCTGCGCGTGCGCCGCGCCAGCCAGTGGCCCACCACGCCCACCGCGACCGCGCCCGCGACCGTGCCCACCACGGGCGGCACGTCCAGCACGGAGCGCAGGCCCGCGTAGATCGTCCAGACCATCACGCCGAGCACGCCGATGGTCGGCAGCATCCGGGGTGGCACCGCTAGCGATATCGCGAACGCCATCGCGATCCCCGCCGAGCCGATCAGGACCGGTAGCTCCAGGGACGTGCCCGCCGTGGGAAGGCTGTCCAGGTCGATGCTCACGCCCAGGCGCACCGCGGTGTAGGCGACCGCGCCCACGCCCGAGACGATCGCGCCCAGGATGAAGAAGGTCTCGAACAGGCGGGCCGCCGCGGACACGTAGGTGCCGCTGATGCCGTCCTGGAGACTGGCCACCAGCGGGCGGCCGGGCAGCAGGGCCATGATGTTTCCGGTGATGATCGCCCCCGCCTGCATCCCCAGGTCCAGCGTGCTGCTCACCCACAGCATGGCCACGCCGATCGTCGCCGCGACGATCGCGGCCGCCGTCATCTGGTAGAACTCCGCGACGCCGCGCTTGGCCAGGAACACCGCGGTGCGGTCGCCCAGCACGGTGGCCAGGAACGCCACGGTCGCCACGATGAGGCCGCCGCCCATCATGAGGCTCGCGCTGGAGGCGATGAGGCCGAACCCGAGCGCGATGAGCCAGTTCGGGTAGGGCATCCTGGCACGCCGGATCTGCTTCAGGCGGGCGGCGGCGTCCTCCAGCTCCAGCAGCCCCAGCGCGGACTCCTGCACCAGGGTGTGCAGCTCGTTGACGCGGAAGTAGTCCAGGGTGCGGCGGCGCACCACCCGCTCGCCGGTGATCGGGTGGTGGTCGCCGCCGGGGTGGAGCGAGAGGGTGATCGTGGTGAAGGTGACCGAGACCTCCGAGCGCGGCAGGTCGAAGGCGACGGAGAGGCTGAGCATGGCTTCACTGACGGTCTCGGTGCCCTCGCCGCTGGCCAGCATCAGCTCGCCCACGCGCAGCACCAGGTCGATGGCGCGCGCGTCGGGGAGGTCGGCGTCCTCGTCCTCGTCGAGGCCCTCCGGGGTCAGCTCGCGCTCGTGCGCCGCACGCCAGTCCCGCATCCTGCTGAGCAGGCGGTCCTCGCTCGGGGGTACGGGGCGTTCCCGCTTGCTTGGCATCCCTGTCTCCGTTTCCTCCCCGCCTGCACACCGCGGTGGTCGGCGCGTTGATCAAACCCTTGAGGGGACGCGGCCCGAGAGTGCCGGGTTCGCCCGGAGCGGGGGCGGTTGCCAGTGAGTTCGATCACCGGAACATCCTGTCAAGACGTGTGACCCCCCGACAGCGACGCGCCGGGTCACGGGGGCGGTCGTGGGGCCTCGGGGAAGGGCCCTACCCGGGCGGGGCGTGAAGGTGCGGCCGGGGTGGAGGGGATGTGCCGGGCGGGTCACGAGCGTCGGCGCCCGGTCCGTGGTTCATCGGGAGGGCGGTCCGGTGTCCTCGTCGCGTTGTCCTGGGCGGACCAGTCCGTGCTCGTAGGCGTGCACCACAGCCTGAACCCGGTCGCGCAGTCCCAGCTTGGTCAGGATGCTGCCCACGTGTGACTTGACGGTGGTCTCGCCAAGCACCAGATGGGCGGCGATCTCGGCGTTGGACCATCCGCGTGCGAGCAGCCGCAGGACCTCGTGCTCGCGGGCGGTCAGCGGGTCCTCGTCGGCCTCGGCGCCGGGCGGGGCCGCGGGCAGGAGCGGGGCGAAGCGGTCCAGCAGACGGCGCAGCACCGGCGGGGAGACGATCGCCGCCCCGTCCGCGACGACCTCGACGGCCGACACGAGCTCGGTGGGCGGCGCGTCCTTGAGCAGGAAACCGGTGGCGCCCGCGCGCAGCACCTCGACCGCGTACTCGTCCAGGTCGAAGGTGGTGAGGGCCAGTACCCGTACCCGGTGGCCCAGGGGCCGCGCCCATGACACGATCTGCCGGGTGGCCTCGATGCCGTCCATCCCGGCCATGCGCACGTCCATGAGGACGACGTCGGGCAGCAGGCTTCGAACCTCGCGGACCGCCTCGCGGCCGTCGGAGGCCTCACCCACCACTGACAGGTGTGGAACGGACTCCAGGATCATACGGAAACCGGCGCGGACGAGGGGCTGGTCGTCGACCAGCAGTACTGAGACGGGCACACGGGTGATTGTGCCGTATCCGAAGGGGCGGCCCCGCCCGGGCAACGGGGTCAGGCTTCGGAGGCCGGGGCGGAGGAGCGGACCACCGGGGCGGGCAGGGGCGGCGGGGTGCCGCCGAACTCCGGGCACAGCGCCTGGTGCTCGCACCAGCCGCAGAGCTTGCTCTTCCTGGGTTTCCAGACCCCGGAGCGTCCGGCCGCCTCGATCTGCGTCCAGATATCGGAGATCTCGGTCTCGGCGGCCCGCAGTTCGTCCTCGGTGGGGTCGTACCAGCGCACGGCACCGTCGCCTCCCAGGTAGACGAGCTGGAGGCGGGTGGGGACGATGCCGAGGTCGCGCCAGACCATCACCGCGTAGAAGAAGATCTGGAATCTGGCCTTGTCCTCGAAGCGGGGGTGTGGCGACTTGCCGGTCTTGTAGTCCACGATCCGGATCTGTCCGGAGGGGGCGACGTCAAGGCGGTCCACGTAGCCGCGCAGCTTGAGTCCGGTGGGCAGGGACACGTCCATGCGCATCTCGCGGTCACGGGGTTCCAGGGCGGCGGGGTTCTCCAGGTCGAAGTAGCGGCGGACCAGGGCGCGGGCCGACTCCAGCCAGGTGTCGCGCTCGGCCTCGTCGGCGAAGAGCTCCTCCACCTCGGGTTTCTTCTCGCGCAGCTTCTTCCACTGGGGGTCGACGAGGCTGAGGGCGTTGAGCGGGGTGCGCGACTCGGAGGGCAGCTCGTACAGGCGCTCCAGGCAGGCGTGGACGAGGGTACCGCGCAGGGCCGCCGCGCTGGGTGCCTCGGGGAGCCGGTCGATGGTGCGGAAGCGGAACAGCAGGGGGCATTGCAGGAAGTCGGAGGCCCTGGAGGGGGAGAGGGCGGACGGCAGGAGCGCGGTGGTCATGTGACGAGCCTACGAGAAGGCTGTGACAAGGGGAAAGCCGCGAACGTGGCCGTGGTCGGCTGATCGGGTCGGGGGACGAGGGGCGGAGGGGAGGAGTCCGGTTCGGCCATCGCGCACGCGGTGGATGCACTGCTCCGGAGGGGGGCCGTGGGCCGGTGCGGATGGGCCATAGGCTGGGGGTGTGACGACCGGTAGTGATCCATCCGCGCCCAGCCCCCGCGACCGTTCCGCCAAGCCGGGGTTACTGATCGGCCGTCCCTTCGGTATCCCCGTCTACGTGACGCCCTCGTGGCTGATCGTGGCGGTGCTGATCACCCTGGTCTACGGCGGCATCGTCCAGGGCCGCCTGGCGCTGGGCCCCGCCGCCTACCTTCTGGCGTTCGTCTTCGCCGTCCTGCTCTACGTCTCGGTCCTGGTGCACGAGCTCGCCCACTCGGTGGTCGCGCGCATGTACGGCCTGCCGGTCCGGCGCATCGTGCTGTATGTGCTGGGCGGGGTCTCCGAGATCGAACGCGAGGCGCCCACCCCGGGCCGTGAGTTCTGGATCGCGTTCGCCGGCCCCCTGTTCTCGCTGCTCCTGGCAGCGGGCGGGTTCGGCCTGTTCCTGTTCGCCGACCCGTTCAGTGTGGTCGGTGAGCTGCTGTTCCAGCTGTGGATCGCCAACCTGCTGGTGGGTGTGTTCAACCTGCTGCCCGGGCTCCCCCTGGACGGCGGGCGGCTGCTGCGCGCCGGGGTGTGGAAGGCGACGGGCAGGCCCTTCCTGGGGAGTGTGGCCGCCGCCTGGGGTGGCCGGGTACTGGCACTGGTGGTCGTGGCCCTGCCGTTCCTGCTCGCCTGGTCGGCGGGCGGGTGGCCCGGTCCCTGGGCCGTGGTGTGGGGCCTGGTTCTGGGCGGCTTCATGTGGATGGGCGCCACGGACGCGCTGCGCACCGCTCGGGTGCGCGAGCGGATTCCCGGCTTGCGGGCTCGTGACATGGCCCGGAAGGCGGTGACGGTGCTGGCTGACACCTCGCTCGCCGAGGCCGGGCGCCGTGCGGGGGAGGCGGGGGCCGTGGAGGTCGTGGTGACCGACTCCGACGGCACGGCGACCTCGATCGTGCATCCGGCGGCGGCCGAGGCGATCGCTGAGGAGCGCCGGGCGTGGGTGCCGGTATCGAGTGTGGCCCGGGCGATCACCGAGCACTCGCTGGTGCCTGTGGGGCTGGAGGGCGAGGAACTGCTGAACACGCTCTCTCGGTATCCGGTGCCCGAGTACCTGGTGGTGGCGGAGGACGGCGGCGTGCGCGGGGTACTGCGGGCCGTGGACGTGAACGCGGCGGTGTCGGGCCGGAACTGACCGGGCGTTGCCGTGCCGGGCGACAGGGGGGCGGCGCGCCGGGTCTCAGCGGCGGGCTCCCTCGGGCCACAGCACCGATACCGGGCGAAAGAGCGAACGCGCGTAGGCCACCACGTCGGCGGTGCCGCCGGGGCCCCGTGCGGGCTGGCCGTCCCAGACGGCCACCAGTTGGTCGCAGCGCTGCACGATCAGTTTTCCGGCCTCCATATGCGCCTTGGGGGTGGACGCGGCGTGTGGTAGCTCGTGGACGAGGACGGCCTGCCCCAACAGGCGGTCGTAGACGGGGTGGTGCTCCTTCGGGAGCGCCTCCCGGTAGCCGGCGGCGGGGACGACCGCCTCCAGCGGTGCCCCAGCGGCCACGACCGCCTCGGCGAAGACGGCGTCGGCGCCGTCGGCCAGGCAGGACAGACCCACCATCTCGCAGCCGTGGGGCTCCAGGCGGGTGAAGACCAGCTCGGCGACGGCACTGCTCACCTCGGGGGGCAGGGCACGGTGGCCGGTGACTCCGATGCGGATCACGAAACCTCCCTGTTGGTCGCTTCGCGGCTTTTCTACCCGGAAGCGGTATTGCCGGTAATCAGTGACAGAATCCGGTCGTCCAGGTCGGCGACGCAGCGTGCCCGCGGCCCGGAGTATCGGCGCCGGAAGGTCCGCACCCGTCCGATGACCCGCTCGGACCCGAACCGCATCCCCGTGCTCAGAGCCTCCTGGGCCAGGCGGAACGCCTCGTCCACGTCGCCCGCGTCGGCGTGCGCCGAGGCCAGTTCCACCTGTAGTACGGCGGACTGCTTGGCGTTGGCCGTTCTCGGGGCGAACGCCTCGGCGAAGGCCCGGCGTGCGTCGTGCGGCCGGCTCAGCCGTACGCCCACCAGGGCCCGGTAACCGGCGACCTTGGTCTCGTCGAAGGCGAACACCCACGGCCAGGGCGGATCGGTGTTGGCCGACCGGATCACCTCTTTCTCCGCCCGGCCGATGGCGTGCGCGGCGGCCGGGCCGTCACCGGTCCCGGCGTGCGCGAGCGCCTCCATGCAGGCGAGCCAGGCGCGGGCGGTGGGGTGGGCCGAGGGGCCGAGGACGTGCTTGGCCTCGTGGACCAGTTCCAGGCCCAGGTGGGGATCCTCCGCGGTGTCGGTCTCGAAGGCCGCCAGCGAGCCCAGCATGTACACGTCGAGCAGGCGTATGCCCGCCTGCCGCGCACGTACCACCGCCGTGCGGTAGTAGGTGCGCGCCGAGCCCGTGTCGCCCTGGTCGGCGTGCAGCCAGGCGGCGAACCCCGAGGCCTCGCTGGCGGCCGCACTCAGTTCCGCGTGGAACGGTGTCCTGTGCGAATGCCCGAGCATCTGCTCGGACAGATGCACGTGCGCCACCGCGCTTGGCAGCAGGTGGCGGGCGGGAGAGGCGGCGTCCATGCGGCGCTGGCCCCCGGTGATGGAGCGTAGGGCGGCGGCGGTCGTTTCGTTGACGGAGCGGTGAGCCGCCACCGGGACGCCCGGCGGGGTGGCGGCCGTGGAGGCGGCGGTGAGCAGGGCGCTCGCGGCGACCACGCGTCCGAAGTCGCGGCGTCTCGTGGTGTCCACTCCCTTCTCGGCGGGACCGGCCTGGGGCGGTGCGCCGCCGAAGCGCAGCAGGTGCAGCGGGATGTCCAGCCGCCGGGCGAGGTCGTGCACCTGGTTGATGGTCAGTGACTGCTGGCCGTTGAGCACGCGCGAGACCCAGCTCTGGGAGTAGTCGATCGCACGGGCGAGGTCGCCTTGGGACCATCCGCGTGCGGTGCGCACGCCTTCGATGACCGTCGCCATGTCACAGGTGGCCAGTGCGCTCGCCATGCGAGGCCGTGTCCACAGGTCCGGTGGAAGAACGCCGTCTGGTTGTTGGGGCATGAGCTTAGATTAGGGATTCCGGGCGGCCTCGGTGGCTATGTGTGAGAAAGAAGGGGCCATGCGGGATCCGCATAGGCCCACCCGTTCCCCTCGCGGATACGGCAGAGTGCAAGGGTCGTTGGTCCCGGAAGAGCCTGGGAGGGGAAGCCCCGTGACCGTTGAGACCCCGTCTGTGGGAAACCCGAGCCTGAGATGTGAGCCTGATGCGGTGAACCGTGTGGAGCTGGCAGGTCTCGCCCTGAGGGGACTGGCCGCCGAACTGCGCTCGCGGGGGGTGGAGGTTCGGGAGGACGGGGTGTTCGGCGCCGTCGACGCCGGGCCCAGAGCTCGGCCCCAGCGCGCACTGCTGAGGCCGCACCGTGGCGGTCTGTGGTGGTGGATGCGCTGGCCGGTCCAGGACGGTGTTCCCCCCGCGCTGGCGGGGGTCCCCCTGTCGCCGGTCGCCCGGACCTCCGACGCCGCACGGCGGATCGCGGGCGCCCTGTCCATGTCCGGCGGCACTTGAGCACGCGCGGGCACTGTCCCGCGCTCACACGGGCGTGAGTGTCTCCCACGCCCGGAAGGCGGGCGGGGCCCGGGCTTTCCCCGAAACCCAGTCTCCCTCTGCACGGGGCCGTCCGGCCCCGCCCGCCTTTCCCACCGCATCGGTCAGCGGCCTCGCCGCGTCGACCGGGGCCGTGCGCGGTCCCTCAGACGGACTCCGTCTCGACGGCGGCCAGGGCGGCGCCGACGATTCCCGCCGTGTTGCGCAGCGACGCGGCCACGATGGGCGTCCGGATGCCCAGCAGGGGGAGGAACTTGTCCGCCTTGCGGCTCACTCCGCCGCCGACCACGATCAGGTCCGGCCACAGCAGGTCCTCGACCACCCGGTAGTAGCGGTGCAGCCGCTCGGTCGCCCACTCGTGGTACGACAACCCCTCCTCGTCCTTGGTCGCGGACGAGGCCCGCGTCTCCGCGTCGTGGCCGTCGACCTCCAGGTGCCCGAACTCGGTGTTGGGCACCAGCTTTCCGTCCACCACCAGGGCGGAGCCGATCCCCGTGCCCAGGGTCGTCATCAGCACCACCCCCGAGACCCCCTTGGCGGAGCCGTACCGGGTCTCCGCCACGGCCGCGGCGTCGGCGTCGTTGAGGACGCGTACCGGCTGACCGGTGGCCTCGCTGAACAGCGTCCGCGCGTCGGTGCCGATCCAGCTCTTGTCCAGGTTGGCGGAGGTGCGCACCACACCCTGCTGGACCACGCCCGGGAAGGTGACGCCCACGGGTGCCCCCGCCGCCTCGGGGAAGGACTCGACGATCTCATGCACGATCTCGGCCACCGCGGTGGTGGCCGAGCGGTCGGGCGTGAGGACCTTCTTGCGCTCCTTGAGGAACTCGCCGGTGGTCAGATCAACCGGCGCCCCCTTGATCCCGCTGCCGCCGATGTCGATTCCCAGCCCCGTGGTCAGCTGTGACATGGGTCGTCTCCCGTGGTCCTCGTGTGGTGGATGGGCGTCGTCACGGCCCCGCAGGCTGATACTGCCCTGACAGAGGGCTTTTCGCACGTGCCGTCCCGCCGCTGCGGCCGATGGTGTCCGGTTCGAGCACGCCTCCGCCCGCCTCCTCCGCCCCGGACCCGTTCGCCGCGGTACCGGGAGGCCGATAGCCTGGGCGATCGCCCTGACAACCAATAGCGATGTGGAAGACGAGAGCGACGTTGACCGGTATCCATGGCCGCCGCGGCCCCTTCACCGACGGCGACACCGTGCAGTTGACCGACCCCAAGGGTCGCATGCACACGATCACACTGCGTGAAGGCGGCGCCTTCCACTCGCACAAGGGCAAGGTCGACCACGACGACCTCATCGACCAGCCCGAGGGCAGCGTGGTTCGTTCCAACACCGGCACGGCCTATGTGGCGCTGCGCCCTCTGCTGATCGACTACACCCTGTCGATGAAGCGCGGTGCGACCATCGTCTACCCCAAGGACGCCGCCCAGGTGCTCGTGGAGGCCGACATCTTCCCGGGCGCGCGTGTGGTGGAGGCCGGGGCGGGCTCTGGCGCCATGTCCAACTGGCTGCTGCGCGCGGTCGGCGAGCAGGGCATGGTGCACTCCTACGAGCGCCGCGCCGACTTCGCCGAGATCGCCCGCAAGAACGTGGAGCGCTTCTACGGCGGCCCGCACCCGGCCTGGAAGCTCACCGTCGGCGACCTGGTCGAGGAGCTGGACGAGACCGAGGTCGACCGCGTCTTCCTGGACATGCTCGCCCCCTGGGAATGCCTGGACGCGGTCGCCCGCGCCCTCATCCCCGGTGGCCTGGTGTGCTGCTACGTCGCCACCACCACCCAGCTGTCGCGCGTGGTGGAGGAGCTGCGCGAGGACGCCCGCTTCTACGAGCCGCGCTCATGGGAGACCATGCTGCGGACCTGGCACGTGGAAGGCCTGGCGGTGCGCCCGGACCACCGCATGATCGGACACACCGGGTTCCTGGTGGTCGCGCGCCGTCTGGCTGACGGCGTCGAGGCCCCCGACCGCCGCCGCCGTCCGGCCAAGGGCGCCTACGGCAAGGACTACACGGCCGCGCGGGAGAAGGAACGGCGCATGGCCGGGGAACCGGCGGAGCGACCCTCGGCCGATGACGTCAAGCCCCTGACCACCGAGGAGAAGGCGCCCGAGGGATCGGCCTCCGGTGCCGACACCGAGGCCTCCGCCGACGGTTAGCGCCACCGCCCCCGCTTCCTGAGCCCGCCCGGACACGCCGGCCGCCACGGACACCCTCCGTGTGGTTTCGCCGCCTTTGTCCGGGCGGGCTCTGGCGTATCCGGGCAAGCCCGCTGACGTGCGCCGGGAAGGCCGCCGGCGGCCGCGAACCTCTTGTCCGGGATCGGACCCGGAGGTTACTTTCTCATTACGTCGAGTCATGCGGTAGCACTCTGACCTGTGATGACGCAAGACTCGAAAATGAGGCCTACGACACTTGTCCGTCTCGGGAGGTTAGGAATCGGGCGAGGGTAGGTAGGCTCCGATGTAGTTCCTCATAGGGAGGTGGCGGACGTGGCCGAGCGCGACGACGAGCGTCAAAACGACCGGGACCGTGAAGTCGCAGAACTTACGGCTCAGGTCTCCTACATGGAAAAGGAACTCAGCGTGGTTCGGCGTAAGCTCGCTGATTCGCCCCGTCATGTACGCCTGTTGGAGGAGCGGCTACGGGAGGCACAGGCCAACCTTGCCGCCGCCAACGGTCAGAACGAACGGCTCGTCTCCACTTTGAAGGAGGCGCGCGAGCAGATCGTGGCGCTCAAGGAGGAGGTCGACCGGTTGGCCCAGCCGCCGTCCGGTTTCGGCGTCTACCTGGGCTCGCGCGAAGACGAGACCGTCGAGATCTTTACGAACGGCCGCAAGATGCGGGTCAACGTTAGTCCCTCGGTGGACCTGGACGCCCTACGGCCAGGCCAGGAGGTCATGCTCAACGAGGCCTTCAACGTCGTCGAGGTGGAGTCCTTCGAGACCGTCGGCGAGGTCGTCATGCTCAAGGAGGTCCTTGAGGACGGCGAGCGCGCCCTGGTGATCTCCCACCACGACGAGGAGCGGATCGTGCGGCTGGCCGAGCCGCTGCGCGACGAGCCGATCCGCCCCGGGGACTCGCTGCTGTTGGAGTCGCGTTCGGGCTATGTGTATGAGCGCATACCCAAGTCCGAGGTCGAGGAGCTCATCCTCGAAGAGGTCCCCGACATCTCCTACACCAACATCGGTGGCCTGACAGGGCAGATCGAGATGATCCGCGACGCGGTCGAGTTGCCCTACCTGTACAAGGAGCTGTTCTACGAGCACCAGCTGCGCCCGCCCAAGGGCGTACTGCTCTACGGCCCTCCCGGATGCGGTAAGACGCTCATCGCCAAGGCGGTCGCCAACTCGCTGGCCAAGCAGGTCTCCGAGCGCACCGGCCGCGACGTCGGTAAGAGCTTCTTCCTCAACATCAAGGGCCCGGAGCTGCTCAACAAGTACGTGGGAGAGACCGAGCGCCACATCCGTCTGGTCTTCCAGCGCGCGCGTGAGAAGGCTTCCGAAGGCACCCCGGTCATCGTCTTCTTCGACGAGATGGACTCGATCTTCCGCACCCGCGGCTCGGGTGTGTCCTCCGACGTGGAGAACACGATCGTGCCCCAGCTCCTCAGCGAGATCGACGGCGTCGAGGGCCTGGAGAACGTCATCGTCATCGGTGCCTCCAACCGCGAGGACATGATCGACCCCGCGATCCTGCGGCCCGGGCGCCTGGACGTCAAGATCAAGATCGAGCGGCCCGACGCCGAGGCGGCCCGCGACATCTTCGGCAAGTACATCACCCCCGACCTGCCGCTGCACGACGAGGACCTCGCCGAGCACGGTGGTTCGGCCAAGGCCACGGTGGACGCCATGATCCAGCGGGTCGTGGAGCGGATGTACACCGAGGAGGAGGAGAACCGCTTCCTGGAGGTCACCTACGCCAACGGTGACAAGGAGGTCCTGTACTTCAAGGACTTCAACTCCGGCGCGATGATCGAGAACATCGTTTCGCGGGCCAAGAAGATGGCCATCAAGGACTTCATCGACCACAGCGCCAAGGGTCTGCGGGTCTCGCACCTGCTACAGGCCTGCGTGGACGAGTTCAGCGAGAACGAGGACCTGCCCAACACCACCAACCCCGACGACTGGGCGCGGATCTCCGGAAAGAAGGGCGAGCGCATCGTCTACATCCGGACCCTGGTCACGGGCAAGAAGGGCGCGGACTCCGGTCGGAGCATCGACACGGTGCCCAACACCGGCCAGTACCTGTAGGAACGCACCTGCCAGAGCGCTCTGGGGGCCGGGCCGCCTTTGAACTGCTCCCCGGAAGTCGGACTGGAAAATCCAGTTCCGTCTACCGGGGAGCAGTTCCATGTATCCCACGAGTTCGCTGTCTGAGCAGCAGCGCGAGGCAGCCCTGGACCTGTTCGAGGCAGGACACGGCAGAGACGCCACCGCCACCCGTGTGGGTGTGTCCCCGAACGCGGTGAGACGCTTGCACGACAGGTGGAAGCTCAGAGGAAGAACAGCGCTGACACCCGAACCCACAAAGCGGTCGTTCTCGTTCGAGTTCAAGCTCGACCTCGTGCGCAAGGTCGTGCAGGGCCAAGCATCCGCAGCCGAGCTGGCACATGAGCATGCGCTGTCCTCGCCCAAGCTGGTCGAGAACTGGGTACGCGCCTACCGGCGCGAGGGCGAGCAGGCCCTGCACCCCAAACGCAAAGGCCGCCCACCGGACAGCACCAAGCATCCGGCCGGGCAGGAGATGAGCGAGGTGGAAAGGCTCCGCCGGGAGAACGAACGCCTGGCCGCAGAGAACGCCTACCTGAAAAAACTGCGGGCCTTGAGGGAGCAGGGGCAGCGGTGAAGACCCAGGCCGTGGCCACCCTCAAGGCCGAGCACCGGCTGGCAGTGCTGCTGCACGTGGCGGGTCTGGCCCGCTCCACGTTTCAAGGAAGAGCTGTTCACCCAGGCTCGGTTCGAGACCGTTGCGGAGTTCATCGCCGCTGTGGGTGAGTACATCGAGTGGTACAACACCACCCGTATCTCCACGACGTTGAAGGGCCTGAGCCCGGTTGAGTACCGGGCTCAGGCCCTGGCGGCCTAACCTTCAGTTAGCCGGTCCAACATCTGGGAACCAGTTCAACTTTCCGGTCGGCCCCTGCTCGTGCCGGTCGTTTCCGGGACCCGTGATGGCAGGGTGATGGCAAAATTCTGAGGCATGGGTGGGCCGGGAGTGCCCCCAGCAGTCCTCTCATGGATCACCGACAGTAACCATCCAGGGTTGGCGCGGGGCCGCGAACATGAGGACGGCCGCTACCGGTCTTATCCGTGATCTTGCTTCGGTTCGGTGGACAGGTGTCCGCTTTCGGATACTTTGCCATCGAACGAGGAGATTGAAGTGCCCAG
>NZ_JBWDTQ010000043.1:0-23501 GCF_056312425.1 Nocardiopsis sp. TRM 82005
TCATGGATGTCGGGTCGTCGTAGGTCCAGAGGGTCTCGCCGTCGTAGATCCAGGCGGTGCCCAGCTCGTCGTCGCGGTGGAGTTCGTAGCCTTGCAGGTCCTTCAGGACCTTCCAGTCCTCGATCCCGTCCTCGTAGCTGCCGGGGGCGGGGCCCTCAGCGCTCTGGAAGAGGCCGTCGCCGTTCGGGCCGGGGTCCACACCGGTCCAGCCGCGCCCGTAGAACGGCACGCCCAGGACCATGTCAGCGGGGTCGACGCCGTGGTCCAGGTAGGCCTGGACCGTGGTCTCGGTGGAGTAGACGTCCGGTCCGGGGTCAGCGGGGTGCTCGACCAGGTTGGACTGGTGGTTGGCGGTGCTCTCCCAGCCGCCGTGGTAGTCGTACCCCTGCACGGTGATGAAGTCGAAGCCACTCATGAGCGGCTGCATCTCGAAGCCGAGTTCGATCTTCTCCGGATCGGCGGGCAGGAACGCGGTCAGCTCGTACTCGCGGTCGGTCTCCTCCCCGAGCGCGTCCAGCTGGTCACGGAACTCGGACACCAGGGCGGTGAAGTTCTCCCTGTCCTCGGGGCGGACGGTGTTGTGCTCGTGGCCCGCCGATCCCGGCCACTCCCAGTCCAGGTCGATGCCGTCGAAGACGCCGTAGGCGGATCCCGCGCCGCCCGCGCCGTCGGCGACGGGCAGGTTGCCACGCAGGAACTGGTCGATGCAGGAGGAGACCATGCGCTCACGTGACTCGGGCGTCAGGGCCGCGTCGGAGAAGTGCTCGGACCAGGTCCAGCCGCCGAGGGAGATGTTGACCTTCAGTTCGGGATACATCTCCTTGAGCTTGCGCAGCTGGTTGAAGTTGCCGCGCAGGTCCTGGTCCCAGGTGTCGGCGACGCCGTCCACGCTCTCGTCGGCGCGGAAGGAGCGGCCGTAGTCGGCCCAGGCGTCGCCCTGGCCGAGCTGGTTGGCCATGAAGCACTCGCCGTTGGCGTTGATGTTGCCGAAGGCGTAGTTGATGTGGGTGAGCTTCTCGGCGGTGCCGGAGGTCTCCAGGTCGTTCACGAGGTAGCCGCGGTCGTAGATGCCCCACTGGGTGAAGTAGGCGACCCGGCGGTCCTCAGGCGGATCGGTGGGCTCACCGCCGCCGTCCGCACCGGTGGTGGCGGTGACGGCGGAACTCTCCGGGCCTCGGTTGTTGGAGGTGTCGTAGGCCCGTGCGGTGAACGTGTACTCGGTCTCCGGCGCCAGGCCGGTGACCGTGGCGGTGGTGCCGCTGACGGCGCGGACGACCTCGCCGCCGGCGAGGACCTCATAGCCCGCGACCTCGACGTCGTCGCTCGCGGCCGTCCAGTCCAGGGACACGGTGGTGGCGGTGGTGCCGGTGACGGTCAGCCCGCTCGGTGCGTTGGGCGGCTCGGTGTCCTCCCCGCCCGGTTCGCCGGAGCAGGGGTCGCCGTTGATCGTGCAGTCCACGGGTGCGGTGTCGCCGCCGCCGTGGGTGCCGTTGAACCCGATGGAGTAGCTGCCGCCCGCGGGAACGTCGGCGCCCCACGAGGGCGGGTCGATGGTGTACGTGGTGCCGGACTGGCTGAGGGTGGCGTTCCACAGGCTGGTGATCGTCGCGCCGGAGGGGACCTGGACCTCGATGGACCAGTCCGAGAGCGGCGTGTCCGAGCCGTTGTCGATGGTGAGCTGTCCGCCGTAGCCGCTCTCCCAGCGGCTGCTCTCCACGTAGGTGACGGTGACGTCGGTGGTGTCGGCGGTGGCGGGGACGGGGGTCAGGGCTATGGGTAGGGCGATCGCGGCGGCTGCCAGAGCCGCGATCCGATTTCTGAGTCGTGCTTTCACTGGCGCTCCTGGTGCGTGAGTGGGGGATGGAGGGTGGAGGCCGACGCGGACCGTCGCACATCGGTCCGCGCCGACCCTGGCGGCGGTGCTCCCCGGATCAGAGCACCGACGCCGCTCGTGCCCGGTCCGGAGGCCACCGGACCGGGAGCCTTCAGTCGCTCAGTGCCGTGTCGATGGCGGTCATGAGGCTGCCGTCGGTGTCGTCGCCGTCGATGGACCAGACCATGACGCCGCCCAGGCCGTTGTCCTGTGCCCAGTCGGTCTTCTGCGTCATGGATGTCGGGTCGTCGTAGGTCCAGAGGGTCTCGCCGTCGTAGATCCAGGCGGTGCCCAGCTCGTCGTCGCGGAAGAGCTCGAACTCGCCGGAGGAGACCTTCTCCGCGAGGACCTTCCAGTCCTCGGTGCCCGCCGCGTAGGTGCCCTGCGCGGGGCCCGTCGCGGGCTGGAAGAGGCCGTCGCCGTCGGGGCCGGCCTCCACGCCCGTCCACCCCTGTCCGTAGAAGGGGACGCCCAGGACGATCTCGTCGGGGTCGACGCCCCGGTCCAGGTACGCCTGGAGGATGAGCTCGGAGGAGATCACCGGCTCCGGGTCCCGGGCGTCGACGACCAGGTTGGACTGGTGGTTGGTCACCGTCTCCCAGCTGCCGTGGTAGTCGTAGCCCTGCACGGTGACGAAGTCGAAGTTCGGCATGAGCTCGTCCAGCTCGTATCCGGCGTCCAGACGCCAGCCTCCGGCGGGCAGGAACGCGGTCAGCTCGTAGTGGCGGCCGGTCTCATCGCCGAACTCGTCCATCTGGTCGCGGAACTCCTGCACCAGGGCGGTGTAGTTCTCCTTGTCCTCGGGCCGGACCACGTTGTGCGGATTGCCGTTGGAGCCGGGCCACTCCCAGTCCAGGTCGATGCCGTCGAAGACGCCGTAGGCGGTGCCGTCACCGCCCGCGCCGCCGATCTCGGGTAGGTCGCCGCGCAGGTACAGGTCGATGCAGGAGGAGACCAGCCTCTCGCGGGACTCCTCTGTCAGGGCCGCGTCGGAGAAGTGCTCGGACCAGTTCCAGCCGCCCAGGGAGACGCTGACGACCAGGTCGGGATACATCTCCTTGAGCTTGCGCAGCTGGTTGAAGTTGCCGCGCAGGGCCTGGTCGGGGGCATCGGCGACGCCGTCCACGCTCTCCTCCGAGGGGACGGTGCGCCCGTAGTCGGCGAGGGCGTCGCCCTGGCCGGGTTCGTCGGTCATGAGGCACTCGCCGTCGGCGCTGACGTTGCCGAAGGCGTACTGGATGTGCGTGAGCTTCTCGGCGCTGTCACTGTCGACCAGGTCCCGGACGTGGTAGTCGCGCTCCTTGGCGCTCCACTGGGTGTAGTAGGCGACGCTGCGGCTGTCATGGGAGGGGCCTTCGCCGCCTCCGGCGCAGGAGGATCCGTTGACCAGGCAGTCCACCGGTTCGGTGGCGCCGCCGGAGTGCAGGCCGTTGAAGCCGAGGGAGTAGCTGCCGCCCGCCGGAACGCTGGCGCCCCAGTGCGGCGGGGTGATCGTGTAGCCGTCGGGTGCGCCGGCGAGCGTGGCGTTCCACAGGTGGTGGATGCGGCTGCCGTCGGGAAGCGCGAACTCGACGGTCCAGTCGCTGACGGGGGTGTCCGAGGCGTTGTGGACGGTGACCTCACCGGTGTAGCCGGTGTTCCACCGGGCCGACTCCGTGTAGGTGACCGTGAGGTCGGAGGGGTCGGTTCCGGTGGCGGCGGCCTCCTCGGCGGCGGCCGAGGGCGCGGACAGTGCCAGCGGGGCGAGCAGCACGGCGGCCACGGCGGCCGCGAGGCGGGTTCTGAAACGTGGTGCTCTCACGTCGGGGCATCTCCTGGTGCGTGAGCGGGGCGGGGCGGGGGGACGGTGCCTTCCTGCGGAGGTGGCCCACGGGCTGAGCGAGGTCAGGTGTTCATGCCTGGGCCTCTGACGTGGGGGGATAAATTTTTAGGAAACTTAACTAATAATTCCGGGTGCCGTCAACGCCTGGGCCGAAACTTTCTGGAGCCCTCTCGGCCGGGGGCGCGGACTTCTCAGGAGTTCTTCGATGGTGAGTCCGAATTTTCCGAGTTGGCGAGGTGGACCGGTTTCCGGATGCGGCATCTGTCCCCTTGTGGCCATGGAAAAGTCTTGATTTCTTTCTTGGTGGCTGTTATCTCGGCCTGTGTCGCCCTCGTGTCCGCCGTCCCCTTCCTCTGGTGGAGTCCCATGTCGCGTTCGCGGGGAGGCGTCGGTTTCGTCGTTTCCGGAGGACGTTGAAGGCGGGACCACCGTGTACGGGCCGCCGCGTACCGCTCCGGGCAGCGTGGGAGGGCGGTGCCCGCCCGCTGACCCGGCGGGCGCTGTGCCGTCCGCTGACTAGAGTGGCGGCGTGGGTAATCCATTGAATCTTCCGTTCGACCCGATCGAGCGCGCACACGACAACTGGACGCGCAGATGGGGGGCCTCGCCCGCCATGGCCGCGGTCACCTCGATCATGCGCGCGCAGCAGATCCTGATCGGGGAGCTGGACGGAGCCCTCAAGCCCTTCGGCCTGACCTTCGCCCGCTACGAGGCGCTCGTGCTGCTCACCTTCAGCAGTTCGGGCTCCCTCCCCCTGGGCAAGATCGGTGAGCGCCTCATGGTGCACCCGACCAGCGTCACCAACACCATCGACCGGTTGGAGGGACAGGGCTTCGTGTACCGCCTCCCCAACCCCAGCGACGGCCGGGGAGTGCTGGCCGAGATCACCGACTCAGGGCGCCGGGTCACCGAGGAGGCGACCCAGGCGCTGCTGTCCATGGACTTCGGCCTGTCCTGCTACTCCGACGAGGAGCTGTGGCGCGTGCACGAGATGTTCACCCGGCTCAGGGTGGACTTCGGGGACTTCCCCGAACCCGTCCCGGGGGCCGCCGAGGGTCGCTGACCCGCCCGTCGCGCGCCGCGGGGCGCCACGGGAGCCCTCGCTGTACATCATTAGTTGGACGTCCTACTATTTTGGTATGGCGAATACCACGAGCGACCCCACCAACGGCGGCGGGGCCGAGGAGATCGAGGCCGGGCGCGAGCGCTGGCAGCGCCGCTACGACTCCGCGCGCACACGCGACGCCGACTTCACGACCCTGTCCGGGCGTACCCTGGAGCCCGTATACGGGCCCCGGGCCGGCGCCGAGGTTCCCGGCTTCGACCGCATCGGTTGGCCGGGGGAGTACCCCTACACACGCGGCCTCTACGCCACCGGCTACCGGGGGCGGGCGTGGACCATCCGCCAGTTCGCCGGGTTCGGCAACGCCCGGCAGACCAACGAGCGCTACAAGATGATCCTGGCCTCGGGCGGGGGCGGGCTCTCAGTCGCCTTCGACATGCCCACCCTCATGGGCTATGACTCCGACTCGCCCCACGCGCTGGGGGAGGTCGGCCACTGCGGCGTGGCGATCGACTCCGTGGCCGACATGGACCTGCTCTTCGACGGGATCCCGCTCGGCGAGACCACCACCTCCATGACCATCAGCGGTCCCGCCATTCCGGCCTTCTGCATGTACCTGGTGGCGGCCGAGCGCCAGGGGGTGGACATCCGCACCCTCAACGGCACGCTCCAGACCGACATCTTCAAGGAGTACATCGCCCAGAAGGAGTGGCTGTACCCGCCCGAGCCGCAGCTGCGGCTGATCGGCGACCTCATGGAGTACTGCGCGGAGAACATCCCCGCGTACAAGCCGCTGTCGGTGTCCGGCTACCACATCCGCGAGGCCGGGGCCACGGCCGCCCAGGAGCTCGCCTACACCCTCGCCGACGGCTTCGGCTACGTCGAACTCGGCCTGTCCCGGGGGCTGGACGTCGACAGGTTCGCTCCCGGCCTGTCCTTCTTCTTCGACGCACACATCGACTTCTTCGAGGAGATCGCCAAGTTCCGCGCCGCGCGGCGCATCTGGGCGCGCTGGCTGAGGAACGTCTACGGCGCCAAGACCGAGAGGGCCCAGTGGCTGCGGTTCCACACCCAGACAGCCGGGGTCTCCCTGACCGCGCAGCAGCCCTACAACAACGTCGTGCGCACCGCGGTGGAGGCCCTCTCGGCCGTTCTCGGCGGCACGAACTCGCTGCACACCAACGCTCTGGACGAGACGCTGGCCCTGCCCACCGAGCAGTCCGCCGAGATCGCCCTGCGCACCCAGCAGGTCCTCATGGAGGAGACCGGGGTGGTCAACGTCGCCGACCCGCTCGGCGGTTCCTGGTACCTGGAGTCGCTCACGGACGAGCTGGAGGCCGAGGCGGAGCGGATCTTCGCCCAGATCATGCGCATGGGCGGGGGTGAGGAAGCCGAGCACGGGATCGGCCCCATGACCTCCGGCATCCTCGCCGGGATCGAGAACGGCTACTTCAGCTCCGAGATCGCCGAGTCCGCCTTCCAGTACCAGCAGGCGCTGGAGAAGGGCGACAAGAAGATCGTGGGCGTCAACTGCCACACCAACACCATCTCCGGCGAGTTGGACGTCCTCAAGATCAGCCATGAGATCGAACACGAGCAGAAGCGGGTGCTCGGCGAGCGCCGCACCCAGCGTGACGGCACCGTTGTGGACCGGGCCCTGTCCGCACTGCTGGAGGGCGTGCGCGCGAACGACCGCAACCTGATCCCGCTGATCATGGACGCGGCACGCGCCGAGGCCACGCTCGGCGAGATCTGCGCGGCCATGGGGGAGGAGTTCGGGACCTACACGGAGGACCCGAGGTTCTGATCCGGGCGTGAGGACGTGCTCGGCGGGTGCCTCCCGTCGCGTGGCGGTGTGTGTCCGCCGAACACGTGTGAGGGCCCCGCCGGAGTACCTCCGGCGGGGCCCTCGTCCTGTCAGCTCAGACGGCGTCCGCGTGCGTGGTCAGGGACACCCACTGAACAAGGGGGAAGGACAGACAGCCCGAATCGGGATGGACGGAGTCGCGTACGTCCGTCCTGGTCTCGTGCTCCCGTACCTCGACGCACTGTCCACCCGTGCTGCTGTAGCTGGACTTGTGCCACTCACTGGTCACGTACTCAACCCCTTGAGGACCTGCGCTGACTGCTCCGGAGGAAACGCGCTGCCGAGGGCGCGTTTCACCAGTTCAGACAGTCGGTCGAATCCGGTTCCTTCGTCGTAGAGGACGTTACCGGAAACGTGGTCGCTGGAGGCGACCCGCGACCCGTCCACGAGGCGGCACAGCAGCAGCGGTGAGGTGATCCCGATCAGGGCCGAGCCCTCCGGCACAAGGTGGATGCGGACCCTCCCGCTCCGGGTCAGTGAGACCAGGTGCGAGGCCTGTTCGCGCCGCACGTCGTCGGGAACACAGGTGAGCGCGCTGTGGGGGAACACCGCGACCACCTCGGGGTTGTTCCGCTCGCGCAGGCGCTCATAGCGGGCACAGCGCATGGAGACGAGGTGGTCTATCTCGGACGGAGCGGCGAGCGGCTGCCCGTGCTCGAAGACGATCCGCGCGTAGCCGGGAGACTGCAGGAACCCGGGAACCAGGACGGGGGACAGGAACTCGATGTAGACCGCCTCCTCCTTCAACTGCCAGAGGTCCCGCATCCACGTCGGGAGGGAGGAGCCGACGGTCTGCGTCTCCCAGACCCTCAACAGCCGGCCGGACGCCTGAAGGAGCTCGTCCAGCTTTTCCACATGGTCACGTTTTGGGGTGTTTTCACCGGATTCCCATCTGCAAAGGGACGAGGAAGACGTGCCGATCCGGGTCGCCAGCTGCCTCTGCGTGAGGCCTCGGAGCTCACGCCACTTCGTGATCTGTGAGGGGAAGGGTTGCACCATGTCCCAGATCCTAACGATCAAATTGCATTCGGGACCGCAGCTTTGGGAATGGGCCGCAGATCCTCGCGGGACACGACACATGGCTTGCAGAGTGGAACTGTGAAGGAGGGGGCTGTGGTGCTCCGCGGTGCTCCATAGTGATCCGGGCGAATCTTTCGTGCGAGGCAACAGACAGCATTCCCCTGCGGAGCACACCGCTTCTGCCGCGGCCCTCCTTCACATCTGCTGGTGGCTGCCCCGACCGTGTGTGGGCGGCTGTGGACCGGTCCGGTCGGCACGGGCGTTCGGACGTCGTGAATGACCGCGGAGCACACCCGCCTGTGCTCGCGCGTCCGGTGGCCGCAACACCGTTTCACCGATTGGGACACGTGCGACTCCGGGTTCGCCGGAGTGAAGAGCCCCCTTTCCCGGGGAGGGGCCTCAGGAGGGGCTGAGGCGAGGAAGGGGAAGGGCAGGGGCCCGGAAACCGGGGGTCGGGCCCCTGCCCGCCGGACAGATGTGGAACGCGGTCCGCTCCCGCCCGCGTATGCGGCAGGATGGAGGCATGCAGCCTTCGGACTTTTCACCGAACAGTGCCGTTGACCTCGGCGCGCGCAAGGCGGCCATGGAACGCGAGGCCAAACAGCGTGCGGCGGAGTCGACGGGTCGATCCAATCCCTACGCCGTCAACGTCGACGAGTCCAACTTTCAGGACCAGGTCCTGGAACGGTCCATGGCCACCCCGGTCGTGCTGGCCGTTCTCGCCAGTTGGTCGGAGCAGTCCACACAGGTCGAGAACGCCCTGGACAAGATCTCGGCGGCCTCCGGCGGCAACTGGTTCCTGGCGAAGGTCGACAGCGATGCCAGCCCGCAGCTGGTCCAGGCTCTGCGGGTGCCCTCGACCCCGATGATCGTCGTGGTCGTCCAGGGCCAGCTCCTGCCGGGTCCGACGGGGCCGGCCACCGAGGAGCAGCTCACCGGCTGGCTCGTCGAGGCGTTCGCCGCGCTCAAGGAGCAGGGCGCGCTGCCCGAGGGTCACCCCGGCACCATCACCGGCGAGCCCGGCGCGGAGGGTGCGGGGGGCGCGGACTCCGGCCAGTCCGAGGAGCCCCAGGCCCGTTCCGTGGACGTCGAGGCCCAGGAGGCCCTGAACCAGGGTGACTTCAAGACGGCCGAGGCGGTCTACGCCAAGGCCGTGGAGGCCGACTCCGGCGACACCGAGTCCAGGAGCAAGCTCGCCCAGGTCCGTCTGGTCGGACGTCTCCAGGACGTGGACGCCGACGCCGTCCGCCAGGACGCCGCCGACCGGCCCGAGGACGTCGACGTCCAGCTCACCGCCGCCGACATCGACATGTACGGCGGCAAGTTCGAGGACGCCTTCGACCGCCTCATCGCCCTGATCAAGCGCACCAGCGACGAGGACCGCGACCGGGCGCGCACCCGCCTGCTCGGGTTGTTCGAGCTGCTGCCTCCGGGCGACCCGAGGGTCGGCGCCGCTCGCCGCAAGCTCACCTCGGCACTGTTCTGAGTCAGGCCGGGAAAGCCAGGGAGGGACCGAGGTCCGGCGCCGGACTTCCGGCGCCGGACCTCGGTCCCTCCCGTCGGCCGTGCCCGGGCATCCGCCCCAAGCGCGGGATAGTCCGCCGCCGCGCGGGTACAACCTCGCCAGAAGACGGGCCAACGGCCCGCGCGGCGATCCGGCAGGTACCCATGGCGACCGACGACACCTCCAGCGGACGCGGCAGGCCCGTGGTCACGATCTCGGCCGCCTACGGCGCGGGAGGCAGCGTCATAGGGCCGGCCGTGGCCGCCCGGCTCGGCGTCGCCTTCCTCGACCGCGCGGTTCCCAGCGCGGTGGCCGCCCAGATCGGCTGCTCTCTGGACGAGGCCCTCCAACGGGACGACCGCGCGCCCGGCGGCTTCGAGCGCCTGCTCTCCAGTGCGGCTCGCCTGCCCACCGTCACCCTCGGCAGTGTGGACACCGCCTTCATCGGCACGACCAACGCCGAGGGCCGCCTCCTCTACGACCACGAGTTCGTGGAGCAGACCGAGCGGGTCGTCGGTGAGGTCGCCCACAGCGGCGGTGTCGTTCTGGGCCGCGCGGGGGCCGTCGTCCTGGCCGGCCACCCCACCGCCCTGCACGTACGACTGGACGGTGACCGCCTTGCCCGCCTGCGCCGGGCGAGGGCGCTGTGGGAGTCCGGCGACCGGGCCGAGTGCGGGGGCCGCGGCTGGGAGGAGGGCGCGCCCACACCGCGCCTGCTCGACGACAACGACCGGGCCCGTGCCGCCTACGTGCGGCGCTTCTACCGGACCTATCCCGCAGACCCGTGCCATTACCACCTGGTCCTGGACGCGCTGTCACTGTCGCTGGATGCCTGTGCGGACCTCGTCGTGCGCGCCGCGCGCGACCGCGTGGCCCCTGCGGCGGCTGACTCGGGCGATGCCCGCCATGACACCCAAGAGTCAACGTAAATTGTGCGATTTTTTACCATCGCGGTAATTGTCACCTTGTGCTGACGGCAGACGCTTGACTCGGGTAAGGTGAGGCGACTCGTTCACGGGTCCATACCGGCCCCCCGCCCGGAATCGGGTTCCGTGCGCCGGTGGCACCATGGGGCACCGCGCGCACCGGACACGCGGCACCCCACGCACACGCGTACCAACACCGACGGCGCCGTGCCCGGAGACCGCCCCTCGGCGGAACGGACGGATGCCCGTGGTGGGAGGGGTCCCCCGACGCCCGCGGTGCGGCCGGGCCGCCCGTGTGCCCACGGACGCACAACACCCAAGAGCCAAGGAGCAGCACGTGGCCACCCTTCCCAGCGTTTCCTACTCCATCACCGTCCGCCTCGAACTGGACGCTGGGGGCAGCGCGGTCGGCAGCCTCACCAACGCCGTGGAGCAGGTGGGCGGCATGATCACCGCACTGGACGTGGCCGCGGCCGGGCACGAGCGCATCCGCATCGACGTCACCTGCGCCGCCCGCGACACCGAGCACGCCCAGGCCATCATCGACGCCTTGGGCGCCATCGACGGCGTGGCCGTGCACAAGGTCAGCGACCGCACCTTCCTCATGCACCTGGGCGGCAAGATCGAGATGAAGTCCAAGGTGCCGCTGCGCAACCGTGACGAACTCTCCATGGCCTACACCCCCGGCGTCGCCCGCGTGTCCCAGGCCATCGCCGCCAACAAGGACGACGCCCGCCGCCTGACCATCAAGCGCAACAGCGTCGCCGTGGTCACCGACGGCTCAGCGGTCCTGGGACTGGGCAACATCGGTCCCGAAGCCGCCATGCCCGTCATGGAGGGCAAGGCCGCCCTGTTCAAACGCTTCGCCGACATCGACGCCTGGCCCATCGCCCTGGACACCCAGGACGTGGACGAGATCGTCCGCACCGTCCAGGTGCTCGCTCCCGGCTTCGGCGGCATCAACCTGGAGGACATCTCCGCGCCGCGCTGCTTCGAGGTCGAGGCCCGCCTGCGCGAGCTGCTCGACATCCCGGTCTTCCACGACGACCAGCACGGCACCGCCATCGTCGTGCTCGCCGCCCTGCGCAACGCACTGCGCGTGGTGGGAAAGAAGCTCAGCGAGGTCCGCGTCGCCATGTCCGGCGCGGGAGCGGCCGGTACCGCGATCCTCAAGCTGCTCATGCACGCCGGGGCCCGCGACGTCATCGTCAGTGACGTCCACGGCGCCGTGCACGCCGGCCGGGAGGACCTGGACGACAACCTGCGGTGGATCGCGGAGAACACCAATCCGAAGGGCTACGACGGTGACCTGCGTGGCGCCGTGTCCGGAGCGGACGTGTTCATCGGCGTCTCGGCCCCCAACGTGCTCGGCGGCGAGGACATCGCCGAGATGAGCGAGGACCCCGTTATCTTCGCGCTGGCCAACCCCGACCCCGAGGTCGACCCGGAGATCGCGCACCTGCACGCCGCCGTCGTCGCCACGGGCCGCAGCGACTACCCCAACCAGATCAACAACGTGCTGGTCTTCCCCGGCTTCTTCCGGGGCCTGCTGGACGCCCAGAGCCACCACGTCAACTCGGACATGATGGTCGCCGCCGCCGAGGCCCTGGCCGACGTGGTGAGCGAGGACGAGCTGGGCCCGAACTACATCATCCCCAGCGTGTTCCACTCCGGCCTGTCCAACCATGTGGCCAGCGCCGTGCGCGAGGCCGCTGGGCGGGCCTCCCGGGACGAGTAGCGACCGCGGGGACTGGCCTCGATAACAGGATGGGAACACCGGCGGGCCGGCCGTGGTTGCCGGGTAGGTGTGGAACATGGACCAGCCGACGATGACCGGGCGCCTCCTCGTGGCCGCCCCCCTCCTCCAGGAGGACCCCTTCCGCCGCTCGGTGGTGTTCGTCGTGGACGACGCCCCCGACGGAACCCTCGGGGTGATCCTCAACCGCCCCCTGGGCATGCCCGTGGACGAGGTCGCCACCGACTGGGGCACCTACGCGAGCGAGCCCGCGGTGATGTTCTCCGGAGGGCCGGTCGGTGCCGGCTCCGGCATCGCCCTGGGGACGGCGGGGCCGGGCGAGCCACCGCCCGGATGGTCTCCCCTGGAGGGCCTGGACCCGCACCTGGGCCTGGACGGGGTCGGCGTGGTCGACCTCGACGGCCCGCCCCAGGCCCAGGGCGGGGCGCTCGGCGCGTTCCGGGTCTTCGCCGGTTACGCCGGGTGGAGCACGGGCCAGCTCGCCGGGGAGATCGACGAGGAGGCCTGGTACGTGGTCGACGCGGTCGCCGACGATGTCTTCACCACCGCCCCGGAGGGCCTGTGGTCGCGGGTCCTGCGCCGCCAGGGCGGTGAGATGGCGCTGTTGTCCACCTATCCCGATGATCCCACCATGAACTGAGCTCGCCGGGATCGTGGGCCGCCTCCACCGCGGCACGGGGCGGGGCCGGGCCGGTGGTGTGCGACCGCGTCCTGGACGCTTCCCCGGCCAGCTCACAGGAACGGTGGGCCGCAGCACCCTATACCGTGGAACGCAGACGTCGAAAGGTGTGAGGAACTATGGCGATGGACATCCTCAACAAGGTCCTTCCGGACAGTGAGACCAAACCGGAAATCTCCCACGACGATGGGGACCGAGAGCGGTTCGCCCACTACGTGCAGAAGGAGAAGATCACCGCGAGCGCCGTCACCGGCGACCCCGTGATCGCCCTGTGCGGCAAGGTGTGGGTGCCCAACCGGGACCCGAAGAGGTTCCCCGTGTGCCCCGAGTGCAAGGAGGCCTACGAGGAGATGACGAAGAAGAAGTAGCACCTCCCCGTGACCCCCGTTCCACGGGCCCTCGCTCGGTGGCGGTACACGAAAAGGCCTTGACGCACGGTGTGTGCCAAGGCCTTCGTGCTGTCCGGGTCCGCGCCGGCTCCGCCGAGGACTTCTCGCCGCCCCGCCGGGACCGCCGCCCCGCCCCGGGGCGTCCGGCCGCCTTCCGAGGGACGGACCGACCACCGAACCGGCCCCCGGCACCAGGGGCCCGCTTCGGATACCGCTTTGCCACGCGCGGAGCGCGGTGGTGCGGTTATCGTGGTCCTGCACGATTTGGGGCTTGCGGCAGCCTACGCCCATCGTGTGGCGATACTCTCCGGAGGACGGGTCGCCGCACAGGGCACCCCCGCCGACGTGGCCACCGCGTCGCTGCCCAGCTCCGTCTACCAGCACGAGGTCGAAGTCCTGTCGCACCCGCGTACCGGGGTTCTCGCTGGTCGCGTACCCCTCAGGTAAGTGTCCGGTGCACGCGGAAGCGTTCACAGAAGTAGGTCGTATTGGTGTCCACAACTGAACGGCAGTTCCACGAGGGTTCCCGGGCCGAGGGTGGGAAGGGGCGCGGTCGGCGGGCTTCGGGCGGTCGGCGCCGCCGTGCCCGAAAGCCCAGGGCCACCCCCGGCGACGTCGTACGCGGCATCGTCCGGTTCTTCGGCGAGGTTATGCTGACCGCCGGTCTGCTCATGCTCTTCTACGCCTCCTACGAGGTCTACGGATCCCAGTGGGAGACCGACCGCGAACAACAGGACCTCGCCCAGGGGCTGGAGGAGGCCTGGGCCGCTGACGCAGGCGCCGGCGCCGACGCCGACGAGGCCGGACCGGACTCCGAGCCGCTGCCGGGCAGCGCCGACAGCCGTCTGTACGTGCCGTCGCTGGACCTGGACTGGGTGGTGGTCAACGGCACCACGCCGGATGACATCCGCTACAGCCCGGGCCACTACACCGAGTACCCCGACAGCCCCGGCGGGGAGGGCAACTACGCGGTGGCCGCCCACCGCACCCCCGGCCTGTTCTGGGACCTGGACCTGTTGGAGGACGGCGACGTCATGGTCCTGGAGGACGGGGAGAACTTCTACACCTACGAGGTCTTCCGCGAAGAGACGGTACTTCCCACCGACGTGTGGGTGATCGAACCGGACCCGTTCGACGAGGCCACCGACGAGGAGCCCGGGCGGTCCCTGCTCACCCTCACCACGTGCGCGCCCAAGCTGAAGAACACGCACCGCCTCATCGTCTGGGCGGAGTTGGCGGAGACCACGCCCAAGTCCGAGGGGATGCCCGACTCGATCGAGCACATGGCCCCCGAAGCAGACGGGGACGAGTGAGGAACGCGAATGTACGGTCTGATCTGGCGTATCCTTCCTGGCCCCTGGGCCTCCAAGCTCATCATGGCGGTCGGCCTGCTGGCGGGTGCGGCCGCGCTGCTGTGGTTCTTCGCCTTCCCTGCGCTCTCCCCGCACATGCCCTTCAACGACGGCGCCGTCGAGATTGAGGGGACCGGGGCTGGAGGCTCCGCCGAAGAGGCCGAAACCGGTGAGGAAGAGACCAACGAGGAATCTGAGGAGGCGGTGATCCCTGGTGCGGAGGGGGAACCCGAGGGTGAGAGCTGAGGGTTTCGCATCGGCCGGGGACACGCCGTGTGCGCGGCGACACCGGCCGGACTTTCCGAATCGGTCCGCTGTGACCGCTAACCTCTTGCAGGTGAGCAATGGGGGACGGTTCGAAGCATGACGGTGACGCAGACCACGACGGAGGACCGGCTGGGGGGTCTTCGCGCATGGCAGCGAGAGGCGTTCGAGGAGTACTTTCGCCGGGAGCCACGCGACTTCCTCGCGGTGGCGACCCCCGGTGCGGGCAAGACCACCTTCGCCCTCACGCTGGCCAGTGAACTCCTTCGCCGGCACACGGTGCGTGCCATCACCATCGTGTGCCCCACCGAGCACCTGAAGAAGCAGTGGGCCGAGGCCGCCGCCCGGTTCGGCCTCGCCATCGACCCCGACTTCCGCAACGGGCAGGGCGCCCTGGGCCGGCAGTACATCGGTGCGGCGATCACCTATGCCCAGGTGGCCGCCCACCCGATGCTGCACCGCAACCGCACCGAGACGCGCAAGACCCTCGTCATCTTCGACGAGGTGCACCACGCCGGTGACGCCCTGTCCTGGGGCGAGGCGGTCCGCGAGGCCTTCGACCCGGCGGGCAGGCGGCTCTCCCTCACCGGGACCCCCTTCCGTTCCGACATCAACCCCATCCCGTTCGTGGACTACGTCCAGGACGGCGCCGGGGTGCGGCGGTGCTCCTGGGACTACAGCTACGGCTACGCGCCCGCGCTGGAGGACGGTGTCGTGCGCCCGGTCATCTTCATGGCCTACTCCGGCGAGATGCGCTGGCGCACCCGCGCGGGGGACGAGCTGGCCGCACGGCTCGGCGAACCCCTCACCCAGGACGCGCTGTCCCAGGCCTGGCGCGCGGCCCTGGACCCCAAGGGCGACTGGATCAAGCGGGTGCTCCACGCCGCCGACCGCCGCCTGACCGAGGTCCGCAAGACCCACCCGGACGCGGGCGGTCTGGTCATCGCCAGCGACCACGAGAACGCCCGCGCCTACTCGCGCATCCTGCGCCAGATCACCGGAAAGGGCGCCACCGTCGTCCTCTCCGACGATCCCACCGCGTCCAAGAAGATCTCCCGGTTCGCCGCGGGCGACGACCGCTGGATGGTCGCGGTGCGCATGGTCTCCGAGGGCGTGGACGTGCCCCGGCTGATGGTCGGGGTGTACGCCACCTCCACCAGTACAGCCCTGTTCTTCGCCCAGGCCATCGGCCGCTTCGTGCGCGTGCGCCAGCGCGGTGAGGTCGCCTCGGTGTTCCTGCCCTCGGTGCCGACCCTGCTGGACTACGCGGGCGAGATGGAGCGCGAGCGCGACCACGTGCTCGACCGGACCCCGGCCGAGGGCGACGAGTACCCGGAGGACGACCTCCTCAAGGAGGCCAACAAGAAGCGGGACACCCCCGACGCGGGGGAGGAGCTGCCCTTCGAGACCATGGAGTCGGCGGCGGAGTTCGACCGCGCCCTCTACGACGGCACCGAGTACGGCGGTGCGCCGGGCTCCACCGAGGAGGAGGACTTCCTGGGGCTGCCCGGCCTGCTCGACCCGCAGCAGGTCTCCCAGCTCCTGCGCAAGCGCAAGGCCGACATCCAGGCCAGCGAGACCAAGTCCAGGAAGAAGGAGGAGCCCGCGGAGGAGGAGGGACCCACCCACCAGGTCCTGGCCGACCTGCGCCGTGAGCTGAGCGGGCTGGTGGGCGCCTGGCACCACCGCACGGGCAAACCGCACGGGGTGATCCACAACGAGCTGCGCCGCGCCTGCGGCGGCCCTCCGGTGGCGCAGGCCTCCCCGCCCCAGATCCGTGAGCGGATCGCCAAGATTCGTACCTGGGCCATCGGCGGCCGTTAGCCTCTGATGAGCCCAAATCGGGCAAATACTTCGCAAGTTCGCGCCACGGTCATAAGCATTTCGTATTCACTCAATTACCTTTTGTGAGATGAGTGGACTAAGCCCTCGCGGCGGGTCAGCCGCGCTCTGGACCGGACTGCTGATGTGCGGGTTCGCGCTGACCGGCGTGGTCGCGGCCACCGCACCCGGCTCCTCCGACCGCGACCAGGCGGCACCGGGGGATGCCGTTCCATTCGAGAAGTGTCGTGCCGACATGGAGGCGCGGGTGGCCGGCCCCGACGGGGACGGCCGGCCTCCCGACGGCGGCGAACTGACGCCGCGGGAGGCCGCCCTCCACCAACAGCAGCTGCGCGAGGCGCTTGTGCCCCTGCGCGGGCAGGAGCTCCAGCCGCCGCACACCGTTCCGGTCGTGGTGCACGTCATCTCGGCCGAGGACGGCCGCGGCGACGTCAGCGACGAGCGTGTCAAAAAGCAGGTCGACGTCCTCAACACCGCCTACAGCGGCGGCCGTGCCGACGCGGCCGAAGCCGCCCGGTCCGCGGGGGCGGTGGATCCGGCCGAGGGGGCGGAGGCCGCCGACACCGGTTTCCGGTTCGAGCTGGCCGAGGTCACCCGCACGGCCGACGACGACTGGTTCACCCGCTTCGACGAGCACCGCGACACCATCCGCGCGCGGTTGCGCCAAGGCGACGCCGAGACCCTCAACATCTACACCGCCGACCTGGGAGCCGGCCTGCTCGGTTACTCCACCTTTCCCCAGGACTACGAGGAGGCCCCCGACCAGGACGGTGTGGTGGTCGCCCACGACACCCTGCCCGGCGGGGACCGGGAGCCGTTCGACCTCGGCCACACCGGCACCCACGAGGTGGGCCACTGGCTCGGGCTCTTCCACACCTTCCAGAACGGCTGCTCCGACCCCGGCGACTACGTGGACGACACGCCGTACGAGCGCGAGGCGGCGTCCGGCTGTCCCGAAGGCCGTGACACCTGCCCGGAGCAGGCGGGCGAGGACCCCGTCACCAACTTCATGAACTACAGCGACGACGCGTGCATGACCCACTTCACCGAGGGGCAGGGCCAGCGCATGGTCGAGCACTGGGCGGCCTTCCGCGGAGGCTCATCCCAGGCCCGGGCGGACTGAGCACCCCGGCCCGGTGGGGCCGCTCCCCACCGGGCCGGGGCGGTCGGCAAGCCGGCGCCCGGATGTGACCGACTTCTCATGCGGGGGTTGACGGGCCCAGTGTTAACGCTAACAATGAGTGCTGCCGATCCCGGGCCCGGGAGAGGACCGAGGCACGTCGAAGCCGAACGAACCAGGAGAGGTGCCCGTGGTGCCATCGAGACCAGGACATCCGCCCGCCGGTCCGGTCGCGGACCAGCTCTCCATCGACCTGTCCACCGACACCGGCGGCTTCCTCGGCGGGGCCTCCGGCTCGTTGTACGGCCTCTACGGTCCCGGGCTGCCCACGGACAACGTCCTCGAGGGGATGAACGTCCGTACCGTGGCCGCCAAGGGCCAGGACGGCACCCAGCACCCGGGATCGGACGTTCTGGAGATCCTGCCCTCCCTGGTGGAGGCCACAGGCGGCGACGTCTACGTCCGCACCACCGACTACTACCGGGGCTTTCCCTACCAATGGCCGGGGGAGACGCCTGAGGAGAGGCTCTCCGGCCACATGGAGGTGCTGAGGACCCAGCTGGGGCAGATCCGGGAGCTGGACCCCCGGTACCTGGACAACATCGTCATCGAACCGTTCAACGAGCCCGAGGGCAACATGTTCGGTGACGGTGACTGGAGCTATGACGGGACGAGCTGGCTGGACGACCCCGCCGGCTACTTCCGGGCCTGGGACGACGCGTACGCGCTGGTCCGCCGGGAGCTGGGCGGCGTGCGCGTCTCCGGACCGAACACCAGCATCCTCTTCGACCAGGTCAGGGACTTCCTCGAACACACCGTCGGGGCGGGTACGGTCCCGGACGTCTTCACGTGGCACGAACTCAGCCATCCGGCCCAGGTCCGGGACTCGGTCGCGCGCTACCGCGCGTGGGAGGAGGAGGTCTTCTCGGGCACGGAGTACGAGGGCACGCGGCTGCCGGTCAACATCAACGAGTACGCCTTCAACTACCACACCTCCGTCCCCGGCCAGATGGTCCAGTGGATGTCGGCGGTCGAGGAGGTGAAGGCCGAGGCGATGATCGCCTTCTGGAACATCAACGGCAACCTCTCCGACAGCTCGGTGCAGGCCAACCGGGCCAACGGCCAGTGGTGGCTGTACAACGCGTACGGCAGTATGACCGGACACACCGTCGAGGTGGTCCCGCCCCACCCCGGCGAGGACTACACCCTCCAGGGCGTCGCCGCGCTCGACGGGGAGAGGGCCCTGGCCAGGTCGCTGTTCGGCGGTGTCGGCGGCCCGGCGCGGGTCGTGTTCGAGAACGTTCCGGAGGAGCTCTTCGGCTCCAGCGTCCACGCGTGGGTACGCGAGATCCCCTGGACCGGCCAGATCGGTGACTCCGCCCCGCCCCGGCTCCTCACCGAGGAGGTCGTCGGCGTCCGGGACGGTTCCGTCGCCTTCGACTTCGGCGGGCCCCTCCCCGCGCTCAGGGAACCGTCGGCCTACGAGATCGTCCTCACCCCGGCCGGAGACGGCACGCCCGGGGGAGAACCGCCGAACCTGTGGGAGGGCTCGTTCGAGGCCGAGGACGCGGAGTACACCGGCGGCGGCCACAGCCGGAACGGCCCCGAGGGATCGCCGTCGGACCTCGACAGGTTCCACACCTCCGGCGGCTACAGCGTCGGTGGCCTCAGGACGGGTTCGGACGGTGCGCTGGACCTCACCGTCGAGGTACCCGAGGCAGGCGTCTACGACCTGAGCGTCTTCGCCAACTCGCCGTACACCCACGACCTGGTCGCGGAACAGGGACCGACCAACGTCTTCCTCCGCGTCAACGGAGGCGACGAGCAGGAGCTCCTCCTCCCCCTCGGCTACAAGTGGTCGGTGTGGGACCACACCGACACCACCGTCGAGCTCCGGGCGGGGGAGAACGTGCTCTCCCTCGCGGCGAGGAGCCTCGACGGCTCCGGAGCCACCCGGGGCGACACGATCATCGACCGTGTCACACTGGCGCTCCCCTCCCCGGGCACGACGACCACCTACGAGGCGGAGGTGGCGGCCCTGGACGGCGCCACACCGGTCTACAGGGACGAGCGTCTACGGGAGGCCGGCGTGTCCGGATCGGGCGCGGTGGAGGTCGGCCCCGGGGACACCGTGACCTTCTGGGTCCACTCGGCGGAGGACGCCGAGGCCACCCTCGACGTGCACGCACTCGGAACGGGCGAGGCCGACCTGGCGGTCAACGGCGAGCACGTGCTCCGGGCCGCCTCGGAGCCGACCTCGGTGGCGGTCTCCCTCTCCGGAGGGATCAACAAGGTCACCCTCACCGGCGCGGAAGGCGCCATACTGGTCGACCGTGTCGATGTGACCCCCGGTGGCGGGCACCTGGAGACGACGCTCCACCAAGCAGAGGAGGCCCGGGTCGAGGGAGCCGCCAAGGTCACGGAGCTCTCCCTGGCCAGCAGCGGGTCGGCGGTCGAGGGCATCGGCGGCGAACCCGGCAACCCGAACACGCTCACCTTCGACGTGCACGTCCGGGAAACCGGTACCTACGCCATGCGTGTGCGCTACTCCAACCCGGAGACGTCGCCGTCGACGCACTACAACCCCAATCCGGTCGCCAGACGGGCCGACATCTCGGTCAACTCCGCGGCGTCCGTCCCCGTCCTGTTCCCCCCGTCGTTCCACGCCAACAACTTCTGGGTACTGACCGTCCCCGTGAGACTGGCGGCGGGAGCGAACACCATCGCGTTCGCCTCCGAGGAGCAGCCCGACTTCGACGGCGGGACCTACGCGTCGAGGACCTGGCCGGACTTCCTACTGCGGTCCCAGTACGCCCCCGTGATCGACAACATCACCATCGCGGAGTTCTCCAGCGGTCCCCTGGGAAGCGGGGCGAACGCACCGTGAGGACACCGGCCGGACCCGCCCGACAACCTGCGGAGTACGTGTGACCGTCCATGAGGCAGCCGTCCCGACCGATCCCACGGGCGGGCGCCCGGTCGTCCCGTCCCGGTGCCGGCACCGCCCTCTCGGACTCGGCGAGATCGCCCTCGGGGCCGGGTTCTGGGAGACGAGGCAGCGGACCAACGCCTCCGCGACGCTCCAACACTGCGAGCACTGGATGGAACGGCTGGGTTGGCTGGCCAACTTCGACCGGGTCGCCGAGGACGCCACCGGACCGGACCGACCCGGCTGGTGCTTCTCCGACTCCGAGGTCTACAAGCTCCTCGAAGCCCTGTCCTGGGAACACGGAAGGACGGGCAGCCCCGACTCGGACGAGGCCGTACGCCGACTCACCGAACGCGTCGGCCGCGCCCAGGACGGTGACGGCTACCTCAACACGTACTACGGACACGGGGGCCAGCCGCCGCGGTACGGCGACCTGGAGACGGGGCACGAGCTGTACTGCACCGGACACCTGTTGCAGGCGGCGGTGGCCAGGCTGCGCACCACGGGTCCGGACGCGTTGGCGGGGATCGCCCGCCGGGCCGCCGACCATGTCTGCGACACGTTCGGCACGGGTGGCACGGAATCCGTTTGCGGGCACCCGGAGATCGAGGTCGGCCTGGTGGAGCTGGGCCGCGCGCTCGGCGAGGAACGCTACGTCGAACAGGCCCGGCTCTTCCTCGACCGGCGCGGACACGGCACACTGCGCGGAAACCGGGTACCCGTGGGCAGCGCCTACTTCCAGGACGACGTGCCGGTCCGTGCCGCGCGCGCCTGGCGCGGCCACGTCGTCCGCGCCCTCTACCTCTCGGCGGCGGCCGTGGACGTGGCGGCCGAGCACGGCGACCAGGAGCTCCTGGCGGCCGTCGAAGGCCAGTGGGCGCGCTCGGTGGCCCGGCGCACCCACATCACCGGCGGCATGGGATCCCGCCACCAGGACGAGGGCTTCGGTGAGGACTGGGAGCTCCCGGCGGACCGTGCCTACTGCGAGAGCTGCGCCGGGATCGCCTCCAACATGGTGTCGTGGCGGCTGTACCTGGCCACCGGTGACGTGCGCTACGCCGACCTGATGGAGCGGACGTTCCTCAACGTGGTGGCGACCGCGCCGAGCGGTGACGGCCGGGCGTTCTTCTACGCCAACCCCCTGCACCAGCGGGTGGCGGGAGGTGCGCCGGACCCCGACACCGTCAGCCCGCGCGCGGAGAGCGGCGTCCGCGCACCGTGGTTCGACGTGTCGTGCTGTCCCACGAACCTCGCACGCACGCTGGCCACCTGGCACACCTACGCCGCCAGTGTCGGGGACGGTGGACTGAGCCTCGTGCAGTACGCCACCATGCGGATCACCGCGGCTCTGGGCGACGGCCGGGCCATCGGGGTGGAGGTCGAGACCGACTACCCGCACGACGGGCTCGTCACCGTCCGCGTCACGGACCCGCCACCGGGGCCGGCGGCCCTGCGGCTGCGGGTGCCGTCGTGGGCCGAGGGAGCGGTGCTGGAGGAGGGCGGAAGGCGCCGATCCGCCCCTCCCGGTGCGGCCGTCGTCGGCCGGGAGTTCGCCAAGGACGAGGAGATACGCCTCCGCCTCCCGATGGAACCGCGCTTCACCTGGCCGGACCACCGGATCGACGCCGTGCGCGGCTGCGTGGCCGTGGAGCGGGGACCCCTGGTGTACTGCGCTGAGTCGATCGACCTTCCCACGGGCGTCGACCTCGACGATGTCCTGGTCGACCCCTCCCTCGCCCCCGTCGAACGGGACGGACGGGTGCTGGTCCGCGGCACGGCCGGGGCCGTCCCCGGGCGTGGCTGGCCGTACGGCGGGACGGCCGGGAGGGGAGACAGCGGCGGAGCCGCGGTCGGTCTCACGCTGTCCCCGTACCACCAGTGGGCCGAACGCGGACCGACCGCCATGCGTGTCTGGCTGCCCGCGCGCCCCCGCGGCTGACTGTGGCGCCTCGCGGGACCGAAGACCCGGCGGGTTCCCGGCCTCCGGCCCCGTGGCGGCCGTGCGGGTCCTGTGCCGTGCGCGATCCCCGTCACCGCTACGCTGGAGGACATGGCAGCGAACACCTATCTGACCGGTATCAAGCCCACCGGTGACTTCCACCTGGGCAACTACATCGGCGCGATCAAACCCGCCCTCACGGCGTCCACGGCGTACGACACCTACTACTTCATCGCCGACTACCACGCGCTCAACACCATCAAGGACGCGGACGAGCTCCGCCACAGCATTCGGTCAGGCGCTGCCACCTGGCTCGCGTGCGGGCTCGACCCCGAGCGCACGATCGTCTACCAGCAGTCCAGGGTGCCCGAGACCTTCGAGCTCGCCACGATCCTGAGCTCCCTGACCCCCAAGGGCCTCATGAACCGTGCGCACGCCTACAAGGCCGCCCGCGACCGCAACAACGAGGCCGGGACCACCGACCTGGACTCCGGGATCAACATGGGGCTGTACAACTACCCCATCCTCATGGCCGCCGACATCCTCATCATGGAGGGCACCCACATCCCCGTGGGCCGCGACCAGACCCAGCACATCGAGTACACCGCCGACATCGCCGGGTACTTCAACCACCGCTACGGCGGGTCCTACAGCTTCCCCGTCCCCAAGGGCGTCATCGACGACAGCGACGCGAGCATCCTGCCCGGCGTCGACGGCCGCAAGATGAGCAAGTCCTACGACAACCACATCCCGCTCTTCCTGCCGGGGAACAAGCTCAAGAAGGCCGTGCGCCGCATCCCCACCGACTCCACACCGGTCGAGGCGCCCAAGGACCCCGACAGCTCGGTGCCCTTCCAGCTGCTCACCCACTTCGCCGACGCCGGAAAGGTCTCCGAGGTACGCAAGCGCCTGGAGGCCGGCGGCATGGGCTGGGGCGACCTCAAGAACGAGCTGTTCGAGGTGGTCGACGCCGAGCTCGGCCCCAAGCGCGAACGCTACGAGGAGCTGATGGCCGACCCGGCGGAGGTCGACGCGGTCCTGGAGGCCGGTTCCGAGCGCGCCCGCCAGCGCGCCCGCGCCACCCTCGACCGGGTGCGCGCCGCCATCGGCGTCGCCTGACACACCACAGGAGCGGGGCGGCGGTACCGGTACCGCC
>NZ_JBWDTQ010000044.1:0-7148 GCF_056312425.1 Nocardiopsis sp. TRM 82005
GGGGGGGGGGGGTCCGGGCCCCCCCCCCCCACTCCGTACGAGGAGTCCTCAGCCGACCAGCGGTTCGCCCTCCAGCTCCACGCCCGCCTCGCGCAGCCGCTCCAGCGCGGCGTCCACCGTGTGGCGCGACACCCCGGCGCTCAGACCGAGCAGCACCCGCGTGCGCAGGCCCTCACGCGCCGCGTCCAGCGCGGTGGCCTTCACACAGTGGTCCGTGGCGAGCCCCACCACGTCCACATCATCCACCCCGCGCTCCCGCAGCCACTCGGCCAGCGCGGTCCCGTTCTTCCGGGACACACCCTCGAAACCGCTGTAGCCGGCCGTGTAGTGCCCCTTGTCGAAGACCTCCTCGGCCAGCGAGGCGTCGAAGCCGGGGTGGAACTCCACCCCCGGCGTCCCCGCCTCGCAGTGGCGGGGCCAGCTGTCCACGAAGTCGGGGTTCTCGGAGAAGTGCTCCCCGGGGTCGATGTGGTAGTCGCGGGTGGCCACCACGTGGTCGTAGTCGCCCGTGCGGGCGTACTCGGTGATGGAGGCCGCCGTGCTCGCGCCGCCGTTCACCCCCAGGTGCCCGCCTTCGCAGAAGTCCTTCTGAACGTCCACCACGATGAGTGCCCTCATCACGTCATCCCTCTTCCGAATCCTGGGCCCGTGCCGCCCGGCCCCGGGCCGCGCACCGGCCGCTAATGGAACACCGTAGGCAGCGCAGCCTCGCCGCGCGACATCCGCAGGGCCTCCTCGGGCAGTTCCGCGACCGCCTTCCGGTGTCGCTCCCGTGCCTCGTGCACCGTCTCGCGTTCCACCACCTCGCCGTCGGCGACCAGGGGGCGCAGCAGCGGGCGCGTTCCTATCTGCGGAGTCGGCGAGTGAGGGTGGACCTCCTCTGCCACGGCCGTGCCCCTGTCGTCCAGACGCCGGACCGCCCACTTGCGGCCGCCCCGGCTGGGCTTGCCCACCGAGCGCTTGGCCACCGGCTCCAGCGGCGCGTCCTTCTCCAGACCTCGTGCCCGGGCCACCAGTTTGTACACCAGGGACACCGTCGGCGCCCCCGACCCGGTCACCAGGGCGGTACCCACCCCGTAGCCGTCCACCGGCGCCACGGCCAGGGCCTGGATGGCGTGTTCGTCCAGGTCACCGGTCACCACGATCCGGGTGCCGGTCGCGCCCAGGGAGTCCAGCTGCGACCGCACGCGCGAGGCGTGGGCGGCCAGGTCGCCGGAGTCGATGCGCACGGCTCCCAGCTCGGGTCCGGCCAGCTCCACGGCGGTGTGCACCGCCCGCTCCACGTCGAAGGTGTCCACCAGCAGCGTCGTCCCGGTGCCCAGGGACTCCAGTTGCGCCTTGAACGCGTGCCGCTCGCTGTCGTGCAGCAGTGTGAACGCGTGCGCCGCCGTGCCGCCGGTCGGCACCCCGTGGACGCGTCCGGCCTCCAGGTTGGAGGAGGTCGCGAACCCGGCCACGTAGGCGGCGCGCGCCGACGCCACCGCCGCCCGCTCGTGGGTGCGGCGTGAGCCCATCTCGATCAGCGGGCGTTCTCCCGCCGCCACCACCATCCGCGTCGCGGCCGAGGCGATCGCGCTGTCGTGGTTGTACACCGACAGCGCCAGTGTCTCCAGAACCACGGCCTCGGCGAAGGATGCCTCCACCACCAGAATCGGCGACCCCGGGAAGTACGCCTCGCCCTCGCCGTAGCCCCACACGTTCCCCGAGAACCGGTAGTCGGCCAACCATTCCAGGGTGCGCTCGTCCACGACCCCCTTGTCGGACAGGAAGTCGAGTTCCTCCGTGCTGAACCGGAACCGCTCCAGCAGGTCCAGGAAGCGGCCCGTTCCGGCCACGACCCCGTATCGGCGTCCCTCCGGCAGCCGTCGGCCGAACATCTCGAACACCGAGCGGCGGGCGGCGGCGCCGCTGTGCAGCGCCGCCTGGAGCATCGTCAGTTCGTAGTGGTCGGTGAGCAGCGCGCTGCTGCTGTCCTCGCTCATGGGCACGAGCCTAATCTGTTGGCGTGCGGATCCGCCGTGGGTGCCCCAGCCGCGATGTGACACCGTGATCCACATCGCATATCTACAATACCCATTTGGTTGGTAGGGAACTGGATATAGGTACTCTGGAGACATGCTGAGGATTGATCGCTCGATCTACGACAAGATCGTTGCCCATGCCCGCCGCGACCACCCCGACGAGGCGTGCGGCGTCGTGGCGGGGCCGGACGGCTCCGACCACCCCGAGCGGTTCGTCGAGATGGTCAACGCCGAGCGGTCGCCGACCTTCTACCGGTTCGACTCCCTCGAACAGCTCAGAGTCTGGCGTGAGATGGACGACCGCGACGAGGAACCCGTCGTGATCTACCACTCCCACACCGCGACCGAGGCCTACCCCTCGCGCACCGACATCTCCTACGCGTCCGAGCCCAACGCCCACTACGTGCTCGTGTCCACCCGCGAGCCCGACACCGTCGAGTTCCGTTCCTACCGGATCCTCGACGGCCAGGTCACCGAGGAGCCGGTGGAGGTCACCGGGGACGGCGGAGACCAGTAGGTTCCCAACCATGCGGGGGCGGCGTCCAGGAATGGGCGCAGGACGCCCCCTGTTGGCAATGAACGCACACCAACGACCGCTAACGGAGACACCTTCATGGCCATCGAGGTCCGCATCCCCACCATCCTGCGCAACCTGACCGACGACGCCAAGGTCGTCGAAGGCTCCGGCGCCACCCTCGGCGAGCTGTTCGCCGATCTGGACAGCCGCTACCCGGGTATCAGCGAGCGCCTGGTGGCCGATGGCAAGCTGCGCCGCTTCATCAACGTCTACCTCAACGACGAGGACGTCCGCTTCGTCGGCGGCCTGGAGGCCAAGCTCTCCGACGGCGACAACGTGACCGTCCTGCCGGCCGTCGCCGGCGGAAGCCGCTAGGCCGAGCATGCGCTACGACTCCCTGCTCGACTCCCTCGGCGGCACGCCGCTCGTCGGCCTGCCCCGGCTCTCGCCCTCGCCACAGGTCCGGCTGTGGGCGAAGCTGGAGGACCGCAACCCCACCGGTTCGATCAAGGACCGTGCCGCGTTCTTCATGATCGAACAGGCCGAGAAGGACGGGCTGCTCTCCCCGGGCTGCACCATCCTGGAGCCGACGTCGGGAAACACCGGCATCTCGCTGGCAATGGTCGCCAAGCTGCGCGGCTACCGCATGGTCTGCGTCATGCCGGAGAACACCTCCGCTGAGCGCAAGCAGCTGCTGGACATGTGGGGCGCCGAGGTCCACTTCTCCGACGCGGCGGGCGGTTCCAACGAGGCCGTCCGCGTCGCCAAGGAGATGGCCGCGGCCCACCCCGACTGGGTGATGCTCTACCAGTACGGCAACGCGGCCAACGCCAGGGCCCACTACGAGACCACCGGCCCCGAGATCCTCGCCGACCTGCCGGAGGTCACCCACTTCGTGGCCGGACTCGGCACCACCGGAACCCTCATGGGCGTGGGGCGCTACCTGCGCGAACACCGCCCGGAGGCGCAGATCGTGGCCGCCGAGCCCCGGTACGGCGAGCTGGTGTACGGGCTGCGCAACCTCGACGAGGGGTTCGTGCCCGAGCTGTACGACGAGTCGGTGCTCACCACGCGCTTCTCCGTGCCCTCCGACGCCGCCCTCAAGCGGACCCGGGAACTCCTGGACAAGGAGGGCATCTTCGCGGGCATCTCCACCGGGGGCGCCCTGCACGCCGCGATGGGCATGGCCCGCAAGGCCGAGAAGGCGGGCGAGCGTGCCGACATCGCGTTCGTCATCGCCGACGCCGGGTGGAAGTACCTGTCCACCGGCGCCTACGAGGGCACCCTCGAAGAGGCTGAGGAGCGGCTCGACGGCCAGCTCTGGGCCTGAGGCACACGGCGTCCGCCGCATCCTCCGGGGCGCGGCGGGCGCGGGCCCCGTCGGAGGCCGGCACCCCTTGGGGAGCCGGCCTCCGCGCTGTTCGACAACACTCAGGAAACACGTTCTGAACAAACAGGACAGAAGCTGTCAAGCCGTGTGAAAAATTCACAAGTGACTGAGGTCGCGTGAGATGCGGGCCACATTTTGTACCACCCGGGCGGCCATTGGGGTACACCCGTAACAACGGGACATCCGCAGAACCAGCCGCCATCCGCACTCCTCACAGACTCTCGACGGGGGTGCCACGGACGCCGCGCGGCCCATCGAGAAGGCGACGACGACGTGCGACTCACGATTATCGGGTCCTCCGGGAGCTTCCCCGGGCCGGACAGCCCGGCATCCTGTTACATGCTCGAAGCGGACGGATACCGCCTGTTGCTCGATATGGGCAACGGTGCGCTCGGCGCGCTCCAGCGGCACATCGACATCTATTCGGTCGACGCCGTCTACCTGAGCCACCTGCACGCCGACCACTGCTTCGACCTGTGCTCGTACTGGGTGGCCAGAATGTTCCACCCGGACGGAGCCAAACCCCGCATCCCGGTCTACGGGCCCAAGGGCGTGGCCCAACGGGTCTCCGAGGCCTACGGCCTGGCCCCCGACCCCGGCATGACCGAGGTGTTCGACTTCCACGAACTCGTTCCCGGCGAATTCGGGCTCGGCCCGTTCTCCGCCCGTGTCGACTACGTCAACCACCCCGTGGAGGCCTTCGGCATCCGCCTGGAGCACGACGGCGCTTCCATGGCCTACTCCGGTGACACCGGGGTGTGCGACTCCCTGGTCGACCTGGCCACCGACACCGACCTGTTCCTGTGCGAGGCGGCCTTCCACGACCACCGCGAACATCCCAAGGACATGCACCTGACCGGTAGCGAGGCGGGCGAGCACGCCAATCGCGCCCGTGCCCGCAGCCTGCTGCTGACCCACCTGGTGCCGTGGAACGACGACGAGGCCACGCTCACCGAGGCGCGCTCCAGCTACGGCGGCCCCATCGACCTGGCCCGCAGCGGGCAGGTGCACACGATCGTCCGCTGACCGACGGACCCGCGACGGCCCGCCGGGGCCCGTGGACGCATGGGCCCCGGCGGACCATGTCCGGGAGGGGCGGACTTCCGGAAGCCGGGTGGCCGCCTCCTCCAGTCACGGAGGGCTCCTCACGGATATACGCTCTTGATATGGCCCGACCTGACGGACGCGTTCCGACCCAACTCCGCCCCGTGACCATCACCCGCAACTGGCTCCGCCACGCGGAAGGCTCCGCACTCATCGAGTTCGGGGACACCCGCGTGCTGTGCGCGGCCAGCGTCGAGGACGGTGTCCCGCGCTGGCGCCGGGGCACCGGCGAGGGGTGGGTCACCGCCGAGTACGCGATGCTGCCTCGTTCCACCGACACCCGCGGTGCGCGCGAGTCGGTCCGCGGAAAGATCGGTGGCCGCACCCACGAGATCTCCCGCCTCGTCGGCCGCTCCCTGCGTGCCGTCGTGGACTTCAAGGCGATGGGCGAGCACACCATCACCCTGGACTGCGACGTGCTCCAGGCCGACGGCGGCACCCGCACCGCCGCGATCACGGGCGCGTACGTGGCTCTGGTCGACGCGATGAAGTGGCTGCGCAAGCGCCGCAAGCTCAAGAACAACCCGCTGACCGACTCCCTGTCCGCGGTCAGTGTGGGTGTGGTGCAGGGCCAGCCTCGGCTGGACCTGAACTACCTGGAGGACTCGGTCGCCCAGACCGACATGAACGTCGTCCTCACCGGCGACGGCAGGTTCGTCGAGGTGCAGGGCACCGCCGAGGGCGCCCCGTTCGACCGCGACCTGCTCAACCAGCTGCTCGACCTCGCCGCCACGGGCTGTGAGGAACTGACCGCGATCCAGAAGAAGGCGCTGTCGGAGTGACCGTCGCGAAGCGGGCCGGTACCCGGACCGGTGGTGCCCGCGCGGGAGGGGGAACCGTGAAGATCGTCCTGGCCACGCGCAACACGAAGAAGGTCCCCGAGATGCGGGCCATCCTGGCCGAGGCCGGGGTGGAGGCGGAGGTGCTCTCGCTCGACGCGTTTCCCGACGCACCCGAGGTTCCCGAGACGGAGCCGTCCTTCCTCGGGAACGCGCTGCTCAAGGCGCGCGCCATCGCCGAGCACACGGGGCTGCCCTCCGTCGCCGACGACTCCGGCCTGAGCGTGGACGAGCTTCGGGGGATGCCCGGAGTCCTGTCCGCGCGCTGGGCGGGCCGCTTCGGTGCTGGCGACCAGGACCAGGCCAACCTGGACCTGGTCCTGGACCAGTTGGCCGACACCCCCGCCGAGCGCCGGGGCGCCGAGTTCGTGTGTGCCGCGGTGCTGGTGATGCCGGACGGGACCGAAGCCGTCGCCGAGGGCGTACTGCGCGGCCGTCTGACGTGGGAGCGCCGGGGGGCGAACGGTTTCGGCTACGACCCGGTCTTCGTCCCTGAGGGGGAGAGCCGCACCACGGCGGAGCTGTCCCCCGAGGAGAAGAACGCCATCAGCCACAGGGGGATCGCCTTCCGCAGGCTGGCCCAGGAACTGGCGGACATCCTTTGAGCCCGGGCCCCTCCATCCGGGGACGACAGTGCCGGGGTGGAGGGGCCGACGCCGGGGCGGGAACGCTCTGGCACCGCCCCGCCGCCGCACCGGTAGCCGGGCAGGGCGGGACCCGACGGGAGCCGCCGAAGAATCTCGGGGGGAATCCCGTCCTCCCATGTTTGGTCCACCCGGCCCACGGGGAGGATCGTCCTTGTCTGACAAGCAAGCCAACGTAGCGACAGACATGGCCCCGAGGGGTCGGCGCTCCGGAAGGCGCCGCTTACGCGGACCGGACGGACTGTTCACCAGCCGCACGGCCAACGCGGATCGTCCGTACACACGGGGGTTCCCTCCCCGCCGGGACGGATTTGACGCCACCGGGACAGTTGCCTAAACTCGATCGGGTCGCTGCGGGACGGCGAGGATCCTTTCGGGATCGACTCAGCACCGGACCGCGCAACGCGAACACTCCTCTCCAAGCCCAAGTGGTTCGAGCACGTTCTCGGAGCATGTAAGCTCAGGGAGTTGCCTCGAAAGAGGAACCAGTCTTTGAATCTGATCTGGTGCTGACGCATTCGGTGCAGGAAAACCGCAAGGTTGGAATGCACAGAGAAAACCGCCGATTTGGCGGGGTGCGGAACACCTGATAAAGTAAAGACACAACAAAGCGGAAACGCACAACGCTTTCCA
>NZ_JBWDTQ010000045.1:0-27652 GCF_056312425.1 Nocardiopsis sp. TRM 82005
CTCCTACTTCGTGGTGGCGCACTTCCACTACGTGGTGTTCGGCACCGTGGTGTTCGCGATGTTCGCGGGCTTCTACTACTGGTGGCCCAAGTTCACCGGCAGGATGCTCGACGAGAAGCTGGGCAAGTTCCACTTCTGGCTGCTGTTCCTCGGTTTCCACGGCACGTTCCTGGTCCAGCACTGGCTGGGCGCCATGGGCTTCCCGCGCCGTTACGCCGACTACCTGCCCGGTGACGGTTTCACGGAGCTGAACCAGATCTCCTCGATCTCGTCGTTCGTGCTGGCGGCCTCGACGCTGATCTTCTTCTGGAACGTCTACGTCACCGCGCGCAGGGCGCCGATGGTCACTGTCGACGACCCGTGGGGCTACGGCTGCTCCCTGGAGTGGGCGACGTCCTGCCCTCCGCCGCGGCACAACTTCACGTCGCTGCCGCGGATCCGGTCGGAGCGTCCCGCGTTCGACCTGAACCACCCGCACGCCGCGGCCCCGGGCGCAGTCCCGGCGGGCGCCACGAAGGAGTAGGGGCGAATGAAGACGCAGGCCTATCTGTTCATGGGCGTCTCGACCTTCTTCGGTCTTGCCGCCGCCCTGTACCTGTTCTGGTCCTACCAGGAGACCGGCACGGTCGAGTGGACGGGTACCACCGCCCTGGTGGTCTCCATCGGCTTCGGCTGGATGATCGGTTTCTGGCTCTGGCAGGCGGCCCGCCGCAGCGAGCACTTCCACGGGCTTCCCCCGGAGGAGCGGCTGGACGGTGAGATCGCCGAGAACTCCGGTGAGTACGGGTTCTTCAGCCCGCACAGCTGGTGGCCGTTGTTCGTCGCGCTGTCCGTGGCCTTCACCGCTGTGGGTGTGGCCATCGGCTGGTGGATGGTGTTCATCGGTTTCTTCGTTCTCATGCTCACCGTCATCGGTTGGGTCTTCGAGTACTACCGCAAGGAGTTCCAGCACTAGCGGGCGCGCGGCCACCGGACCGGTGGCCGCGCGCTCAGGCCCCGGCGGCCGGCGGGTCCGTGTGATCCGGCCGACCGCCGGGGCTTTGCGCTGCCTGGCGGCGACACCGCCCCGGATTCACCGGTGCGGGGTCGTGGGAAAGGTAGGCTTTGCGAAGATCTGACCTGACTGTGGCCCCGCGGACGCGAGTCCGTTTCCGTGTGCGCCGGGGTCCCCGCCGCAACGGACGCTGGAGGTCCTTGGCGTGAAGGGACGAGTTTTCCGGCCGGTGCCGTGCCGCCTGGCCGCCGTGGCCGCCGCGGTCGCGCTCGTGGCGACGGCCTGCACCAGCGCGCCGCGGCAGGAGCCTGAGGCCGCCCCCAGCCCGCAGGAGCCGACCGGGCCCGAGATCGCCATCACCCCGGAGGAGGGCGCCGCGTCGGTGGCTCCCGACACCCCCGTGCGGGTGTCGGTGGAGGAGGGCACCATCACCGACGTCCTGGTGGAGCAGGCCGCGGGGGACGCCGGGGGCGACGCGGAGGCGGAGCAGGCCGCGGTCGGGGAGGGCGCGGAGTTCCCCGGAACCCTGAGCGAGGACGGTACCGAGTGGGTCAGCGACCGGAACATGTTCCCGGGATCGACGGTCACTGTCCGCGCCACCGCCGAGGACGAGGACGGCGAGGGGTCCGAGGCCGTCGCCGAGTTCGGCACCGAGGAGGCCGTGGACGGTCGGCGCCTCGAACTGGCCTCCAACTTTCCCGTCTCCGGTGACACCGTCGGTGTGGGCATGCCCGTGATCGTCAACTTCGACCTGCCCGTGCAGAACAAGGCCCAGGTCGAGAACTCCATGGAGGTCACCTCCGAGTACGGGGCCGAGGGCGCCTGGAACTGGGTGGGTGACCAGATGGCGGTGTTTCGCCCGAAGGAGTACTGGGAGCCCTACCAGGAGGTCAGCGTCGATCTGCGCCTGGCGGGGGTGGAGGCCTCCGAGGGCGTTTACGGTATCGACAACCACCGCATCGACTTCGAGGTGGGCCGCGAGATGCTCGCCACCATGCACGTGCCCGACCAGGAGATGAGGGTGGAGATCGACGGCGAGCCCGCGCGCACCATCCCGGTGAGCAACGGCAAGGCCGACGAGCGTTTCGACACCACCAGCTCCGGCGTCCACCTGACCATGGAGAAGTACGAGTCCCTGGTGATGGACGCGGCCACCGTCGGTATCCCCGAGGACTCGCCGGACTACTACAAGCTCGACGTGGACTGGGCGGTGCGTACCTCCAACAGCGGCGAGTTCACCCACGCCGCGCCCTGGAACGAGGAGATCGGCTCGGCCGACGTCTCCAACGGGTGCACGAACATGTCGGTGGAGGACGCCCGGTGGTTCTACGACCAGGCGCTGATGGGCGATGTCCTGGAGACCACCGGGACGGACCGGCAGCTGGAGTGGGACAACGGGTGGGGCTTCTACCAGCGCTCCTGGCAGGAGTGGCTGGACAACAGTGCCACCGGTGAGCCGCAGGTGACCGACGGGTCGGGCACGCCTGGCTCCGTGCACGGCGAAGGACTCTAGAACCTCTGGGGGCTTGAGCACGGGGCGGAGCGGAAAGCCCAGGAGGGACACGCCCTAGGAGTCCTCCAGGAGGGCGTCCAGGCGCTGGGCGGCGCGTTCCCAGCTCCACGTGCGTCTCACCCATTCGCGGCCGTGTGCGCCCATCTGGGCGGCGCGGTCGGGGTCCTTCAGCAGCCGGATGAGGGCTCGTGCCGTCGGTCCTGGCAGTGAACCGTCCACGACCAGGCCGGTCCGGCCGTCCAGGACCGTGTCGGGGGCGCCGCCGGAGTCGCCCGCGACCACGGGCAGGCCGCAGGCCGAGGCCTCCAGGTAGACGATTCCCAGGCCCTCGGCCTCCAGTCCGCCGCGCCGGTTCCGGCAGGGCATGGCGAACACGTCGCCGGCGTCGTAGTAGGACGGCAGCTCCTGCGCGGGGACTGAGCCGGCGAAGACCACCGAGTCCATGCCGCGCGCGGCCGCGCGCAGCCGCTGCTGGTGGGGGCCGTCGCCGACGATGAGCAGGGCAGCGTCGGGTACGTCGGCCAGGACGCGGGGCCAGGCGCGGATCAGGGTGTCCTGTCCCTTGCGGGGCACGAGTCGGGACACGCACACCACCACCGGGCGGTCGCCCAGGCCGTGGCGCCCGCGGATCCCGTCGCCGCCGGAGCCGGGGCTGAAGCGGTCGGTGTCCACGCCGGGCGCGAGCTGGCGCATGCGCGCTGCCGCGTCCGGGGACAGGGCCCGGGACAGGCGCCGCCGGGTGTACTCGCCCAGGTAGGTGACGGTGTCGGTGGTCTCGCCGATACGGCGCAGTGCCTGTCGGGAGCCGGGGAGCGCCGCCCACCAGGTCTCGTGGCCGTGGCTGATGGCCACCTGCCGTTTGACCGGGGTGCGCTCGCCCAGTCCGGCGGCGAGCAGTCCCAGTGGTGCGGCGGCGCCGTAGACCACCGAGTCGCAGCCCTCCAGGTCGGCGATGGCGCGTGCCCGTGCGGCCACCCGGGGGGTGGGCAGCAGGACGCGGGCGGCGTCGCGCACCACGGGGAAGGGCTGGTGCAGGTCGAAGTGCGGGTCGGTGGCGGCGTCGGAGGGGGAGGGCGAGGAGCAGTAGACCACGACCGAGCCCTGGGGGCGGCGCAGGGCCATCTCGTGGACGAAGGCCTCGATGCCGCCGGATTTGGGCGGGAAGTCGTTGGTGATGATCAGGGTTCGCGACACGGGGATGAGTCTAGGACCTGTGCCGTGGGCGTGTCCGGCTCTCGCGGTGCCGGGTGTGGTGCCCGTCGTGCGCCTGGTGGCCGGCCGGGCACGGGCGGGCGGGGTGTCCTGGTCGTAGTGGTCTACGGCGTCAAGGCAGGGGGCCGAAGGTGTCTGCTCCGTGAGGGCCGGAACAGGGCGGTGCCCCGCGACGGTCCGCCCGTCGCGGGGCACCGGGGTACCGGACCGGTCCGCCAGTCAGGGGCGGACGGCGGTGACGAAGTTGCTGCGGTAGTAGTCGTTCAGGGTCACCTTGCCGATGGGGCGTGCGGACGTGGAGGCGTGCACCATGACGTTGTCGCCCGCGTACAGGCCCACGTGCTCGGGGCCTTGGCTGCCGGGGTAGAAGAACAGCAGGTCGCCGGGCTGCTTGTTCTCCCAGGAGACGCGCTGTCCCGCGTTGACCTGCTGGTAGGTGGTCCGCGGCAGGACCACGCCCGCGGCGCCCCAGGCGGCCTGGGTCAGGCCGGAGCAGTCGTAGCCGTCGGGGCCGGTGCCGCCCCAGACGTAGGGCAGTCCCACCTTGGAGTAGGCGAAGTCCAGAACGGTCCGGGCGCTGCCCGAGGCGGGGCCGGTGTAGCTGCCGCCACCGCCGCCACCGCCGCCGGTCTGGCCGACGTTCTCGGTGGCCGCCGCCAGTTCCTCGGCGGTCAGCTCATCGAGCAGTTCCTCCTGCTCCTCGATGGCGGTCTGGGACTCCTCGGTGGCCTCCTCCGCCTCCTCCAGGGCCTCGGCGGCCTCCTCCTCGGTCTCGGTCGCCTCGGCCTCCAGCGTCTCCAGGTTCTCCAGTTCCAGGACGTACTGCTCGAGGTTCTCGTCGTGCTGCTCGGACAGGTAGTCCAGGTCGGCCTGGTGGGTCAGGGCGTTCTCGGGTCCGGCGGAGCTGACCAGCTGGTGGAAGGAGGTGAGGTCGATTCCGGTGTAGGTGGAGCTGGCGAGCTGACGCGCGCCCAGGCCGAGTTCCTCCACCTGTTTCTCGGCGGTCCCGACCTCCTCCAGGATCTCCTCCAGCTTCTCCTCGGCCGCCTCGTGCCTCTCCTCGGCCTCGTTGTAGGCCGCGTTGAGTTCGATGAACTCCTCTTCGAGGCGTTCGATCTCCTCGCGGACCTCGTCGGCCGTGGGCTCGGCGTGGGCCACCGCACAGGGCAGGAGGAGGGCGGCGGCGGTGAGGGAGGAGACGACCGCTGTGCGGCGCCCGCGACCGCGGCGGGATGCAGACACGTGTAGCACCTTTCTCCCCTTGTCCCAGGCCGTGCGGGAGCAAGGGATGCACCGGGGGAGGGCCGAGGCCTCAGAACGCGGTCCGAGGGTCGGGGGACCGCGGACCCAGGGGATGGGAGACCATGGCCCCGAGGATGGGGATCGGCCTAATCCGGACGCGGTCGTCACCGCCAGGGGGCGGTGAAAAGGAGCGACCGCGCTCGGCGGTGAACACTAGTGCATGCGTTGGGCCTCTCTCAACCTTTTCGTGACGTTTCGCTGGTCGAAGCGATACGTCCGAAACCCCGTTTGCTGTCCTTTAACAGCGGCGGGGCCGCCACCCGCCGGGTGGCGGCCCCGAAGGCCTCGGGGCGCCGCCTACGGGCGGACTCCGAACTCGAACTGCCCGGCCCAGTACGTGGCCAGGTCCACGATCTCGATGTTGCGTCCGGTACGCGGGGCGTGCACCATCTGGCCGTTGCCCGCGTAGAGCCCGTTGTGGCCCATCCCGGAGAAGAACATGATGTCGCCCGGCTGTAGGGCGTTCATGTCGTTGATGCGGTGGCCCACCTCGGCCTGTGCGTAGGTGGTGCGGGGCAGGTCGACGTTGCCGTTGCGCCAGGAGGCCTGGACCAGGCCGGAGCAGTCGTAGCCGTCGGGGCCGGTACCGCCGTAGATGTAGGGCAGTCCCACCTTGGAGTAGGCGAAGTCCAGGGCCGCGCCCGCGCTGCCCGAGGCGCTGCCGGTGTAGGACTGGCCCCCGCTGTCGTCGGTGCCCTCGGCGGAGGCGTCGGCCTCGGGGAACTCCGCGAGGAGCGTCTGCTGCTCCTCGATCTTCCCCTCGACCTCCTCCTTGGCCTCCTCGGCCTCCTCCAGGGACTCCTCCGCCTCCTCCAGGGCCTCCTCGGCCTCGTCCTTGAGGCTGAAGAGCCGTTCGGAGGACTCACCGAACTCGTCCAGCTGGGCCTTCTGGGAATCCGACAGGTAGTTCAGGTCGGCGTTCTGGTCCAGCAGGGCCTCAGGGCCGTCGGAGGCCAGGATGTTGGTCGTGGAGTCCAGGTCACCGGTCTGGTAGGTGGCGTTGGCGAGCTGCTGCACCTTTCCGCGCAGCTCCTCGTAGCGGTCCTCCTCGTCCCCGACCTGCTCCTCGAGGTCGTCGTAGAGGGTCTGGGCGACCTCGTGGTCCTCCTCGGCCTGGTTGTACTCCTGGACCGCGGTCGAGGCCTCCTCGTTCAGCTCCTCGATGCGCTCCTCGACCTCTTCCTTGGTCGGCTCCGCGTTTGCGGTGCCCGGAGCGATCAGGGTGCTGGCGACGACCGCGCTGATTCCGGTCGTGGCAGCGAATCGGCGAGCCGTACGCCGACCACCGGGGTTCTTCATGGCGGTCCATACTCCTTGGGGTTGGAAAGTTCGCACAAGGGTGCTGGGGGAACGGTCACGGGTCCGTGCGGGGGCACGGGAGGGCTTGTGCGCGGGTTGCCACCGGCGGGCAACGGGGAGTATGTCCCGTCCGATGGAACACTCACGTTCGGGAAGAACCTAGCGGACCGTTCCGCCCGGCTCAACCAGGGGGCCGCCCACACGCCGGTTCCCATGGTGGGGCGACCGCGTGCGGGGCGGGGGTGCTCCCTAGCCGTGCGCCTCCAGACGGCGCAGGAAGATCGTCGAGGGCACCGCGCGGGCCCCCGCCCGGCGCACCGCCGTCACGATCTCCCTGTCGGAGGTGACCACCGCGATCGGCCGTCCTGTCGGTTCGGCGCGTACCAGGCGCACGATCAGCTCGTCGGCGGTCTCCCCGGGTGCGCTGAACAGCAGCCGTACCCGGCGCGTCGGCGCCACTACCGGAGGGGTGTCCACGTCGGCGCCGTCGAAGACGCACGTGATCTCGGCCTTGGTGCGGCTGGCCAGTCCCTCCAGCGAGTTCATCAGCCGGGTGCGCTGGTCGGCCAGCGGGATCGTGCCGTAGCCGGTCTTGGTGACGTTGTAGCCGTCCACCAGCAGGTGCACACGCGGCACCGTCAGCAGGTACTCCAGCAGGCCGGGGTCGTCGTCGGGCAGCCCGCCCAGGGACACCCGCCGCTGTTGCTCGGTCTCGGCCACCAGGTCGGCGGGGTTGTCCAGGGCGGCGGGCAGCGCGAGCTCCCGGCGCAGCCCGTGAGAGGCGTCCACCAGCACGTCCAGCAGCACGCGTAGCCGCGCCTCGTCGGCGTTGCGCCCGGCACGTACCGCGCGGCGGGCGTTTTCCACCTGCGCCTCGGCGGCGGCCAGCCGTGACCGCAGCCGCCGGTTCTCCGACTCCAGCGCGCCGACCTGCGCGTTCGTCTCCGACTCGCGGTCGGCCGTATCGGCCAGTGCCCGCGAGGCCCGCTCAGCGGCCTCCTTGGCCCGTTGGCGTTCGGTGTGCACCTTGCGGCGCAGTTCGGCGATCTCGGTGCGTTGCGCCTTCATCTGGGAGCGCAGCCGCTCCAGTTCCGCCTGGTGCCCGTGCCGGGCCTCGTCCAGTTGGCGGCGTGCAGTGTCGAGCGCCTCGGCGGCCTGGTCGGCCTCCTTGGTGCTGGCCTGGCGTTCCAGTTCGCGGTGGACGCCCTCGATGATGTCGGGCCACCCCTTCGGACGCAGCAGGTAGGCGCAGGCCGCCACCGCCACGGGGTCGGCGGCGGGTGGCACCATGCCCGAGCGCAGGCCCTCGGCCAGCTCCGGCCACACCTGTTCGACCCGTGCCGCGACCATGGCGCGGAAGGCGTCGTCGGTCTCCAGCTGGGCGGCGATCTGCGGTCCGGCGAGCCTGGCTCTGCGCCGGGGCTCGAACTTGGCCACTCTGCGCAGCAGGGGAGGCAGGTCGTTGGCGCGCATGCCGCCGAGCACGTCGGAACCGTACTCGACGACGCGGGCGCGCACCGGCTCGGGCAGGGCGCGGGCCACTTCCTCCCCGCGGCCGTCGGGGCTCGCCGAGGGGGCGTCCCCGTCGGTCGGGTTGTTGCCGTCGGAGTCGTCGCCCGCCTCCGGGCGGGCGCTCATGCCCGACCCGTCGGGCTCTCCGCCGGGGAACCGGGGGCCGACCGGTCGGCGTTGGGGCGGGCGATGATCTCCACGCTGTCGGTGGCGCCGCACCAGCGGCACCTGATGCGCTCGATGGTCTCGGAGAGCACGGTGCGCTCCTCGACCCCGCCGTTACCGGCCAGGTCCAGGTGGACGTAGTCCTGGGAGCGGGTCGTACGGGTCACGTCGAACCGTGTGAGATTGCCGCACCCGGTGCACCGCCATCGCTCATTGTCACCCGGCATCGCGATCCCCACGGTTCCTCCTCGTGCTCGTGTCCTTCGGTGGCGGCTCGCCGAACCGATGTCCCCACATCTTTCCATGTCGGGCAGGTCAGACCGTATCCCGCCAGGTTGTCCCTACTGCCGACTACCCTGACCGGGTGGTTCGACAGTCCGCGGCGCCCACTGGCGTCCAAACCAGCATCAGCGACCTCGGCACGCCGTTGGCCGCGGCGACGTTCGTCGTGCTGGACCTGGAGACCACCGGTACCAGTGCCAGCGGCTCACGGATCACGGAGGTCGGCGCGGTTCGGGTGCGCGGTGGCGAGGTCGTCGACGAGTTCGCCACCCTGGTCGATCCTGGTGTCCCCATTCCAGCCAATATCACCCTGTTGACCGGGATCACCCAGTCAATGGTGGCCACGGCTCCGCCGATGGAGGAGGTACTGCCTCGCGTCCTGGCCTTTCTGGACGCTGAGCCCGGTACCGCGCTGGTGGCTCACAACGCGCCCTTCGACACCGGTTTCCTCAAGGCCGCGTGTGAGCGCCACGGGGTGGACTGGCCCGGCTACCCGGTGGTGGACACGCTGCGCCTGGCCCGGGCGGTGCTCCCCCACGGGCAGGCGCGCAACCACAGGCTCGCCACGCTCGCTGCCCACTTCGGGGTCCCGGTCACCCCCAACCACCGGGCCCTGGACGACGCACGCGCCACCGTGGGCGTCCTGCACGGGCTGATCGAGTGCCTGCGTCCCATGGGCGTGTCCAGTCTGGAGGAGCTGCGCGCGGTCACCAAGCCGCCCACGAAGGCGCAGCGCAGCAAGCGCCACCTGGCCGAGGGGCTGCCCGAGGAGCCGGGGGTGTACGTGTTCACCGACGCGCGCGGGGCCAGCCTCTACGTCGGTAAGAGCAAGAACCTGCGCCGCCGGGTGCGCTCCTACTTCACCGCGGCCGAGAGCCGCCAGCGCATCCGTGAGATGGCGGGACTGGTGGAGGGGGTCACCCCCATAGTGTGCTCCAGCGAGCTGGAGGCATCCGTCCGCGAGCTGCGTGTCATCGCCGAGCGCAAGCCGCCCTACAACCGGCGCTCGCGCAGCCCTGAGCGTGCTTGCTGGGTCAGGTTGACCACTGACGCCTACCCGCGCCTGTCCGTGGTGCGGGACGCCGGGGACGCCGGTGCGACCCACATCGGTCCCTACAACTCGGCGGGGGAGGCCGAGCAGGCCAGGGAGGCGCTGCTGTACGCGTTTCCGCTGCGCCAGTGCACCCACACCTTCACCCCGCGGGGGGACGGGACCGCCGCACCCCGGGTCTCGGGCGGCGGGGGCCGGAGAGGGGATGGTGTCCATGAGGTGTCCGTCGGAGGCGGCGGGCGCTGGACGGGTGCGTGCGTGCTCGCCCAGCTGGGCCGGTGCGGCGCGCCCTGTGACGGTAGCGAGAGCCTGGCCGGGTACACCGTTCACGCCGATGCCGCGCGCGCCGCCATGGCCGGTGACCCGGCCGCCGTCGTGGACGCGCACACCGCACGCATCGCCGAACTCGCCGCCGAGCTGCGCTACGAGGAGGCCGCGGGCCTGCGCGACCGCCTCACCGCGTTCCTGCGTGGCGCTCGGCGCGCCCAGCGCCTGGCCGCCGTCGCCGCCGTCCCGCACATGGTCGCCTCCCGCCGTACCGGCGCGGGCTGGGAGACGTGCGTGGTCCGCCACGGCCGCCTGGCCGCCAGCGCGGTGCTGGGCCCGGGCACCGACCCGGCGGCCTTCCTGTCCTCCCTGGTCGCCACCGCCGAGTACGTGCCCGCCGGACACGGGCCCAGCCCCAGCGCCGTCCCGGCCGAGACCGAGCTGGTCCTGGACTGGCTCACTGATCCCGCCACCCGGCTGGTGGAGATCGAGGGGGAGTGGACATGCCCGTTACGCAGCGCCGAGGCGCACACCGAGATGACACACTGGGCGCATGGCCGCGCTTCCGCTCAATGACGACTACCCCGTTCGCCGCGTCCCCGTCGTCGCGTACACGCTGATCGCGGTCAACGTCCTCGTCTACCTGATGTCGCCCCAGGCGGCGACCGCCGTGTGGTATCCGGCCGACGTCATCGGCCGGTACTGCGCGATCCAGGACTACTTCATGTTCTGGGGCGCGGTCCCGGCCGAGATCCTCGGTCGTGTGGACCAGGTACCGCACGCGGTGCCCGAGTGCGGTGGGTTCGGCGACAAGCCCGTGTGGTTCTCGGTGTTCAGTTCGATGTTCCTGCACAGCGGGTCGCTGCACCTGATCAGCAACCTGATGTACCTGTTCGTGTTCGGCCCCGTGGTGGAGGACCGCATCGGTAAGCTGCGCTTCCTGGCGCTGTACCTGGTCACCGGGGTCGCCGCGGCCTACGGCTTCGCCCTGAGCGACGCCGGCGGCACCATGCCCATGATCGGCGCCTCCGGGGCCATCTCCGGAGTGCTGGGCGCCTATCTCGTCGTGCAGTTCCGCAGCCGGGTGACCGTGCTGGTGTTCGGTGTGGTTCCGATGCGTCTGCCGGGGTGGGCCGTGGTGGGCAGTTACTTCGCACTTCAGTATCTTCTCTACGTCACCACATCGAACGCCCCCGGTGCCGACAGCGGGGTCGCCTACGCGGCGCACGTGTACGGGTTCATCGCCGGGGTGATCGTGGGACTGGTGGTCTACCGGCTGCGATGGCGCTCCGGGACGCGGCTCTCCGACGTCTATTAGGACGTGTTCCGCGGAGTGCGCCCTGGCGCGTCCCCGCGCGGTCGGCGCGCCCGTCCCGTACCGAAGAACCGCCCTGGAGGCACACGTGATCACCGCGATCGTCATGATCAAGGCCGACGTCAACCGCATCCCCGAGGTCGCTGAGGCGATCGCGGAGATCGACGGGGTGAGCGAGGTCTACTCGGTCACCGGCGGCGTCGACCTCATCGCCATGGTGCGGGTGCGCCAGCACGAGGACCTGGCCGAGGTGATCCCCGGGCGGGTGAACAAGGTTCCCGGCGTGCTCTCCTCCGACACCCACATCTCCTTCCAGGCCTACTCCAAGCACGATCTGGAGTCGGCCTTCGCACTGGGCTGGTAGCCGGACGGGGTGTCCACAGGGCGCGGCGGCCGGCGGGCCCGGCCCCGCGCCCTCCCACTGTTGGCGTTCCTTGGCGCTCAGAGCGCCTTGGCGTGCTCCTGGCTGATCTGTACCCAGCGCTCCAGCGCGCGCTCGGCGGCGCCGCCGTCCACGGCGGCGGTGGCACGCTCGTACCCGGCCCGCACCGCCTCCAGCAGCGAGCCCTGGACTCCGTCCACGGCTGCCAGCGCGGCGCCCGCGTTGAGCAGCACCGCGTCGCGCACCGGGCCGGGGCGGCCCGCCACCAGGTCGCGGACGGCCTGGGCGTTGAACTCCACGTCGCCGCCGCGCAGGTCCTCCGGCTGGGACCGGGCGATGCCCAGGTCGGCCGGGTCCAGCGCCTCGCGGCGGGCCCGGCCTTCGCGCACCACCCACACCGTGGATGTGGTCGTGGTGGTCAGCTCGTCCAGCCCGTCGTCGCCGCGAAACACCAGTGCTGAGGAGCCGCGGCGGGCGAACACCCCGGCGATCACCTCGCACATACGTTCGTCGAAGACCCCGATCGCCGAGGTCGACGGCTGTGCCGGGTTGGTCAGCGGCCCCAGGAAGTTGAACACCGTGGGCACCGCCAGTTCGCGGCGCGTCTTGGCGGCGAAGCGCAGCGAGGGGTGGAACATCGGGGCGAAGCAGAAGGTGATGCCCGCCTCCTCGGCCACCTGCGCGGTCAGCTTGGGCGGCAGGTCCAGGACCACGCCCAGGCGTTCCAGCACGTCGGCCGTGCCGCAGGAGGAGGAGGCCGCCCGGTTGCCGTGCTTGACCACGCGGGCTCCGGCGGCCGAGGCCACGATCGCCGCCATCGTCGACACGTTCACCGTGTGGGCCCGGTCGCCGCCGGTGCCCACGATGTCCAGGGTCGGACCGGACACGCTCACCCGTACCGCGTTGTCGAGCATGCCCTGGGCCAGGCCGGTCACCTCCGACACGCTCTCGCCCTTGGCTCGCAGCGCGATGGCGAACCCGGCGATCTGGGCGTCGGTCGCCGAGCCGGACATGATCTCGTTCATCGCCCATTCGGTGTCGGCGGCGCTGAGGGACAGGCCGCCCAGCAGGGCGGTGATCAGGTTGGACCAGGTTCGTTCGGTCACGGCGGACCGCTCGTCGGCTCCGGAGGCGTCGGGAGAGTTCGCGGCAGAGACGTTCATCGTTGTTGCTCCACGGTGAGGAAACGGGCGCGGGAACCCGGGCGGCGGGTGACGGGTGGGCCGCCTCAGGCGCCCGGAGGAAGGGGCTGGATGTGGCCGCGCCATCGCCCGGTGTCGGCGCCGTGGTTCAGGGTGGCGCCCACCACGCCGCGGCGGCGCAGTTCCCTCTCGTCGTTCTCGACCGCTTCGAGGCCGTGTCCCACCCCGGTCACCCGCTCAGGGCAGTGACCCGCTGGCGCATCAGCTCGGCCAGGGACTCGGCGAGCGCGACGGGGTCGATCGGGTGGCTGACGACCTTCTCGGCCCGCGCCCAGGTGGCCAGCCAGCCGTCGTCGCGCCGTCCCACCAGCAGCAGCACCGGCGGGCAGCGGTAGATCTCGTCCTTGACCTGCCGGCACAGGCCCATCCCGCCGACGGGGGCGGTCTCGCCGTCGAAGACCGCCACGTCGATACGCGTGGACGGGTCGGTCTCCTCCAGCTTGCGCAGGACGGCGGGCGAGGTGGCGCACTCGACGAACTCCACCTTGGGTACGTCCAAGGACGGCCGGCGGCCGATCGCCAGCCGTACCTGCTCACGGGTGTCGGCATTGTCGCTGTAGACCAGCACGCGCATTTTGGCACCCGTGTCCGTACCGCTGACCACCATCGCGCAACCGTCCCATCGCGTCTGTCCGCGGCCGCCGCCATGGGGGTGCGGCCGAGGCGTTCGTTGGCTGTATGCCTCTGACTGTATTGCCTTGTGGCCCCGCTGCCCAGAAGGGGGTTCGGGGCCAGGTCCGGCACTGAGACCTTCGACACCAACAGGATGCCAGCATGCTCGGGTCGTGCGTTAACCCGCCCCGGAGCCTGCGTTATGAAACAGTTACTGTTTCGATGCCTGGGCGTTGGTTCGGGTGGGTTGGAGTGCCGTCCGCGGGGGTACGGAACGCCTCAGCTGTCCAGGATCGCGATTTTCGGCCCCTCTCGGGCGCGTCGCTGGCCCACATGAGGAGGACGACCCGCTACAGTAACGTCCCTGTCACGGCGAACGGGCCGTTCGAGGCCCCCGGAGCCCCCTGCGCCGACGCTGATCCGTCGCGTTACGGGGGGTCGAGTACAGGCCTGCGCGAGATGCCGTAATAATGCTCCCGTGGCGACAGCAACCGCGAACCCAAAAACAGCACCGACACCAGCGCATGGTGCGGCAAAGCGTCCTGACCTGGTGAGTGTTGGCACCATCGTGTGGTTGGCCAACGAACTCATGTTCTTCGCTGCGCTGTTCGCGATGTACTTCACCATCCGATCGGTGACCAACGGAAACCCCGAACTGGGGGACTGGCCGACGACCCACCTCAACGTTCCGTGGGCGTCAGCCATCACCGTGGTCCTGGTGGCCTCCAGCTTCACCGCGCAGTTCGGCGTCTGGGCCGCAGAGCGCGGCGACGTCAAGAAGCTGCGCATGTGGTTCTACATCACGTTCTTCATGGGCCTGTTCTTCGTTCTTGGACAGGCCTACGAGTACTACGAGCTCATCCTCCACCAAGGCCTGACTCTCCAGTCGAGTGCCTACGGGTCGATGTTCTTCCTGACCACGGGCTTCCACGGACTCCACGTCATCGGTGGGCTGATCGCGTTCCTCATCATGCTGGGACGCACGTACGCCGCGAAGCGCTTCACCCACCAGCAGGCGACCAGCGCGATCGTCGTGTCCTACTACTGGCACTTCGTCGACGTGGTCTGGATCGCTTTGTTCTTCACCATCTACTTCATCCAGTAACCCGAAACGGGGAAACCGTGAAATGGATTACCGCGCGGCGACGGCATCCCCTGGCGGGGTATGTCGTCGTCATCCTCGCGCTAGCCCTGTTCGGGGTGGGATACGCCGCACTGGCGCCCACCGCCGACCAGGCCCAGGCGCAGCCCCTCGCCGCTGACGCCCCGTCACAGGGTGACGTGGACGTTCTCGAGGGCAAGGAAATCTTCGACCAGACGTGCGCGACCTGCCACAACTACGAGGGCAGCGGGACCGCCAACGCCCCCGACATCCGCGACGTCGGTCCTGCGGCTATCGACTTCCAGGTCAGCACCGGTCGTATGCCGTCCATGGACCCGGACAACCAGATGCCGCGCAAGCCCATGGTCATGTCCGAGCAGGAGCTCGACAACCTGATCGCCTACTACAACGAGGAGCTCAGGAACGGCGACAACGGCGCCGACGTGCCCTACGACGTCCCCGGCACCGCGCCCGAGCGCTCGGAGTTCGAGGACGAGGAGGCCTACGAGGCCGCGGCCGAGGAGTACGAGGCCTACATCGACGGCCCCGAGAACACCGACATGGGCATGAAGCTCTACCTGACCAACTGTGCGCACTGCCACGGCTGGTCGGGCGGCGGCGGCGCCCTGACCGACGGCCGCTGGGCCCCCGAGATCCACGAGGCGTCCCCGCGCCAGATCTACGAGGCCATGGTCACCGGTCCCGGCGCCATGCCGATGTTCAGCGACGGCCTCATCGAGCCCGATGAGAAGCAGGAGCTCATCTCCTACGTGAAGACCCTCCAGGCCGAACCGGACGCGGGCGGTATCTTCGCCCTGGAAAGGGTCGGCCAGGTGGCCGAGGGCTTCATCTCGTGGGTCGTCGGCCTGGCACTGATCATTGCCTGCGCGATCTGGATCACCGCGAAGCAGCGAGCCCATGACTGAGAACAACACCAACGACAACAACGAGTCCGAGGGCCCCACTCCTGAGCGTGTGGTCGGCACCCCGAAGGCCGAGGAGCGCGTGGTGTCCGGCACCGCCGCCGGCCCGCACGACGAACATGCCGGTCCGTACAAGGCCTCCGAGACGCACGCTCGTCCGGAGGAGACGCAGCGCAAGGGCGAGAAGATCGCCTCCGTGTGGTTCGTCCTGGCCTTCCTCGGCGGCCTCGGATTCCTGGTCTCCTACTTCGTGTTCGGGCCGGAGGCGATCGCCGAACCGCAGATCTCCCAGTACTCGAACATGCTGCTGGGTGGCACGCTCACCCTGTCCATGTTCGGTATCGGCGCGGGTATGACGGTCTGGGCACGCCAGGTGATGCCCCACTACGACGTGGCCTCGCCCTACGACGAGCTGCCCTCCGACGAGAAGGAGAAGGGCTCCTTCGGCGCGTTCTTCATGCAGGGCGCCGACGAGAGCGGCTTCACCAAGCGTCCGCTGATGCGGCGCACGCTCATCCTGGCGATGCTGCCGCTGGGCCTGGCGCCGGTCGTGCTGCTGCGCGACACCGGCCCGCTGCCCGGCGACAAGCTCAAGACCACCGCGTGGGAGAACGGCCGGCGCATGTACGTGGAGGGCACCCACCGCGCCATCCGCGCGGAGGACTTCGAGAACGACCCCAACGGGATGATCTCCGCCCTGCCCGCGGTCGACGACGAGGACCACCCGCACGGGATCAGCCTCGACGAGCAGGCCAAGTCCGTGGTCTTGTTGATCAAGATCCCGGAGGACGCCTGGAAGGAGAGGATGACCCAGGAGGTCGAGGGCACCGACGGCGAGACGCGTCTGAACTGGACGCACAACGGCATCGTCGCCTACTCCAAGATCTGCACCCATGTGGGCTGCCCCGCGGCCCTGTACGAACGCACGTCGCACCGCATCCTGTGCCCGTGCCACCAGTCAACGTTCGACGCCGCCGACGCGGCCAACGTCGTCTTCGGCCCGGCGCACCGCGCTCTGCCGCAGTTGCCGATCGGCGTCGACGATGAGGGCTACCTCGTCGCGACCGGTGGTTTCACCGAGCCGCCCGGTCCGACGTTCTGGGATTACGCGAAGGACTAGTCGATGAGTAAGACCACGCAAGCACCAAAGGCGCTTCGCGGCGTCGGCAACTTCATCGACGACCGCTTCCACCTGGCCAAGACCGGTGAGAAGAACCTGCGCAAGGTCTTCCCGAACCACTGGTCGTTCATGCTGGGTGAGATCGCGCTGTACTCGTTCATCATCCTGCTCGTCACGGGTGTCTTCCTCACGCTCTGGTTCAAGCCGAGCATGGGGGAGATCATCTACGACGGCTCCTACGAGCGCCTACAGGGCGTTCCCATGTCCGAGGCCTACGCCTCCACGCTGTACATCGACTTCGAGGTACGCGGCGGGTTCCTCGTCCGGCAGATCCACCACTGGGCCGCGCTGATCTTCGTGGCCTCACTGGTGGTGCACATGCTCCGCGTGTTCTTCACCGGGGCGTTCCGCAAGCCGCGCGAGATCAACTGGCTGATCGGTGTGGCGATCTTCGTCCTGGCCATGCTCGAGGGCCTCTTCGGCTACTCGCTGCCCGACGACCTGCCCTCGGGCATGGGCGTGCGCATCCTGCAAGGCGTGATGATGGCGCTGCCGCTGGTCGGCCCGTACATCTCGATGTTCCTCTTCGGCGGGGAGTTCCCCGGCGAGGACATCATCACGCGGCTGTACATGCTGCACGTACTGGCGATTCCCGCACTGCTGCTGGGCCTGATCGTGGCGCACTTCATGATCCTGTGGCACCAGAAGCACACCCAGTACCCGGGACAGTGGCGCACGGACAAGACCGTGGTCGGGACACCCATGTTCCCGGCGTTCGCGGTCAAGGCCGGAGGGTTCTTCTTCTTCACGTTCGCCGTGACCGCGGGTCTGAGCGCGTTCGTGCAGATCAACCCGATCCACCTGTTCGGTCCCTTCACGCCGACGTCCATCACCTCCGGGCTCCAGCCCGACTGGTACATGGGCTTCATGGAGGGGTCGCTGCGCATCTTCCCGAACTGGTTCGACATCTCGCCCTTCGGGTACGCGATCCCGACGGCCGTGCTGGTGCCGGGCCTGGTCGTGCCGGGTCTGGTCTTCGGCGGCCTGGCCGCCTGGCCGTTCGTCGAACAGTGGATCACCGGGGACAAGCGTGCGCACAACGTCGCCGACCGTCCGCGCAACGCGCCGGTGCGCACCGGCGTGGGTGCCGCTGGCATCACCTTCTACGGTGTGCTCTGGCTGGCCGGGTCCAACGACGTCCTGTCGGAGACCTTCTCGATCGACCTGTACCTGACCACGTACATCTTCCGTGTGCTGGCCATCGCGGGTCCGGTCGTGGCCTTCATCGTCGCCAAGCGGATCTGTCTGGGCCTGCAGCGCCGTGATCTGGAGACCCTGGAGCACGGTTACGAGAGCGGCACCATCCAGCAGCTGCCCAGCGGTGAGTTCGTCGAGGTGCACAAGTCCAGCTCCGAGGAGACGACCCACGTCCTGAAGAGCAAGCCGGCCATCACCTCGACGGCGCTGGCCGACGACGCCGACGTCGACGACAAGGGTGTGGAGAACCCCGAGGCCCGCAAGGGGCCCGGGAAGCTCCGCCGGGTCCTTGCCCACTGGTACACCAAGGACAACGTGCCGATCGACGGTGTGGAAGCACACAGCGGCCACCACTCCTCTCCGGAGGGTGAGAAGGAGGCCGCCCACTAGGGCGTGGCCCGTGGACACCGCCCGTCGCGCACGGAGCGGGTGTCCACGGAAGCAGGCCCTGGGCTATCGACGGACCCGGCCGCGAGTGCGGCCGGGTCCGTCGTGTCGTGCGTCCCCGGCCCCCGGGCTCTGTTCGCCCCGTACGGGCGTGTGGGCCGGCCGGGCGCGGTAGGGGGCCGGGGAGGCGCCCGGCGGCGGGAGGGGGCTTTCGGTGGCCGGGCCGGGGCCTGCCCGCGCGCACGGTCCGTCAGGGGCTGAGAAGCTGAGGGAGGCCGACCGGGCCGGTGCGTACCCGAGGGCCCCGCGGCACGCACCGGCCGTCACCCGGGTAGGGCCGGAAACGGCGGGAGCCGGCCGCCCCTCGGGGCGGCCGGCTCCGATGCGCGTGGGCCGAATGGTTCAGCCAGCGTAGATGTCGTCGATCTCCTGGCTCCACTGCTTGCTGACCACGTGGCGCTTGACCTTCAGGGAGGCGGTCATCTGGCCGCTCTCCTCGGTGAAGTCGCTGGGCAGGATCTTGAACTTCTTGATGCCCTCGGCCTTGGACACCGCGTTGTTGGCGTGGTCCACGGCCTCCTGGACGGCGGCGTTCAGGTCCGTGTCCTTGGTCAGGTCCGCGATCTCACCGGTCTTGCCGTTGGCTTTCTTCCACTGCTCGAACGACTCGGGGTCGATGGTGACCAGCGCGGCGATGAACTTGCGGTTGTCGCCGACCACCATGCACTGGCTGACCAGGGCGTGGGCGCGGATGCGGTCCTCCAGCACGGCCGGGGAGACGTTCTTGCCGCCCGCGGTCACGATGATCTCCTTCTTGCGTCCGGTGACGCTCAGGAAGCCGTCGTCGTCCAGCGAGCCCAGGTCGCCGGTGCGGTAGAAACCGTCCTCGGTGAAGGCGTCCTTGGTGGCCTTCTCGTTCTTCCAGTAACCGACCATGATGTGGTCGCCCTTGAGGAGGATCTCGCCGTCGTCGGCGATCTTCACGGTGGTGCCGGGCAGCGGCTGGCCCACGGTGCCGATCTTGTTGAACTCGGGGCTGTTCACGGACGTGGGCGCGGTGGTCTCGGTGAGGCCGTAGCCCTCGATGATGGTGAAGCCGATACCGCGGAAGAAGTGGCCGAGGCGGGCGCCCAGGGCGGAGCCGCCGGAGACGGCGTGTTCGGCGTTGCCGCCCAGAGCGGCGAGCAGCTTGCCGTAGACCAGCTTGCCGAACAGCGCGTGTTTGAGTTTGAGGCCGAGGGGGACGCGGCCGGTGTCGAGCGCCTTGCTGTAGGCGATGGCGGTGTCGGCGGCGGCGCTGAAGATCTTGCCCTTGCCCTCGGCCGAGGCCTTCTGCTCGGCCTTGGTGTAGACCTTCTCGAACACCCGGGGGACCGCGAGGAGGAAGGTCGGGCGAAAGACCGAGAACTGCTCGATCAGCTCCGGTCCGGTGGAGGGGAAGTGGCCCAGGGTGGCCTTGCCCTCGATGACCATGACCTGTACGAAGCGGGCGAAGACGTGGGCCAGCGGCAGGAACAGCAGGGTGGAGGGGTTCTCCTTGCCGAGCAGTACCTGCTTGGCCGGGCCGTTGAGCGCGCTGCGGGCGATGAACAGGAAGTTGCGGTGGGTGAGTTCGCACCCCTTGGGGCGGCCGGTGGTGCCCGAGGTGTAGATGAGGGTGGCGATGTCGTCGGCCTTGACCGCGGTGCGGCGCTTGTCCAGCGTATCGTCGCTGACGTTGGCACCCGCGGAGCGCAGCTCGGTGTACTCGGGGCCGTCGAACTTCCAGAGCGAGCCGAGGTCGGGGGTCCTGTCGCGGAACGACTCCACCCGCGCGGCGTGGTCCTCGTTCTCCACGAAGACGGCCTTGGCGCCGGAGTCGGACAGGATCCACTCGATCTGCTCGGCGGAGGAGGTCTCGTAGATCGGGACGGTCACGCCGCCGACGGACCAGATGGCGTAGTCGACGACGGTCCACTCGTAGCGGGTGTGCGACATCAGGGCGACACGGTCACCGTGCTCGATGCCCGCGTCGATCAGGGCCTTGGCGTACGCGGCGATGTCGCCGTGCAGCTCCGCCACGGTGACGTCGTGCCACTGGCCGGACTCCTGCCGACGGGCGGCGACGGCGTCGGGCTCGCTGGCCGAGCGCTCGTAGAGCGTGTCGGTCAGTCGCGCGTCATCGGAGATCTCAGCCTTCGCGGGAGAGCTGTATTCGCGCACGTGGTGCTCCTGGACATGTACGGGTTCTGATGGTGGGGACGTGACGACCGTAACAACAGGATCCTACTCACGAGTAGTAAGTGTTGCCGTTCGGTATCCAAAGGTAATCCAGGCGAAGGTGCGGCGGGAGGCGGACGCGCTGCTCAGCGTGCTGCCCTCGCCCGCGCGGGCGCGCTGGATACCCGTCCCCAGGGCAGGGTGTGTACGCGGGACTATGCCTGGTTCCGTGGTGTGTGACGCCACCCGGGCCACCGGGAGTGCGCTGGTCAGAGCGGTGATCCCGGTTGCTCCTCGTACGCACGCGAGACTATACGCCTGGTTTAACTTTTGTGCACATGAAGAGAGTTATGCGTCCTATGTAACGTTTGCGAACTTTCTGAAGTTCCAGGAGGCCTGTCGCCTTCCGCGTCTCGGCTCCGCGCCGCCGCGCGTGCACCCTGGTTCCTCCCTGATCCTGCCCTGAGAAGCCTCCCCGGAGCCTGGGGCGCCGGTTACCGTGAAGCAGAACGTGGCTCAAGGGAGGAACCTGACATGACGGAGAACGCCGACCGCGACAGCGGTCCGGGTGCGGAGAGGGACAGGGGCCCCGGCCTCGTCGACGACGCGCTGAAGCTGGTCGACAGCCTTCAGTACAAGCTGTTGATGGCCGGGGTCCGTCGCGGGGTCGGCGCGGTCACCTCGCCGCCTTCCGCCAAGGCGGACGTGTGGGAGGAGGCCATCCGCCTGGAGTCGGACCAGCGGCCTCCCGCGCTGGGGGAGGTCCTCGACATCGTGCGCACGTCCGCCCCGGAGGTCGCCGGACACCTGGGCCGCGCGGGGCTGGCCATGGCCGGTGCCCTGGGCCGTACCTGGGACGTGGTCGAGCGCTCCCTGGAGCAGACCCGCGCCGACACCGCAAGCCAGCAGCGCTCCGGAGGCGACTCGGGCCCGGGCCGTGGCGGGGATGCCGCCGATGGCGCCGAACGGTAGGTCACCGCAAGGGATTAGGGCCGGGGGAACGGGTTCGCCGACGGGGGTGTGCCAGGCCGTCCTGGGCCTGGTTTAATCGAGGGGCCTCACACATATGGAAACCCCCCGCCATGAACCTTGAGACTTATGTCAGAGTTCGGGCGTAAGTACGAAGGAGCTGCCCCCATGCTGACCATCGGCGTAGACATCGGCGGAACCAAGGTCGCCGCTGGTGTCGTCGACCACGACGGGCAGATCCTGGACAAGGTCAAGTACCCCACCCCCAACAACGACCCCGGCGGACTGGCCGACGTCGTCGCCAAGGCCGTCGACGAACTGCGCGGCAGGCGGAGCACCGTCGAGGCGGTCGGCGTGGGTGTGGCCGGGTTCGTGGACGAGGACCGCGCCACGGTCCAGGTCGCCGTCAACCTCGGACTGCGCGACGAACCGCTCAGGGACCGTGTCCAGGAGCGCGTCGGCCTGCCCGTCGTCATCGAGAACGACGCCAACGCCGCCGCCTGGGCCGAGGCCAGGTTCGGTGCCGGACGCGGCAGCGACCACATCGTCTGCGTCACCCTGGGCACCGGCATCGGCGGCGGCCTGGTCATCGGCGGGGCCCTGCACCGCGGCCGCTACGGCGTGGCCGCGGAGATCGGCCACTACCGGATGGTTCCGCACGGGCGCCGCTGCGCCTGCGGCAACCACGGCTGCTGGGAGCAGTACGCCAGCGGCCGCGCCCTGGTCGCCGAGGGCCAGGACCGCGCCCACACCGACCCGCGGGCCGCCGAGCGCATGCTCGAGCTCGCCGGCGGCGTCGTCGACCAGGTCCAGGGCCACGTCATCACCCAGGCCGCGCTGGAGGGGGACAGGGCGGCCCTGGAGTGCTTTGCCGCCGTGGGCGAGTGGGCCGGGTTCGGACTGGCCGACCTGGCCGCCATCCTCGACCCCGAGTGCTTCGTCCTGGGCGGCGGCGTCTCCGACGCCGGCTCCATCCTCCTGGAGCCGGTCCGTACCTCGTTCGCGCGCCACGTCCCGGGCCGCCCCGGCCGCCGCCTGGCCGATGTGCGCCTGGCCGAGCTCGGCGGGGAGGCGGGCATCGTCGGCGCGGGCGACCTCGCCCGGCACTGACCGGCGCCCGTACACACGACAGCCCCCGCGACCTCCACCGTGTGGACGCCGCGGGGCCGGACACGGACCGGAGTGAAGCGGAAGGCCCCCGAAGGCGCGCTAGACCTCGGAGCCCTCCCGCTTGGCCCGCTTCTCCTCCCGGCGGGCCTGGCGCTCTTCCTTCCGCCGGGCCCGGCGCTCCTCCTTACGCCGCGCGCGCTCGGCGCGCCTGCGGTCCTTGTCGCTGGCGTGCTGCTCGCGCCGGGCCTCCTTGGCCTCGGCCTCCAGTTCGGTCTTGACCGACTGCGCGTAGCGGTCCACGTACTCCTGGCCGGACATCTCCATCAGCGCGTACATGATCTCGTCGGTGACCGCGCGCAGCACGCGCGGGTCCTTCTCCATGCCGTAGTAACGGGAGAAGTCCAGCGGCTTGCCGAATCTGACCTTCGGGCGCACGCCCAGCTTGGGCACGGTGCGGCCGGGCGGCATGATCTTCTCCAGGTTGATCATCGCCATCGGCACGACCGGCGCCCTGGACTCCAGCGCCAGCCGGGCCACACCGGTACGGCCCCGGTACAGCTTGCCGTCGGGGGAGCGGGTGCCCTCGGGGTAGATGCCCAGCAGATCGCCGCGATTGAGCACCTTCAGACCGGTGCGCAGCGCCGCCTCGCTGGCCTTGCCGCCGGAGCGGTCGATGGGGATCTGTCCCACGCCGGTGAAGAACGCCCGGCTCGCCAGCCCTTTGACACCCTTGCCGGTGAAGTACTCGGACTTGGCCAGGAAGATGATCTTGCGCGGTAGCGGCAGGGGACCGAAGAAGTGGTCGGAGAACGACAGGTGGTTGCTGACCATGATGGCCGGGCCGCGGCGCGGCACGTTCTCCACGCCCTCGGCACGCGGCTGCCACAACACGGCCAGTACCGGCCCCAGGAACGCCTTGACCACCCAGTAGAACATTGTTCAGATCACCCCTGCACACGCGGGGAGCACTGGGCAGGGTCTGCCACGATCACTGTCCCGCTCGGCCGATATTGCCAGGAGGGCTCGCACCCGAAGGATACGGGGGAGCCGACGCATGACGTGCGTCATTCTCCCACCGTGCGGGAGCGAGTGCCAAAGCGCCCCCGACCGGACCGTGTGCCCGGCGCGGACGAGGATACTCAGTCGGCCCGCGCAGCACACGACTCCCCTCTCGCCGACGGGGAGGGGAACGTTAGTGTGCACTCATGACAAACAGTCCGCCAAGCGGCCGGAGCCAGGGCCCGCACGCCCCTGGCGACCGCGCTTCGGCCACTCGCGTCCCCCGTGCCGCCTGATCCCTGGAGCCGCTCCGTGAGACCGACCAACGCCCGCTCCCTGATCCCGGGTGCGGAGCCGTTCAGCCACCGCGGGTTGGAGGTGGGCGTCCTGCTCTGCCATGGGTTCACCGGTTCGCCGTACTCCATGCGGCCCTGGGGCGAGTACCTGGCCGAGGCCGGACTCAGTGTGGAGGTGCCCCTGCTGCCGGGTCACGGCACGGTCTGGCAGGACATGAACCTCACCACCAGTGACGACTGGCTGGCCGAGGTCGAGCGGGCCCTGCGGGAGCTGGCCTCGCGCTGCGAGGAGGTGTTCGTCATGGGACTGTCCATGGGCGGTGCCCTCACCCTGCGCCTCGCGCAGAGGCATCCCGGCCTCGTGCGTGGGACCGTGCTCGTCAACCCCTCCCTGGCCGTGGAGGACCCGCGCCTGCCCCTCCTCGCCCCGTTCCGCCGGGTGGCCTCACGGGCCGTGCCCTCCACGGCCAGCCTGGCCTGTGACATCTCCAAGGACGACACCTCCGAGGGCGGCTACGACCGTGTGCCCACCGCGGCCGCGGCGACACTCCCGAAGCTGTGGCGCGAAGTTCAGGAGGGCATGTCCGGTTTGCGAGCGCCGATCCTGGCCTATAGAAGCACACAGGACCACGTCGTGGGGCCGAGCAGTCTGCGTATCCTCGCTAGGAGAGCGGTCAACACCCGGCTGACGATTCATCCGCTCCACGACAGCTACCACGTGGCGACCCTCGACCATGACGCAGCCACCATCTTCGACGGGAGCCTCGCCTTCGTGCGAGAGCACAGTAGAAGCGGGGAAGGAGCCGACCGATGACGCAACGTCGGGGCAACGGCCTGCTCGCCGACGCCTACGTTCCTCTGATCCTGCTCGCGTCCTCGCACGCCGACCTGATGCTGGAGGCTCTGCGCCGCAGCGGTATCGCCGCCTACGCCGTCCCCCTGGACGAGGACGTCCTGGACCCCGCCGGGAGCCAGGCCGACGACCCGTCCACCGACCACCTGTACGTGGACGCCGAGGAGAGGGCATCCGCGGAGCGGGTCCTGGATGTGGAACTGCCCGAACTGAGCGGGCGGACCGAAGCGGCGCCCGACCTGTTCGCGCCGCGCGAGCCCCGGTCCGACACCGAGGGTGAGGAGGGCGGCGGTGCGCCCCTCCCGGCCTCCGACACCTCGCCCGCCGACACCCCGGTCGGCGGCGACCTGCTGGACGGCCCGCCCGCCAACGTCGACCCCGGCGCGGCTCCCGCCGAGCCCGCGGACGAGGACGAGGTCTGGAACGACCTGGTCGCCCGCTTCTACGACGACGCCGGCACCGAAGCCTCCGACCGGCGCCGCGGAGCCGCTTGGCCCGACGCCGAGAACCTCAGCGCCTCCGACCGGAACGAGGACGCCTCCTCCGACGGCGGCATCCTGGCCGAAGGACCCGACGGTGCCGCCGACGCCGACGACGGCCGCGACGACGCCGAGGACGAGGCACGCCGTCGGGCCGAGGCCGACCTGGAGGGCCACTACGAACCGCCGCCACCGCCGCCCCTGCTCCAGGGAGACCGGGTGGGCATCTCCGCCTGGTTCGGCCTGCTCGGCGCACCGGTGCTGGTCTTCGGCGCCGCCTTCGTCGGCGTCGCCCTGCCCAACTGGCTGATGTTCGTGGCGGTGCTGGCGTTCCTGGTCAGCTTCGTCGTGCTCATCCTGCGCATGACCGACTCCCGGCCGCCCGGCGACAATGGGCCCGACAACGGGGCGGTGGTCTGACTACTGGGCTTCGAGGTCCCCCTCTGGCGCGCCTTCGCCGTCTTCCGTGCAGCGGCCATGGTCTACTCCCTGTTCCTCGCCGTCCAGCACCACGAGCACCTGGCCCGACCCTGGCTGGCCTGGTCCGTGCTGGCGGTGATGTCGGCGTGGACCGTGGTCACCACGCGCGGCTACGCCCGTCCCGAGCACCGCACCTGGCGCCTGCTCACCGCCGACCTGGCGGTGGCCTTCGCCTGCCTGTTCGCCACCGCGCTCGCGGTCACGCCGTTCTACCTCACCCAGGCCCCGCCGCTGAGCGGCTACTGGTTCGCCGGTGCCGCCCTGGCGGCCAGTGTCATCTGGGGCAGGCGTGGCGCGGCCACGGTCGCCGTGCTCTACGGGGTCTGCGATCTCACCCTGCGCGTGGTCATGGACGCCAACGTCACCTCCGCGACCGCGCGCGGCGTGGTGTTGCTGCTCCTGGCCGGGCTGGCCGTCGGGTACATGGCCCGGGTGGCCGGGCGGGCAGAGGAGCGCTTCGCCCAGGCGGTCGCGCTGGAGGCGCGCATCCGCGAGCGCGAGCAGCTGGCCCGTTCGATCCACGATTCGGTGTTGCAGGTGCTCTCCCTGGTGCGGCGGCGTGGGGCCGAGGCCGGGGGAGAGGCCGCCGAGCTGGGCCGGATGGCGGGTGAGCAGGAGGTGCGGCTGCGTGCGCTGGTCGCCGACGGTCTTCCCGAGGATGCTTCCCGCGGCACGGAAGGGACGCCGCCGCGTGCGGCGGAGGGGGAGGGCCCCGGCCCGGGGGCCGGGGGAGGGATCGGCGTGGCGGTGCCCGGCGACTCGGTGGACCTGCGTGAACTGGTGCGCCGTGCCGAGTCGGTCCTGGTGTCGGTGTCGGCGCCCGCCACGCCCGTCACCCTGCCCGCGCGCACCGCTGAGGAGCTGACCGCCGCCGTCCTCACCGCCCTGGACAACGTGCGGCGTCACTGCCCGCGGGACACCCACGCCTGGATCCTGCTGGAGGACGAGGATGACGCGGTGACCGTGTCGGTCCGTGACGAGGGCCCCGGCTTCCCGCCCGAACGGTTGGAGCAGGCCCGCTCGCAAGGCCGTCTCGGTGTGGCTCAGTCCATCCGGGGCCGGCTGCGTGACCTGGGCGGCACCGTCGAGTACGTGTCGGCTCCCGGCCAGGGCACCGAGGTGGAGATGCGCGTCCCGCGGGGCTGAGAGGCGCACGGCCGCCTCCGGGCGGCCGTCGCGGGACTGTGGGGGCTCCGGAGCGGGCGCCGGCGGCAGGACGCTCACAGCGGCGGGCTGTGGTCCGCCTCCTCCTGGTGGGAGAAGCGCTGCTCCCGCCAGGGGTCGGCCCGGTTGTGGTAGCCGCGCTCCTCCCAGAAACCCCGGCGGTCAGCGGTCATGTACTCCACCGCGCGCAGCCACTTCACGCTCTTCCACCCGTACAGGTGCGGGACCACCAGTCGCAGCGGGGCGCCGTGTTCGGGGGTGAGCGGCCCCCCGCTTCGGTGGGTGGCCATCAGCACCCCCTCGGAGAGGAAGTCGTCCAGGCGCAGGTTCGCGCTGTAGCCGTACTCGCCCCAGGCCATCACGTGCGTCACCTCGGGTGCGGGCGGGGCGGCGGCGACCAGGTCGGCGGCGCTGACCCCGCGCCAGGACACGTCCGGAACGCTGAAGCGCATCACACAGTGGAAGTCGCTCACCGAGTCCACTCGCGGCAGCCCCGCGAATTCCTCCCAGGTCCAGCGATAGGACCCCAGGTCCTCGGTTGCTCCCATGATCCGAAAGTCCCACCTCCGCGGGCGAAAGGCGGGTACCGGACCGTAGTACAGCGGCTTGTGCACGTGGCGCACCGCCTGGCCCGGAGGCAGCCGCGGCCGGTTCTCCCGCCTGTCGCCCCCGTCCGTTCCCTCGGACAATCCGTCCCCCTGCTCGTCTCTCGGATCCCCGAGGCCGCGTGCGCCCGGTCGGACCGGGCGTCTCCCTCGGCGTCTGGCCATCCTGCCAGGCGTCGACGAGAGCTACGTCACTCCCCCCGGGTGTGCGCGAGCTCGGGGAGCGTGCGCTATAGTCACAGCCATGCAGCGGAACTTCTGGCGCTTTTATGGCTACCGGCCCGATACCCCGGTCGCCTGTAGAGCGCTGCGCTGACACAGACGACTTGAGCCCCGGGCCGGTAGAGCCCGGGGCTTTTTCGCGTTCCGGGCGCCGGTCGGACCAGTCATCCAACCGACAAGCAGCTAGGGACACCCCACATGGTCATCGTGATGGCACCGGACGCCACTTCCGAGAACATTGACGATCTCGTCGAACTCGTCGCCTCCGCCGGAGGCGAGGCCTACGTGACACGCGGCGTGAGCCGCACGATCATCGGCCTCGTCGGTGACGTTGAGCGTTTCCAGGACCTGGGTCTGGCCGCCAAGCCGGGGGTCAGTG
>NZ_JBWDTQ010000046.1:0-27064 GCF_056312425.1 Nocardiopsis sp. TRM 82005
TCGGTGCCCCGGTCAAGCGGTCACTGATCGCCTACGACCACTGACCAGGGCACACACTTTCCCATCAACGATCTAGGGTCGTGCGGACGCGTCCGTTCGAAGGGAGCTCCGTGGCCAGCCAGAAGGAACGCATGCTCGCCGGTGAGCTCTACCAAGCCGACGGCCCCGAGCTCCAGGCAGATCTCGTCCGTGCCGAGAAGCGCGCCGAGGCGTTCAACAACGCCTCCGTCGATGATCCGGCCCGCACGGAGCTCCTGGCTGAGCTGGTGGGCGAGCTGGGTGAGGACACCTGGGTCCGTCCGCCCCTGCGGGTGGACTACGGCTACACAGGAACCAGCGGGCGCCGCGAGGCGCACCGCGCCTACAGCCGCGAGGCTGTGGGAATCCCCGGGGAGGACGTCAACGGATCAGCATCGGTCCGCGTACGCTCGTCAACTGCGGCGCGGTGATGCTGGACGTGGCCCCGATCAGCATCGGCGCGGACGCGCGGATCGGCCCGGACGTACAGCTGCTCACCCCCACCCACCCCGTCGACTCTGAGCAGCGGCGTGCCAAATGGGAGGCGGCCGAGCCGATCACCGTCGGCGACAACGTGTGGCTGGGCGGTGGGGCCATCGTCTGTCCGGGTGTGACGATCGGGGAGAACACCGTGGTGGGCGCCGGCACGGTGGTCACGCGTGACCTGCCCGCTGACGTGGTGGCGGTCGGCAACCCGGCCCGCGTCGTCCGTCACCTCTGACGCGGACCGCCTGTGGCCGCTCCGCCCCCCGCTGGGGCGGCCACAGGCGGTCCGCGGTGGCCTCGCGTCCCTGGCCCTGGCCTGGCGTGCGCGAAGACCGTGGCCGTCCCCCGGTGTGGCGCCACCGGGGGACGGGGACTGGGGCCTACCTGGCCGTGGCGGGTTCGGGGCCACCGGTGGCGAACTGGGTCCGGTACAGCTCGGCGTAGCGGCCGTCCCGGGCGAGCAGTTCGGTGTGCGTGCCGCGCTCCACGATCCGCCCGGCCTCGACCACGAGGATGGCGTCCGCGGCGCGGACCGTGGAGAGCCGGTGGGCGATGACCAGTGCGGTCCGCCCCTCCAGGGCCTCGGCCAGGGCTGCCTGCACCGCGGCCTCGGAGGTGGAGTCCAGAGCCGAGGTCGCCTCGTCCAGGATGACCACCTCGGGTGCGGCCAGCAGCAGCCGGGCGATGGTCAGGCGCTGGCGCTCACCGCCGGAGAACCGGTACCCGCGCTCACCGACCACCGTGTCCAGCCCGTCGGGCAGGGAGGCGACGAGTTCGTCGAGGCGTGCGCGGCGCAGTGCGTCCCACAGCTCCTCCTCGGCGGTATCGGGCCGGGCCAGTGACAGGTTGGCGCGGATGGACTCGTGGAAGAGGTGCCCGTCCTGGGTGACCATGCCCAGGGTGGCGCGCACCGAGTCGAAGGTGAGGTCGCGCACGTCCACCCCTGCCAGCCGCACGGCGCCGGAGTCCACGTCGTGCAGTCGCGGGGCCAGTTGGGCGATGGTGGACTTGCCCGCCCCCGAGGAGCCGACCAGGGCGACCGTCTGTCCGGGTTCGATCCGGAAGGAGACCCCGTGCAGCACGTCGCGCTGCTCGGTGACGTCCAGGGTGGCGACCTCCTCCAGGGAGGCCAGCGACACCTTGTCGGCGGTGGGGTAGGCGAAGGTGACGTCGTCGAACTCCATCGAGACCGGTCCGGCGGGGACCGTCCCGGCTCCGGGGCGCTCGTCCACCAGCGGCTTGAGGTCCAGGACCTCGAAGACCCGGCTGAAGCTGACCAGGGCGCTCATGACCTCCACGCGGGCGCTGGCCAGGGCGGTGAGCGGGGCGTACAGGCGGGTGAGCAGCATGCCCATGGACACCACGGTGCCCGCGTCGAGCTGGCCGCGCATGGCGTAGAACCCGCCCATCCCGTAGACCAGGGCCAGGGCGAGCGCGGAGACCAGGGTCAGGGCGGTGAAGAAGACCTCCTGGACCATGGCGGTGCGCACGCCGATGTCACGGACCCGTCCGGCCCTGCGGGCGAACTCGGCGGACTCCTCCTGCGGGCGACCGAAGAGCTTGACCAGGGTGGCGCCGGGCGCGGAGAAGCGCTCGGTCATCTGGGTGCCCATGGCGGCGTTGTGGATGGTGCGCTCGCGTTCGATCCGGGCCAGGCGGGCGCCCATGCGGCGGGCGGGTACCACGAACAGCGGCAGCAGCACGAGCGCGAGCAGCGTGATCTGCCAGGACAGGGCGAGCATCACCGCCAGGGCCAGGACCAGGGTGACCAGGTTGCTCACCACACCGGAGAGCACGTCGCTGAAGGCGCGTTGGGCGCCGATGACGTCGTTGTTGAGGCGGCTGACCAGGGCGCCGGTGCGGGTGCGGGTGAAGAAGGCGACCGGCATGCGCTGTACGTGGTCGTAGACGGTGGTGCGCAGGTCCAGGATGAGGCTTTCGCCGACGCGGGCCGAGAGCCAGCGCACGATCAGCCCCAGGGCGGCTTCGAGAACCGCCACGGCTGCGATGAGCCCGGCCAGGAACAGCACCGGCCCCAGGGCGCCGCCGCCGGTGATGGCGTTGACGACCCTTCCGGCCAGGAGCGGGGAGGCCACGGTCAGGACCGCGGTGAGCACGCTCAGGGCCAGGAACCAGCCCAGGTGCCGTGCGTGGGGTCGGGCGAAGGAGGCGATCCGGCGCAGGACGGGTAGGGAGAAGGGACGCTGGTCCTCGCGGGCGTGCATCGCGTGGTAGATCGAGCTCCACGCGGCCATTTCCATGCTCATGGTCGTCCACCGGGTTGTCGGGGTTGTTGCCATGAACCGTAGAACCTCAACAAATATTGAGGTCAAACCCCGGTGCGAGAACTATCCGCGCGTGCGCCCCGCGGTCAGAGCACTGGTGGCGTTGGCCGCCACGACCGCAGCGATCGCAGCCCAGTCCACCAGGTCCAGCTCCTGGCCCAGCACCACCAGCCCAGCGAGGGCCGCCATCACCGGATGCACGCTCATGAACAGGCCGAAGAAGCGGGCCGGGACCCGCCGTAGGGCCGAACAGGTCCCCCAGGAACGGCACGGTCGAGGACAGCACACCCACCGCCGCGGCACAGGCCAGGGCGGCCGGTGTAGGCGGGTGGTGCCAGAGCACCCACGCCCCCACCGGCGCGAACAGCAGGGCGGAGATCCCGGCTGAGGCGGCTGAGCCCTCGATACCCGACACCCTGCGCCCCACCGTCCGGTTGAGCAGGATGTAACAGGCCCAACAGGCGGCGGCCAGCAGGGCCAGCGCCATGCCGGCGTGGTCGCTGCTGGGCTGCGGGCGCATCAACACCGCCACCGCGCCCCAGGCCGCCAGGGCGCACACCAGGTCCACCTACCGGCGCGAAGCAGCCAGCGCCACGGCCAGCGGACCGAGGAACTCCAGCGAGAGCACCGTGACCCAGTACCGACGCGACGGCATCGCCTTTCGACTGGTGGGAGACGCCCCGCGCGTCCCGGTCCGGGTGATCTGGCGGCGCCACGACCCCCATCCGGCCACCTACGCGGCCGTGGCCCTGCTCTCGGACCTGTACGAGCACCAACCGGCTTCCCGAACCTGAACACGGGAGGTGCCCCCACGTCAGGGACCTCGTCCGCCCGAGAGGACGGTCGGGGCGCTCCTTTCGGCCCCTCCGGTCGTGGCGCACGGCCCCCGGACTCGGGGGACACCGCGGTGCACACCCGCACGCTGGCGTCCTCGGGGGCCGGTAGCGGGTGTCGGCGACGACCTGGGCAAAAGGAGCGTTGGTCGTGTTCACGCACTTGAAGCTACGCCTGGCGGCACCCGCGGTCAGGGCTGCACGCGTGAGGACCGGCGGTGGTGCTGACCCCATCCGCGACCGGCGCCGGACCGAGCCGGGAGCCGGTGTCAGAGGCCGTCCAGGAAGGTGCTGGCCCCGTCGAGGAGCCCGGTCGACCACAGTCCGTGCCGCAGAACCAGGAAGCCCGCGATGCCGAGGATCCAGCCCATGGCCTCCCGGGAGCCGGACTCGGCCTTGGCGCGCCAGCGCTCCAGGCGCGGGCGCAGGCGTTCACCGAAGGCACGGTGTCCCAGGTAGAGCAGGATCGGCGGGAGCACCATGACGGTGTTGTAGGCGGCGAGCACGGGTACCCACGCGGCGGCGGACAGCCCGGCGGTGGTCATGATGGCGATCGCACCGAAGTAGGGAAGGGCGGTGCCGCCCTCCAGCAGGCCGGTGGCCAGCCCCAGAGCGACCATCGTGGTGGTGCGCAGTGAGGCGGGCCTGCGCTGTGCGCGCGGTTTGCCGGGCATGAACAGCGCGTAGGCGAGCATGCCCCCGCCCAGGACCACCATCGGCCATCCCAGGGCGGGGCTGTCAGCGAAGCCGTCCAGCGCCTCGAACAGAAAGCCGAAACCGAGCATGAGCGCGCAGCCAAGGGCGAAGTAGAGGGCCGCGACGGTGCCGAGGTAGGCGAACAGGGGGAGAGCCACCGAGCGCTCCCCGCTGAGTAACACATACAGCGAGAGTCCGATGGTGGCGGGACTGAGCGTGTCCAGCAGGGCCAGTCCGGCGACCGGCACCAGGACGTCGATGGGCGGCATGGCGCTCTCCCTTTTTGTCACAGCTGTGCTAAATAAAATAACACGTGTGTGCTAGAAAAGGGGAGTGCCCAAGATCGTCGATCACGAACAACGTCGCCGGGAGCTGGCCGACGCCCTGTGGCGGGTCATCGCCGGGTCGGGCCCGGCCGCGGTGTCCATCCGCTCCGTCGCCGCCGAGGCCGACTGGTCTCCCGGAGCGCTGCGCCATTACTTCCGCACACGCGAGGACCTGCTCGTCTTCGCCATGAACCTGTCCGAGGATCGCGTCACCGAACGCATCCTGGCGCTGCGGCACACCCAGCCGCCCGACGCACCTCTGCTGGACCGGGTGGCCGAGTACGCCGAGCAGCTCCTGCCCCTGGACGAGACCCGTCGCGCCGAGCACCGGGCCTGGGAGGCCGCCGGGATCCTGGGAGAGCGCGACCGCGACAGGGAACAGCGCTGGAACAGCCAGCGCAGGCTTTACCGCCAACTGGTCGCGGCCATCACCGGGCTGCCGACGCAGGACCCCTTCCAGCCCCACTCCGACCCGTGGACGGAGGAATGGTCCGGCTACCTGCACACCCAGGTGGACGGGCTCGCCCTGCAACTGATGGTCACCCCGGGCATGACCGACCCGGACGACGTCCGGCACCGGCTACGCGCCTTCCTCTCCCGTGTCGAGGAGGCCTGGCGCCACCACACCGGTTCCTGACCGGCGCCCTCCGGACCCGTACGCGTCCACGCGCATCCCCATGTCGCCCTTTTGCGGCAAGGGTCCGTATTCTCCGCTGTGACTGGTGGTCGATACTGGGGGGCACCAGTGGCCGCAACCAACGGGGAGATGCGCGTGACCAGCAGTCAGACCAGTGAAACGGCATCCGGTTCCCATCTCGAACCGACCTACAGACACGCCGTGGCCGAAGACGTCCCCGCCCTCGTCGAGCTGGTCAACTCCTGTTACCGGGGCGACTCCTCCCAACAGGGCTGGACCACCGAGGCCGACCTGCTCGACGGCCAGCGTGTGGACGCCGACGGCATGACCGAACTGCTGGGGCGCACCAACACGATCGTCCTGGTCGCTGAGGCCGGGGGACGGATCGTGTCCTGCTGCGAGCTCCAGCGCAGTGTCAACGGTGCCTATTTCGGCATGTTCTCGGTCCTGCCCACCATCCAGGGCGGCGGCTTGGGCAAGCGGGTCCTGGCCGAGGCCGAAAGCACCGCGGCCCAGGAGTGGGGCTGCCGCCTGATGCGGATGAAGGTACTCAAGCAACGCCCGGAGCTGATCGCCTGGTACGAGCGGCGCGGCTACACCAACACCGGCAAGACCGAGCCCTTCCCCTACGGAGACGAGAGTTTCGGTCTGCCCAGGCGCACCGACCTGGCCTTCGTCGAGCTCACCCGTGAGCTGCCCGCCTCCTGAACCGGTGGCAGCTGATCGGTCGGACCCGCGGGCCCGACCGATCAGTCCTGTTCGAGGTTGGCCGACATCCGCTCCAGAACGCTGACGGCGGCCCGGTACTCCTCGGCGCTGATCCCGCGCGAAAGGCGGCGCCGGGCGTCCTGCACCTTGACGAAGAGGGCCTCGTGCTCGGTCTCTCCCGCCGAGGTCAGCTCCAGAGAGACCAGCCCCTCGACCCAGCCGCGCTGGCGCAGCTGATCGACCACCGGGGTGACGGTGTACTCGTCCTCGTCCAGGAACGGGGCGAGCCTGCGGTCCAGGTCGGCGATCGTTCCGGGTTCGGTGTGCAGGGAGTTGAGCACCTGCCAGTGGCGGCGCCCCAGCTCCTCCGAGGCCAGGACCCTGTCGAAGTCGTTCTCAATGAGCCGATCCAGGTGTTTGAGCCAGTAGCCGATCGGTAGGTCGGACACGGTGCCTCCTCCAGTACGGCGTGATCGGGCTGCCACATCTTCCCGATAGGTCAAAGATATATCGCTGGCTTGCGGCTTGCCAGTGCACGGGGAAAGTGTCGCTGCTGCCCGCTGTCAGACCCGGCACAGGACGGCGCCGCGCGGGACCACGAACACCCCGTCGGGATCCTGGCTCCAGGCCGTCCAGCCCGCAGAGATACGCTCCAGGTCCTCCGCGGAGGCGTAACCCTCCTTGACTGCCTGGCGGCCCATGTCCGACTCCAGGATGCGCCTGGCCCACATACCACCCCACCAGGCACGGCGGTCAGGGGCGGAATGACTCCATACCTCGGCCACGTAGGTGACGTCGGTGAACCCGGCCTCGCGAGCCCAGGCCGCCATGCGCCGCCCCGCGTCGGGTTCGCCGCCGTTGCGGCGCGCGACCTGCTGGTAGAGGTCCATCCACTCCTCCAGCTCGGGCAGGCGCGGGTACCAGTACATGCCCGAGTAGTCGCTGTCGCAGGCGGCCACGACCCCGCCGGGCCTGGCCACCCGGCGCATCTCGGACAGGGCGCGGACCGGATCGCTCACGTGCTGTAGGACCTGGTGGGCGTGGACGACGTCGAAGACGTCCTCTGCCAGACCCAGGTCGTGGATGTCACCGACCAGGAAATCGATGTTGCCGACTCCGGCCTCCTCGGCGGTATCGCGGGCCAGGTCGACCGCCTCGGCCGAGGCGTCCACCGCGGTGACCGGGCCGGGGGCCACCAGCCGGGCGAGGTCAACGGTGATACTGCCCGGACCGCAGCCCACGTCCAGCAGGGAGCGACCGGGGACCATCTCATCGAGCGCGTAGGCCGCTGAGTTGTCCGCGTTGCGCCACCGGTAGGAGTTGGTGACCGTGGGGTGTTGGCCGTGGGTGTAGCGCGCCATGAGGCCCTCTCCTGATCGCGGAGTGTACCGACAGGGCGGATCCTACACTGGCATCTCTCTTTATGAGATAGGACTCTCATAATGCAAGACGGATTGGCGTGTCACCTGACCGGAGGCATGCCGCCGCGGGGCGGGCGAGGCGTCGCCGAGATCGTCACCCACGCGCCTTGGCAGGGTGTTGGCAAGGAGTGTGTCACCAAGTGCCAAGTAACCCGCGAGTAACTTAGTCGGGGTTCGTGGCTGGTGTCGTATTTCTGGAAACATGGATGTGGCCTCGGGGTTTGAGTGGCGCGGGACCTCCAGCGCTCAGGCGATGACGACGGGGGCGCCCTCGGGGGCGTTGAACAGCACCTCGGGCAGGTAGTCGGAGGCGACGCCTATCCGCCAGCCGTGCACCTGGACCGCCAAGGCCACCAGCGCGATCGTCCCCATCGGCAGCAGCGTCCGCGGTGCCGGCCGCTCGGCGGCGTCCAGAGCCCGGCGGTAGTGCTCCAAGTGCTCGCCTAGGGCGCGCTCGAACACCTGCTGGTCGTCCTGCAGCAGCACACGCAACAGGGACTGCTCGGCGGTTAGTTCTCCGGCGGCGTCCAGGGCCTTGGCCGCCTTGGTGCGCTCGGTCACACCGGGCCTGCATAGCGCGACCTCAGGCAGATGCCGACGATCGTGCATAGGGGTCAGGTACAGGCGCAGCGCATCCATCTGTGCCAGACCGGCCGCCGCGCCACGCGAGCCTGTCGACACGGTCACGTGTTCGACGATGGGCGCGTTGTCCTGCCGCAGCAGTGGCCCGATCACCCGGTCCCGCTCCCAAACGAGACCGCTGACCAGGCACAGCTCGAACGCCTCCACCCAGATCGCCGGGGTGAGCTCCAGGTCGACCGTGGGACGGAAGCCCAGGTCATCGTCGTCATAGCCGTCCATGTTGGACAGTACATCGCCCAGCAGCGGCAGGGGGATCCTGAGGTCTCCTTCGGGCATGATCAGGCAGTCCATCACGCCGTTGGCTGCCTCGGCCGCGGTGAGCAGGACCCTGAGAGTGAATGCCGGGTCGGTGTCGAACGCCGGGTCGTCCAGGGAGTGGGCGGCCACGTGGTCCACCAGGTCGCGGCTCAACTCCTGAAGTCTGCTCACCAGCGACGGCCCGTAGTGCAACTCGGGCAGGTGAGCGGCGGCGCGCTTGCGGATACCCGTCAAGGCGTGGTCGATCTGTTGGTTGTCCACGCTGTGTCGGCTGACGTGTCGCAAGGGGCCGCTCTTCCCTGGTTGTCTGTGTTCGGCGGCCGCACGCTACCAGGTGCTACGACACGGGGCGCGCGGGTGATGTGAACGCGGATCGAGAAGCGGCCGCAGTGGTGCGGCCACGAGCCCGACACCCTCGTGGAGGATGTGACACCTGTCGGGACTCACCGTTCCGCTCCTACCCGGACCCCTAGTGAAACCATGGGCTTCGGAAGGCTGTTCGGTGAACGCCGGCCACGGAAGTGGGCGACCATGGGTCCATGACCCTCCGTCTCCGAGAGCCCAAGATCGATCTCGGCACCCCCCGGCTCTATCGCGAGGACCTGGAAAAGATCGCGCGGATCGTGCGCGATGCATGCGAACGCCAGGTCGAGATCGAGTTCATCGATAAGCAGGGCAATGTCGCTGACACTGACGATCCGTCCGATTTCGCCGAACACCACGACAAGGAAGGCACCTCCGAGGTCCTTAAGCACCTGACCAACCCCGACAACGCCACCCGCGGCGCCGCGAGCCAGGTCCAGGCCCTGTGCGAAGAGCGCTCTCACAGGAGCAGGAGAACGCGCGCGATCCTGGGCCCGTGGCTCGTTTTCGTCCTGGCCCTGTTCTACACGGCTGCGGCCGGCCTGCACGCCTTCCTTGACTTCGGGATCGACGGCTCGGTGGATGAAATCTCGCAGCTGATGCTCGTAGGGGTGCCCGCGTGCGGCCTTCTCTGGTTACTACTCCTGTGGAGTCGGGACGACGTGGGTGCGCCTGTGCTGGTGAACGCTCCTCGCGCGGAGCGATCGTCATGGTGGCAGCGACAGCGTAAGGATGTGCTCTTGCTCTTCATCGGTGGATGTATCGGTTACGGGGTGAACCAGATTCCGGCCGTGGTCCAGCTACTGGGCGAGCAGAGCCCGGTTTCTGACCTCCGATAAGCGGGATCAATCGTAGGTCAGCTTATCGAAACCCAGAATTCGGAAGGCTGAAGACGCAGACCTTCGACGCGCACAGAACCTGTGCCACCGGTGTCGCTCCGCTGAAGTGGTTCGCTGAGGGGCTCTGGGATCTTGAAACGGGTGCTTGGCATGGGTCTCTACATCTACACCGGTGTACCCGTGCGCCGGTGTTCGGGTACACCAGCGCACAGGCATGACGCAGGGCTACCTCTTCGTCGTCGGGGCTGAGACTGGCAGGAGCCGATGATCGACTGATCTGTATTCCTGTGGCTCCCACTGCTCCGGCCACTGTGCGTGGTCACTGAGGGCGTAACAGCTTCAGGTCTCACCCGACCGAGCAACAACTATCTTGGTGCCATGGCCAAGTTGCACGATGTCGTATTCGACTGCTCCCATCCCGCCTCCTTAGCCCGCTTCTGGGCAGAGTCCCTCGAAGGGTACGAGGTTGCTCCCTACGATGACGAGGAACTCGAAAGACTGCGACGAGAGGGGATCGAAGATCCCGAGAACGACCCTTCCGTCCTCGTCCAGTCAGTTTCCGGAGCCGCCCCCCGATTGTTCTTCAACAAGGTCCCCGAACGGAAAAAGACGAAGAACCGGGTGCACCTGGACCTGTGGGCCGAGGATGTCGAGACCGAAGTGGAGCGGCTCACCCGCTTGGGCGCCAGCAGGAAGGCCCGCGTCCAGGACTGGGTGGCGATGGCCGATCCCGAGGGCAACGAGTTCGACATCCTGCCCGCAGAATGAACCGCGCTCCTCTTAGCGCTTGCGCGGCAGTCTCTCCTGGCACACCGGCTCCCGGTACAGGGGGAAGCGAGACCATTCGGGTGCATCGGGCGTCCGGCCCGGCGGCCGGGGAAGAGCCAGGGCGCCCCCCGGTTGGTGGTGCTCATGTTGGTCCGCCGCACTCTAGCTCGCAGCAGCAGGTCAGCGAACGGTTCGGGGACCGGAACCGGTCAACCCAAGCGTGCGGAGCCGATGACATTCTCACTCAACCCGTACACCGGAACGGGCGGCGTCTCACTCAATCCGGGCGGTGGTCGCCAGCTAGCCGTCTGAGTCGGCGGGCGACGGCGGTGCCTCGAGGACGAAGAAGAGGAATCCGATCGTGGTCGACAGGCCCTGGAAGTCGTCGGGGAACATCTCACGGGCAGCCGGGTCGGGCTGCGGCTCACTGATGACGGAAAGGCGGAAGCCAGCGGCGGTAAAGGCATCGGTCATCGCGTGCAACGGCCGGCGCCAGAACTTCAGCAGGACGGACTTTCCGCTGAACGTGAACTCGTCGGAATAGCTGGTGGTTGCGAAATAGTCGGGCCGGGGGTCCTGAATCGCGTAGTCCACGAACGGGTGCTGCACCGACGCGATCAGCCGACCGCCGGGCCTGAGTACGCGCCGCATCTCGGCCAGCGTCGGCCCCCAGTCCTCCAGGTAGTGCAGCACCAACGACGCGACCACGTCGTCGAACGCACCGTCGGCGAACGGGAGGGGGTCGCTCAGGTCGACCACGTGCAGGTCCGCGTCGTCCCCGAGCCGCCGCCTGGCCAACGCCAGCATCCCGGCGCTGGCGTCAATGCCGGTGACGTCGGCACCGCGGTCGCGCAGAGCAGCGGACAGAGGGCCCGCGCCGCAGCCGGCGTCCAGGATCCGGCGGCCGGCCACGTCTCCAGCGAGGGCCACCATCGCGGGCCGCTCGTAGTACGCGTTCTGGATGTTGTTCTCGTTCTCCGCCGAGTACGACTCGGCGAAGCTGTCGTAGTCATTCGCCTGGGCCGGATCAGCAGGCTGGGAGAGAGCCTCGGGCATGTCGGTTACGCGGTCCATCGTCGCAGCCTAGCTTTCACAGGACCCGCCGAACAGGCCCTAGACGAGAACGCGGGGCCGTTGCGCTCCCGGGCAGCGGCCTGCCTGATGCTGCTCTCCGCCCAACCCAGGGTGCCGGTAAGGAGCATGTCACCAGGTGCCAAATAACCCGCGAGTAACTTACGGGTTAGGCGTGCAACCAACCCCAGCGCCCCGGTTCTCCCGAAGCTACGGCGAGCCGCAAGGCAAGGGACGGACAGGATACGCAGGGGAGGGGTGACGGAGCCCTCCGGCGGCATCCGAGTACGGCCTGACCGCACTGGTAACCGCAGTTACCGGGGCCAGAAACGTGCGATACCGGGACGAACCACGCTAGATCGTTAGACCACTCGGAAACCCCGGAATGGTCTACCTCCTGATCAGCGGAAACGCTGTCCCATTGCCGCTTTCCGGCGTACTTGACTCGCTCCCCAAGGTGGCCGGTCCGGCCGACGCCGGCGTTCCTGATCGAAGGTGGACCACAACTGTCGGGTCGCACCCCCGGAGTGCTCCCTAACGTTGCCGGTGAACGAGAAAGGAACCGATTCATGCTGTCCGATCACGACATCAAGACGTTCGTCGAGGACGGGTTCGTCGCCCTACGTGGCGCGTTCCCTCGCGAACTCGCCGACCAGGGCCGCGAGCTGCTGTGGGCCGATCTCGGCTGCGACCCCGACGACCCCGCCACCTGGACCCGGCCGGTCGTCCGCCTCGGCGGTTACCACGCCCCGCCGTTCCGAGAAGCCGCCACCACCCCCGCACTGCACGCGGCGTTCGACCGGTTGGTGGGCGAGGGCCGCTGGCAGCGCCTGGGCGGGCTCGGCACCTTCCCGGTGCGCTTCCCCAGCGACGAGGACCCCGGCGACGCCGGCTGGCACCTCGACGCGTCGTTCCCCGGCGCGCAGGGGGAGTACCGCGTCAACCTCCGCTCGCGCGGCCGAGCGCTGCTGATGCTCTTCCTGTTCTCCGACATCGGCCCCGACGACGCCCCCACCCGCATCCGGGTGGGCTCACACCGAGACGTCCCACCGCTGCTGGCCGACGCCGGCGACGAGGGCCGCGAGTTCATGGACCTGTGCGGCGCCGCTGTCCCGGCCAGCGAGGGCCGCCCCGAGGCGCTGGCCACCGGCGCGGCCGGCGACGTCTTCCTGTGCCACCCCTTCCTCGTGCACGCGGCCCAGCCGCACCGGGGCGCCACCCCGCGTTTCATGGCCCAGCCGCCGCTGCTGCCCGTGGGTGAACCCGACCTCGACGCGGAGCGGCCCACGCCGGTCGAACGTCCGGTCATCGAGGCGCTGCACGCGGACTGACCCGCGCTCCTGCCAACCGGGGGCTGCTGTTCCCACCGCGGTCAGACCGCGCCAGGCGCTGTCGGAGAGCCTCCGTTGCCCCCTTTCGGCGTACTTTGTCTGCCCCCCGTGGGTGCTGGGTCCGTGTGCGCTGGTGGGCGCAGGAGGTGAAGTAGGGGCCAGCGTAGTCGGAGAAGTCCACCACGGGCTCGGGCAGGACCGGCCAAGGGGGTGCGACGTCAGGGCCGCTAGCGGTGTCGGGTGCCAGGCACCGCGCAGGCCGTTCACGGTGTCGTGGCGCCAGTCGCTGGGTGCGACCTTCCCGGCGAGGTAGATGACCGTCATGGCTTCCTTTCGCTGGTGTGCTGACCCTGCAGGTCGTGGTCTCGGCCTCGACCGGTGAGAACTGGCACGCCCACGTCAAGGCCAGTGCGCTGGTCTTCGGCAAGGACCTGGGCAGCGCCGAGTTCAACCTCTCGGCCGCCAGCTCCTACATCGAGATCCACCCCAGCGCCCTGTTGGCCAAGGCCGACCTGAAGATCGGTTTCTACGGCGAGCGGCTGTGCTTCGGGGTGGAAGGCCAGGCCTGCTACTGGGCTCTGGGGTGGCACTGCACCCCGGTGGACGCCCAGAACCTGTTCTACCTGCGTTCCTAGGGACTCGGGCGCGAGGAACAACGGATCCAGCGGTACGGGCTACCCGACAGCTACATGTCCTGTTGCCGGACCTTCAGGAGCACCGGCTCATGATGCGGGGCCCGTAGGCACGGAAAAGCCCCCGCGCGACCCTTGGTCGCGCGGGGGCTCCCGCATGTCGCCGGACCCTGCGGATCCCCCCGATGCCGACGGTCCGGCGCGGGCCGTGCGCGCTCATCCCCCGTGGGCGCTCGGCCCCGCACCCGCGCCGTGTCATCCCGGGGCCGCACGGCCGTGTAGGCCGCCCCCCGTGGCCCGCGGGGCGCGCAGGTGCGCACCCGGCCCCTACCCGAGCTGCGGCAGGCAAACATGGCCTGCCTTGCGGATCGCCGTAGCTTCGGGAGAACCGGGCCGGGAAGGAGCACTACGCCGTTGGCAGTAGAGGGGCCCAGAGGGCACAGGGACAGCCACGCCCGTGCCGGTGGGTCGGCACACCGATACACCGGTGTACCGGTTCGCGGACGCACCGGTCCCCGCACATGACGAAGGGCTCCTTTCCACCGTGGGGAAGTGACCCCCGCGTCATCCCTCGCCGTAGCTTCAAGGGAGGGGGCGAACCAAGTACGCCGGAAAGACATCCGATGGGTCCAAGGTGTCAAGTCACAGCCTGGAGGTTGACAAACGCTTCGAGGTCTCGGTGAAGAGCGTTGGCGTGGTTGTGCTGACGACCCGCACCTACCCCGCGCACCCTTGCTTCCACGACGATGGCTTCAAGGACGGCCTCGTGGAGGAGCAGACGCGCAAGGTGCTGTCCGCGCTGGAGAAGGCTGGAGTGCGCGCTTCCGAGAAGGCTCCCGCGACGCTGATCGACTACGGGACGGTGAAGCTGTCGTAGGCAGACCGGAGAGCATCGCCCCTGCAAGAGAGTGTGGTTTACCGCTCCGAGGTGTCGGTCTGTCCGCAGTAGGCACTGGCCGCCTGGGACGGTCGCGACTCTGTATAAAGCCACGGAGCCGACAAGGCGAAAAGTTGAAAAGCTCCCTTCGTCGGCGGTTCAGAGCCTTGTGGGTGAACGTTTCCGAAGCCTTCGCGCGGGTGGTAGCTGTGCACCGAATCCGGGGGCGGCCTACTGGTCCAGGAGGCTGGTCTGCCCCGGCACCTGTTCGCGCTCGGTACGGGACCGGCCCAGACACCGTCGGCAGGTGATGGGCCCGGCTGCGGGGAACAGGCGCAGTGGATCGACAGCGGCGTGGCAAGCGACCGCGGGCACCTCGATCCCGACCCACATGTGGCTGGTAAGCCCGTGCACCACGGAGCCCTGCCCGATCCGGACCCCGGCGGCGTCGGCCAGCTCGGCGCGGCGGCGGCGCAACGTGGCGGCCAGGTGCTCGACGTCGGGGCCGGTGAGCTGCTGTTCGGGGTGCTCAGAGTGCTCGGTGTCCATGTCTCCAGGATCACCCATGGTTCTGGGGCTGCACACAGCTCCTGGCGGGTTCCACCACATGCGGAGCCCCTGTTCGGGTAGACGTCGCGCAAGGTCACCGCCTCGTGGGCGCCTCGGTGTCAGGAAGCGGGCCGGGGGCCCGTTCCCGGGCGGGGCGATGACCCCCAGACCCGTACACACCGGCAGCGGCAGCACTCTCCCGGTGAGGCTGGGGGTGGGAGGGGAAGCCATCCCCAGGGGGTACGGCAGGACGTAGGCACGTCACGGCCTTGACGTGCGCAGGTTCCAGATCCTTGACCTCCGGTGAGGTGGTTTCACGGCCCCCGCCCGTGGACACTCTCAGCAACTGAAAGTCACAAGAAAAAACTAAAAGTGATGGGTTCGCCATGAAGAGCACCAGCCGGATGCTGACGATCGTCGCCCTGGCCTTGGTCGGGTCCCTTGCCGCAGCCAGCCCCGCCGCCGTCCTCGGGCTCGGCGGCCTCATCGGGGAAACCTCTGAGAACGTCTCCACCCTCGGCCTCGTGGTGCCGGTTCTGCAAGGGTGAGGTGTCGGTGCGCACCAGGGGAGGCCTGGGCATGACGATGGCCCGCACCTCCCGGAAGGGGACGTGTGGGCCTTCGTGTAGGTCGTCCTCACCCACCGGTCTTGCGGGCCAGCGCGACCGCGCACCCCGGCCGGGCCTGCGCCACCCGCGTTTCGGCAGCGGCGCGGGAATCAGCCAGGACGGCCCTGCGGTCGGTGGTGCCATCGGGTGCGGTGACCATGGCGTGCCACCACGGCAAGCAGCAGCTGGGCTTGCCGCTGGGGCGCGGGTGGCGCAGACCCGGGTGGTCGATGCCGGGGCGGGTCACTGGTCCTCCTCGGTGCCGTGTGTACGTCATGCCGTAAGTACGTCAGGTGCCTCATGTGTGGCGGCGTAGAGCCGCACCCGCAGCCGGTCGGCCAGGGCCTCGATGCGGTTGGCGGCCGCCGTGCCCGGGGCGGCGGCCTTGTCGGCCTCGGTGGGCAGGGCGTAGCGGCGTGTGCCGATGAGTTTCGCGGCCCGACCGTGTCCGTATGGACAAGAAGGCGCGCGGTGCGCGCCACGCATGAAGAAGAGGACCCGTGATGACCAGGCTCAGCAAAATCGTCCCCTGCCTGTGGTTCGACACCCGGGCCGAGGAAGCGGCCAACTACTACGTCGGGCTGTTCGACAACTCCCGGATCCTGCGGACTCGCCGTTTCGGCCCCGGCACACACCGGCCCGCCGACATGGTGCTCACCGTGGACTTCGAGATCGACGGCCAGCAGATCACCGCCCTCAACGGCGGCCCGGGCTTCACCTTCTCCGAGGCGGTCTCGCTCCAGATCGTCTGCGACAGCCAGGAGGAGTCCGACCACTACTGGAACAGGCTCAGCGAGGAGGGCGAGAAGAGCCAGTGCGGCTGGCTCAAGGACCGCTTCGGCTTCTCCTGGCAGGTCTTCCCCGCAGAACTCGACGACCTGCTGGCCGACCCCGACCCCGGTCGGGCTGAGCGCGCCATGCGGGCGATGCTCAAGATGGGCCGGATCGACCTGGCCGAGATCCGCCGGGCCGCGGATGAGGGCTGAACCGCGATCCCACGGACCGCGCGGGCGGGCACACACGACTACCCGCGCGGCCCCGTCCGTAAGCGGGTCTGTCGGGTGGGCCCCGTGCCGTGACACCCGGGTGTTCGGGCGCTCAGACAGCCCGAAGCCGAAAGTGCAGGTCGGTGGCCTCAGCCGTGGCGGGACCGCCATCCGCTTCGGTGACCGACACCGCCTACAGGTCGGTGGCTCCGGCCAGGCCCTCGATCGAACCCGGCTCGGGTATACCAGCGCACCCGCCAGGGCCGGTCCTCAACCACGCTCTCACCACCGCGGTGACGCTCGTAGCGCAGTGTGGTCGTCTGCGTGCGCGCCGCCTCGTCACGCTTCTCGGACACCACGGACACACGCAGCTCGGCACCGTTGTCCGCGGTGGTGACGCGTACCTGCTTTCGTATGCGGACCGGGGTGTCCACCCGTTTTGCGGGGGAGGGGCGGACACACTCCCGTCCGCGATCACGTCCGCGCATGGGCTCCCCCGCGCACGCGGCCGGCCCGTGCGATCGCTCCGGTCCCGATCCCAGCGCGAAGAGCCCCTCAGGCCCGCAGCGCGCAGTCACCGCAGTAGCCCGAGCCCGGAATCCGGTAGTACAGGCAGCACGTGGCGCGCCGAAACACCGCCGCCCCTGAGGCGTCCGTCCCCGTGTAAGCGCCGGTTCCCTCCAGGGACGGTCTCCTCAGCAGCTCTTCGGCCAACGCCTCGGCTCGCCCCCGCCACGCGGGCCGGTCCGCGCCCAGGGAGCGCACGGCCCCGGCCAGGGCGGCGGCCGTGTTGCCGCGCAGCAGCCCCCGTGCCACCTTGCCCACCCCGGCCAGGTCCCGCGCGACGCGCGCCATCGCCCCGAGAACCACCGTGTGCTCGACCCAGTCGGCCACCTCAGCCGTCCCGCCGGTCAACGGTGCGGCCCGCTCCTGCGAGGTACGCAGCACCACCGCCCCCTCCCGGTGCGGGCGCCAGTGGAACCGTGCCGCGTCCAACCGCGCCCCGTGGCACAGCGCCGCCGCCAGCACCGGCGACAACAGCCTCGTCGCCAGCCCCTGGTGGAACACCGAGGCCGCCACCCTCCACTCCACCGTGGCAACAGGCCGGTCCGACAGCTCCGCCAGGCGCTCGCGTACCCGCTCCACCTCCACGGCGAGCGTCCCCTCCGCCGCCGGTTCCGCGCCGCCCAACGGCAGCCATCCGGGGCCGGGGTGCCGCATCTCGAGTGCGAAGAACATGTTGATCCGGCCGACGTCGGCCAGTAGCGGCCGCACCGCCACATCCCTACCGTCCACTCCCTGTCCCCTTCCGTCCGGGGAGGCGCACTGGTAGTGCCAACACCACCCCCACCTCACGTGCTGATGGCCTCGTGTCGCCGGGGTCATGAAACCTAGATTGGTTTCGTGACCGGGCAGAGTACACACGACAGCACCAGAGGCGACGGCGGGGGCGGTTCCCTCCCCTCCGCCCTGACCGGCCTGCCCCGTGTGGCCGAAGCCTACGGGGCCGCCTGGCGGGTGCGCCTGGTCGAGGTCCTGCATCTGATGACCTCCCTGGCCCTGGCCCTGTTCTACCTGGTGCCCGCGTTCACGCTCATCGTCTCGGCCACCTGGGTCGGCTTCGTGGTCACCGCGCCCTGGCAGCCCGACGTGCCCCGGCGCGAGCCCGGCCAGTTGGTCGACGCCGCCGCCTTCCTCGTGGTCCTCCCGGTCCTCGCGATCCTGCTGGCCCGCCTGGCCTGCCGTGTCCAGCGCAACCGGTTGGACAACGTGTTCGGGATCGTGGAGACCAGTCCGCCCGACCCCCTGGCCGACGACAACCCGCTCCTACGCGCCTCGCGGTTCCTGCTCGGACGCGACGCCTGGTCGGCGGTCGTCTACAGCACCGTCGCCGGGGTCCACGGCCTCCTGGCCGCGGGCGTGGTGGTGCTGCTGGCGGTGTGCGGCGGAGCGACCGCCGTCGGCGCCCTGATCGGCATCGTGTTCGTACTGGTCCAGGGCACCCCCGGTGACCTGGTCGGTCCGCTGGTCCTGGTCGTGGCCGGCCCGCTGTGCGCCCTGGTGGGCCTGCGCCTGGCCCCCACCATCGTCGCGACCGAGATCCTGCTGCACCGCATGCTGCTGTTCGAGGCCCCCGAGGTGCGCATCCGCCGCCGCCTGTTCCACGTCCAGGACAGCCGCCTGCGCATGGTCGACGCCGCCGAGTCCGAGCGGCGCCGCATCGAGCGCGACCTGCACGACGGCGCCCAACAGCGTCTCCTTGCCCTGTCCATGACCCTGACCCGGGCCCGTTCACGTGTGGGCACCGCCCCCGAGACGGCTCTGGAGCTGATCACCGAGGCCCAGCACGAGTCCCGGGAGGTCATGGACGAGCTGCGTCAGGTCGCGCGCGGACTCCACCCCTGTGTCCTGACCGACCACGGACTGGGCGCGGCCCTGCCCGTGGCCGCCGGACGCGCCCCGGTGCCCGTGCGGGTCGACGTCGAACTGCCGGAGCGCCCCTCGCCGCGGGCCGAGGGGGTGGCCTACTACGTGGCCTGCGAGGCGCTCACCAACATCGCCAAACACGCCGGGGCCACACGGATCACCGTGGCCGCCGAGCGGGTACCACGCCCGCCCCGGCGCGGTGGCGACCTGTTGCGGCTCACCGTCACCGACGACGGCGCCGGAGGGGCCGATCCCGAGTCGGGCACGGGCCTGTACGGCCTGTGGGACCGCGTGGACGCGGTCGACGGCACCCTGACCGTGCACAGTCCTTCAGGCGAGGGCACCGTCCTGACCGCCGACATCCCATGGGAGGCATGACCGTGCACACCAGCACGCGCACCACACCGTCCGCCGAGAAGGGCCCACGGGTGGTCATCGCCGAGGACTCGGTCCTGCTGCGCAGCGGGATGGCCCGCCTGCTGGAGGACGCGGGCGTGGAGATCGTCGAGCAGGTCGGAGACGCCGAGGCCCTGCTGCGCGCGGTGGAGGACCACCCCGACGTGGACCTGTGCCTGGTCGACATCCGCATGCCGCCCACCTACTCCGAGGAGGGCATCCAGGCGGGCATCGCCATCCGTCAGAGGTACCCGGAGGTGGCGGTGCTGCTGCTGTCCCAGCACGTGGTCAGCCGCTACGCCGCCGACCTGCTGGGCGGCGGTTCCAGCAAGGTCGGATACCTGCTCAAGGACCGGGTCGCCGACATCGACGAGTTCCTGGGGGTGCTGCGTCGGGTGGCCGGAGGCGGCGCTGCCATCGACCCCGAGGTGGTCTCGCAACTGCTCAGCAGGAACCGGGACAGTGCGCTGGAGCGCCTCACGCCCCGCGAGGCCGAGGTGCTGGAGGTGATGGCGCAGGGACTCAACAACGCGGGTATCGCGGCTCGGCTGACCGTCACCGAGCGCGCCGTGGAAAAGCACATCCGCTCGATCTTCACCAAGCTCGACCTGAGCCAGGACGACCACGACCACCGCAGGGTCCAGGCCGTCCTGCGCTACCTGCGCGGCGCGGACCGGACCTGACCGCCGACACCAGGGGGCGCGAGCCTACCGGAAAGGGATGACCGTGACATTCAAGGCACGAGGTGTGTACGCCTCGTCGAGCAAAGAGCCGCGCAGATTCCGCGTGAGGTCATGGTTGCTCCTGGGCGCCGCACTGGCGGCGGCCCTGGTGGTGGGGACCGTGGTCGTGATCGTGGGCAACGTGAGCGTGATAAACGACAGCGACACCTCCTCCTTCTTCGGCCCGCAGGCCGTGGAGTTCGACAACTACACACCCGGAGACGTCACCTTCACCCGCGGCGACGGGGACGAGATCCGGGTGGAACGCGCCATGTACGGAACTCCCTTCTCCATGCCGACGGAGTCCGTCGAGGAGGGCGACGGCGTCCTGGAGCTGGATGCCAGATGCACGGGCCTGACGTTCTTCGGCAATTGCGGGATCGACTACGAGATCACCGTCCCGGCGGGAACCGACCTGGCCGTGGAGACCAGCATCGGCCGGATCGTCACCGAGGGCGTCGACGGCGCACTGGACCTGAGCAGCAGCAGCGGATCCGTGCGGGTGTCGGGCAACAGCGGCGACGTCGCCATCGAGGCCGACACCGGTGAGATCGACGTGTCCGGGGTGGAGGGCTCACTGGAGGCCGAGACCGCCTGGGGTGATATCACCGCCCAGGGTGCGGGCGAGCACCTGAAGGTCGCGAGCGGCTCCGGCGAGGTGGACGTGTCGGGGTTCAACGCGCGCACGGTCGTGGCCGAGTCCGAGTCCGGCGGCGTGCGGGTGGGCGGAGGCTTCACCAGGGCGGAGATCTACACGTACTCGGGGGGCATCGAGGCCACCACCGACGAGCCCTTCGAACTGCTGAGCATGGAGAGCGACAGCGGCGATATCAACGTGCGGGTGCCCGAGGGCGCCTACGCCGTCACCGGTGAGTCCGTGTCCGGAGGCCGCGACGCGGATGAGCCCGTGTCCGGAAGCCGCAACGTGGAGGTGGACACCTCCTCGGAGGCCGACGCGCACATCCGGGCCGAGACCGTCAGAGGCTCCGTGAACGTCACCTACGGCTGAGACGCACGGCGTTCGAAGCGCAGCGCCGCCCAGTCCGAGTCGATCGGCACCTGGGCGGTGCCGTGCCATCCGGAGTCGACGAGGAGGTCCCAGCCCTTGTCGGCGGCCAGGTCGGTGATGATGGTTCCGCCGCGCCGGGGATAGCACATCCACAGGCGGGTGCGCGGACCCACCAGGGCCAGTGTCCGGGGTGCCTCGCGGTCCACGGTCCCCCGGTCCAGGGCGAACATGTGGACGTCGTCGTACTCTGCGCCCTCAGTGGGCCCCATGTCGATATGGATGTCGGGGGGCGGATCCAGCAGTCGCAGGTAGCGTTCCGGGGCGTTGAGAACGAGCAGCCGGTCACCGGGCTGCACCCCGAGCTTCTGGGAGAGAGTGTCCGACATGTCCTCCTCCGTTCGTGGCTCACGGGCGGCCTCGCCCGCCTCCATGGACACCGTACGGTCCCCGGGCGGAGAATCCGAACACCTACCCTGCCCCAGCCCCCGGATGACCGTGTTTTTTCGATCCCCAGAGCCTGACCGGTCCAGGAGATCACGGCGGCATGGACGTGTTCGGCTCTTCCCGGACAGCCGGGGCGGAGCCGGCGACCGGCCGGATCGACGGCGTCCCCCTGGACCGGGGACGTTCATGGTCCCGCTCACCCCAGGACGAGGACGCCGAGGGCGGCCAGGACAGCGACGCTGACGGTGAGGATGACGGTCAGCGCGATACGGCCGACGCGCTCCTCCTCCGGTGTGGGCCCGTGGTCGCTGGGAGTGCGACGACCGCTCACCGGGGCCCCTCCGTGGTGCCGTGGACGACGAGCCGACCGATCCCAGGCAGGAAACGACCGGTGCGTGCAGCGTAACCGAGGTAGGCGGTGCCGTGCGTGCGCAGCAGGTGGGGCTCCTCGATGGCACGGACCTGCACCTGGACAGCGGCGGCGAAGGCCGCCAGGGCCGCCGTGGACAGCCCCGAGGGGACGGCCAGCACCTGCCCGAGCAGCAGTACCCCCATACCGGTGAAGACCGGGTTGCGTACGAGCGCGAATACGCCGTGCGTGACGAGCTCCGTGCGTTCGTCCTCGTCCACTCCGATACGCCAGGAGGCGCCCATCGCGGACTGGGAGATGAGCACCAGGACCAGGCCGAGCAGCATCAGGGCCAGCCCGGTCGGTCCCGCGATCCTGTGCGGGCCCGCCGTGGCGAGGCCGAACAACCCGGCCACGGGTGCGGCCAGGCCCAAAGCGAGCGCACCCACGAAGAGCACGCTTCCCCACCAAGGGGCGGTGAAGGTGACGGTGTCCGGGCGGCGGAACCCGGTGTCGCCGGTGCGCCGCCACACGGCCAGGGTGCGCACGCCGAAGGCCAGGATGAGGCCGAGCAGGTAGAGGGCGAGTGCGGTCACGAACACGGGGGTCTCCGTTCAGGTGGGACGCGCCAGGTCGGTGACGGCGATCCCGCCGAAGAAGAGCCGGCCGCCCGGTTCGGGCACCTCGGCCGTCTCGGTCGGGGCCTCGCGCCGGTTCGGCGTGCCCACACCTTCCATCATCGCCAGATTTGGATATGATCGTCTTATGGCGATGAATAGCACGGATGGATGCGTAGCCACAACCGAGGGAGTCGGCGCCGCCGAAGCCCTCTTCCACAGCCTCTCTGACGGCACCCGGCTGGCCATAGTGCGCCGCCTGGCCGACGGCGAGGCGCGGGTGGCCGACCTGGTAACCCAGCTGGGTCTGGCCCAGTCCACGGTCTCCAAGCACGTGGCGTGCCTGCGCGACTGCGGCCTGGTCGACGGCCGCCCTGAAGGACGGCAGGTGTTCTACTCCCTGGCCCGCCCCGAACTGCTGGACCTGCTCTCGGCGGCGGAGACGCTCCTGGCCGCGACCGGCAGCGCCGTCGCGCTGTGCCCCAACTACGGAACCGACAGCGCGGGGACGGAGGCGTGCGATGAGTGACGCGTGCTGCGACGCAGACGAGCCCCGCACCGCTGAAAGCACCGAGGAGCACGAGCCGGAGACGCTGTGGCAGGTCGGTGAGCTCCGCTTCGCCGCCGTGGCCGCGGTACTCCTGCTGACCGGTTACGGCGCGGCCTGGTTCGAAGCCCCCGACCTGGTGGGGCTGGTACTCAAGGCAGCCGCGCTGGCGGTGGCCGCTTGGACGTTCGTCCCCGGCACCGTACGCCGCCTGTCCAAGGGCAGGATCGGCGTGGGCACGCTGATGACCATCGCCGCCGTCGGCGCGGTACTGCTGGGCGAGGTGGGTGAGGCCGCGATGCTGGCGGTGCTCTACACCATCGCCGAAGGGCTGGAGGAATACTCCGTGGCCCGCACCCGGCGCGGCCTGAGATCCCTCCTGGACCTGGTTCCCGACCAGGCCAGGGTGGTGCGCGACGGAGCCGAGCAGAGCATCGACCCGGCAGGACTGGCCGTGGGCGACACGCTGGTGGTGCGGCCCGGGGAGCGCCTGGCCACTGACGGGGTCATCGCCTCCGGGCACACCAGCCTGGACACCTCGGCCATCACCGGCGAGTCCGTCCCCGTCGGGGCCGGGCCGGGGACCGAGGTGTTCGCCGGTTCCGTCAACGGCACCGGAGTCCTGGAGGTGACCGTGACGACCACGGCCGCCGACAACTCCCTGGCTCGCGTCGTGTCCATCGTGGAGGCCGAGCAGTCCCGCAAGGGGGCCGGACAGCGCCTGGCGGACAAGGTCGCCAAACCTCTCGTGCCCGGGGTGATGATCGCCGCCGTACTCATCGCCGTCCTGGGAGCCTTGCTCGGTGACCCGCTGACCTGGATCGAGCGCGCCCTGGTCGTGCTGGTGGCCGCATCGCCCTGTGCGCTGGCCATCTCCGTGCCGGTCACCGTGGTCGCCGCGATCGGCGCCGCCTCCAAGCACGGCACCCTGGTCAAGGGCGGGGCCGCCCTGGAGGCCATGGGCCGGGTCAGGACCGTGGCGCTGGACAAGACCGGCACCCTGACCCGCAACCGCCCGGCCGTCATCGAGACGGTTCCGGCCCCCGGACACACCGTCGAGCAGGTGCTGGCGGTGGCCGCCGCGCTGGAGGAACGCAGCGAGCACCCGCTGGCCCGCGCCATCCTGGACGCCGCCCCCGCACCGGAGCGGGCCGAGCGGGTCGAGGCCGTCACCGGCGCCGGACTCACCGGCACCCTGCACGGCCGCGGTGTTCGGCTGGGCAGGCCGGGCTGGATCGACCCCGGGCCCCTGACCGGTGACATGGAGCGGATGCAGCACGCCGGAGCCACCGCAGTCCTGGTCGAGGAGCAGGGCACCGTGATCGGCGCGGTGGCGGTGCGCGATGAGCTGCGCCCCGAAGCGGGCGAGGTCGTCACATCCCTGCGCGGCGCGGGCTACCGGGCCGTGATGCTCACCGGAGACAACCGCGCGACCGCCGCCGCACTGGCCGAGCAGGCGGGTATCGACCCCGCCGACGTGCACGCCGACCTGCGCCCCGAGGACAAGTCCCGGATCGTCGGCCAGCTCCGTGCGAACGGCTCGGTGGCGATGGTGGGTGACGGGGTCAACGACGCCCCGGCGCTGGCCACCGCCGACCTGGGCATCGCGATGGGGGCGATGGGCGCGGACGTGGCCATCGAGACCGCCGACGTCGCGCTGATGGGCGAGGACCTGCGCCATCTGCCGGGGGTACTGGCGCACGCCCGCCGCTCCCGGACGATCATGTGGCAGAGCGTGGGGCTGTCGTTGGCCATCATCATCGGCCTGATGCCCTTGGCGCTGTTCGGGATGCTCGGGCTGGCCGCGGTCGTGCTGGTGCACGAGGTGGCCGAGGTCGTGGTCATCGGCAACGGCATCCGCGCCGGACGCACGCGCAGACTGGGCCTGTCCTCATCGGAGACGCCCCCGACGCGCGAGTTGCAGCGTTCGGCGGCATGAGAGGGGCCGGTGGTCTCCTACGCCAACGGTGCGGGGCCACCCGGTCGAGTGCCGCACCCGGGTGGCCCCCTCGGGCAACCGTGTTTTTAGGATGCCTGCATGACAGATGACAACGGCGGACTGCGCTGGGGCGTGGTCGGGACCGGCGGTATCGCACACTCCTTCGTCGAAGGGCTCAGAGCCACCCCCACGGCCCGGGTCACCGCGGTCGGATCACGCACCCGGGAGCGGGCCGACGAGTTCGCCGATGCCTGGGACATCCCCGGACGCCACGGTAGTTACGCGGACCTGGCCAAGAGCCCCGAGGTGGACGCCGTGTACGTGGCCACCCCCCACCCCTGGCACCACCCCAACACCCTGGCCTGCCTGAACGCGGGCAAGCACGTGCTGGTCGAAAAGCCCATGGCCATGAACGCCCTCCAGGTCTCGGAGATGGTGGCGGCCGCCCGCGACAACGACCGCTTCCTGATGGAGGCGATGTGGACCCGCTACCTGCCCGCCTCCCGACTGGTACGCGACCTGGTCGATGACGGCGCGATCGGCGAGGTGTGCTGGCTGTCGGCGGAGTTCGGCAGCAACGTCCCCTACGACCCCGACCATCGTCTCTTCAACGCTGACCTGGGCGGCGGCGCCCTGCTCGACCTGGGCGTGTACCCGATCGCCTTCGCCTCTCAGTACCTGGGTGAGCTGACCGTCGTGGGCGCCACCCGGCAGCTGTCGCCCGACCGGATGGTGGATACGCACACCACCGTGCTCGTGCGCGGTGAGAACGGTGGCACCGGCTCGCTGTCGTGCTCCTCGCGCACCACTCTGCCCAACCGGGCGGTGCTGGCCGGGTCCAAGGGCTGGCTGGAGATTCCGCTCTTCTGGGCGGCCACCGATGTGGTGCTGCATCGCGACGGGCAAGAACCAGAGGAGTTCCACCGGCCCTTCCGCGCCAACGGCTACGAGTACGAGGCCGAGGAGGTTGCCCGTCGCGTGGCCGCGGGCGAACGCGAGAGCCCTGACATGCCCTGGTCGGAGAGCCTGCGTCTGGCCCAGATCACCGATCAGATCCGCGATGTGGGCGGTCTGGTGTACAGCCCCGGCACCGTCAAGGCCGTGCCCCTGGCATGAGTCCGGCCGTATCCGCCCCGCTGGGCGCGGTCCCTGAGACCGGATCCACGTGTTCGGTGCCGGGCACGGGGCGGCCGCCGACCGCGGGCAGGCCCTGGGACCGTATCCGCAGCACACGTGCGGCGGTGGCCCGGACCAGCACGGGCGCGCTCGTGCGGGCCACCACCAGGACGGCGTCCTTGGGTCCGACCCGGTGAGTGAAGTAGTCATCGAGCGGGGTGTGCCCACTGCGTGGCCGGGTGCCGTAGATCTCACCGTCGAACATACGGTAGGCGTCGCGGACGAGCAGGGTGTCGGGCTCCAGACGGGGTCCGTCGCCCAACCACTCGGCGGCCTCGCCGGCGATGCGACGGATCAGAGCGGGAAGGGGCCGGAGCTCGTTGGGGAAGACACGGGCGGGGCCCAGGCCCTTGCGCCACCCGGCGTAGACGGCCGGGTGGCGGGTGCGCAGTACCACATAGGTGCGCCGAAGCGGGTGGAGGAGGACCTCTCGGGCCAGGAAGTGGGTCATCAGGGCGGCGGAGAGGCCGAAGCGGCGGTGGGCGGGGACCACTCCCGCCGCGTCCAGGTACAGGGCGCGCCGGGAGGCGAAGCGGCGGCGGTGGTAGCCGCCCCAGCCGACGGGGGAGTCGTCGGGGCCCAGGATGAGCGCCAGGGTGGTGATCTGGTCGAAGAACCCGGCCTCGACACGGGTGCGCCAATAGCCGGAGTGGTCGGCGCCGAAGGCGCGCGCGGCCAGGCCGCGCAGGGTTCGGTGGAGGCGCTCGCGGCAGGGCGGTGACAGGGCGGCGGGGCAGTCCCAGCGGGCGACGCGGTATCCGGGGCACAGGTCCCGAACGGTGGGCGGCGCACTGAGGTCGCGCAGTTCGGGACTCTTGATCTGGACGGACACCTACATCACTACCTTTACTACTTTCCGCAAGTCAATGACTCCCCAAAGTAGTGGCTTTGGCGTGAGTCCGGGCGGACTTCGCCCAGCCGGGGAGTTGCGGAGTTACCATTGCCGCAGGGGAACTTCCACCATCGGTAGGCAGGTATGTGCGCACAACCGCTACCGGTTTTATCCGAGAGTGCTCCGGACTTCGGGCCGGAGGTGAATCGGCTCTGAGACTCCCGTGTGTCCTTGGCCGGTCACGTACTGTCCTACCCCGCCTCTACTGTCAG
>NZ_JBWDTQ010000047.1:0-23356 GCF_056312425.1 Nocardiopsis sp. TRM 82005
GCGCGAGAACCTCCCGGCCACTTATCAGGCCATCGCCGGACTGGTCTCCGACCGCACCGCGAACATCTGAAAAGCACAGCAGACAGGGCCATCACGCCTCACCCGTTATCACGCACCAACTCGTAAGACACACAGACTGGGCGGCCACTCGGGACAAGTAGCGCCCCAACATCGTCGTGAGTACCCTCGGCTCCTCGGACGACGGAGAGTATTTCGGCCCGCACGTGCTGCGGCCACACCTTCGGCACCGACCTTGTGCACGGCCACGGCGACCTCGTCAATGAACTGGTCGATGTCGTGCTCGTGGCTGAGCCGACTCAACCGCTATGCCTTGCGGCCCACTCCCCCGAAGTCGTCCAGGGGACGGGAAGTGCCCACCTCGGTGGGGTCCGGGCGCCACTGGGTCACCGAGACCACACCCGGCTCCAGCAGCTCCAGCCCGTCGAAGAACCCGGCGATGCGCTCGAGCGTGCGGTTGATCCGGGGGTTCTCCCCGGCCTCGTTCCACTGCCGGACCATCTCGTCCATCTCGGCGGGGGCGACGACGTCGGTGTCGTCGCACAGCACCAGGTGACTGCCCGGGACCAGGGCGTCCATGAGCAGGCCGACCGCGACGTAGGCCAGGAACGCCGCGCGCCAGCCCACGGCGCCGACCAGCAGGCCCGACAGCGAGGGGCCGATGGCGATGCCGACCCCGCCATGGTGCCCATGGCGGCGAAGGCGCGGGTCCGTGCGGTGCCTTCGAAGGTGGTGGCCAGCAGGGCACCACCGCTGGCCATGACCGCGGCGCCTCCTATACCGGTGACCAGACGGGCCGCGTCGAGCAGGAGGATGTCGCCGACCAGAGCGCTGGCCAGGTTGCCCGTGGAGAAGACGAGGGCACCGACGACGAATAGCAGCCGTCACCCGAACAGGTCGGACAGGGAGCCGCAGACCAGGGTGAACGCGGCGAAGGTGAGGTTGTATCCGGCCACCACCCAGTGGAGTGGAGCACCGGAGGCCTCCAGCTCCATTCCGATGTTCGGGACGGCCACCGCCGTTCCGGAGATCGACATGGCCACGACCAGGACGCCCAGCATGACGCTGGCGAGCACCGCCGCCGGGCTGGACCTCTGCCGTTGCTGACTACGCGCCTCTCCTTCGTATCGGCGAGCTTTCCACCATTCTCAAACCTCAACAAGAATTGAGGTCAATCATGGTGGCGTTGCCCACCCTCCGGAGCCGGTTCTCCGGTACTCAGGCCGCGGTGCCCATCCGCTCTCATGCGACGCCCCGCAAGGGATGGGCCGTCCCGCTCAGAGCCAGACGCGGCGGGCCGCGGCCTCGGCTCCGGCCACCAGCCGCACGGGGTCGGTACCGGTCAGCTCGCCCCCGCGCTTGCGCCGCACCCCGTCCACGAACACGTCGGTGACGTTCTCGGGACGGCCGTTGAAGACGAGCTGGGCGATCCAGTCACCGCGGGGCGCGAAGTTCAGCGCTCTGGGTTCGACCACCATCACGTCCGCCCGCTTGCCCGGGGTGATCGAACCGATACACCCGCTCTCCCCGATCGCCCGGGCCCCGCCCATGGTCGCCATGTACAGGACCTCTTCCGGGCCGGGGTAGGCCGAGGCGTCCAGGGACACGGCACGGTGGAGCCCCACAGCCGCCTTCATCGAGGCGAACATGTCCCCGGAGTCGTTCGCGCCCCCGTCCTGCCCCAGCCCGATCCGCATACCGCGCCGATGCGCCTTTCCGACCGGCATGACTCCCGTGCCCAACCGCATGTTGCTCAACGGGCAGTGCACCACCGCGGCCCCGTGGCCGGCCAACAGGTCGAGTTCGGTTTCGGTGACGTGTATGACGTGATTGAGCAGGGTGCCGGGCCCCAGGGCGTCGGACTCCGCCAGCAGGGAGACCGGGTCGTCGAGCCGGTCGGTGGGGTCTTCGAGGAGGTGGAGGTTGAGCACCGCTCCCAGCTCCCGTGCGAGTTCGGCGTGCACACGCACCTGTTCCGGATCCTGCCGGGTGACGCACGTGGCCACCTGCGCGGTGCCCAGGGGATTGGGCCCGACGAGGTCCTGTAGCACCTTGGACACCAGCTCGATATCCGTGAGCTCCTGGTAGGCGGCGTGCGCGAAGCGCAGGCCGCTGTCCGCCACGGCCTCGACGTAGGCCTCCGAGACGGGATAGTCGAGGGCGGGAACCCAGTCGACCACGGTGGTGGTGCCCGACTGGAGGGTGTCGGCCGCGGACAGCCGCACGAAGTGGTACATGTCCTCGGGTCCGATTCTCGGTACAGCCGTCCACACACAGGCGCCGAACCACTCGTAGAACCCCAGGGCGGAACCGCGCCCGCGAATGGCACTCTGCCATAGGTGCGTGTGCGCGTCCACGAATCCGGGGAGCACCAAGCGCCCGCCAGCGTCGACCACCTCCGTGCCCGGAGGCGGTCGGAGCGCGGCACCGACCGCGGTGATCGTGCCCGACTCCATGAGGACGTCGGCGTGCTCCAGCCCTCCGAGGGGCTCCTCTCCCAGCGCCGGGTCCATCGTCAGGACCAGGGCCGCGTCACGCAGCAGGGTCCCACCAACGTGTGCGGGGACGCTCACACGACCACCCCGCTCGACTCGGCGCGGCTCACTGGGCGATGCCCCGGGCGGACGACCGCACCGGCGCGGCCGGCGGCGGATGAATTCCCAAAGCTCTCGAAACCGTACACTGCAACCATAAATCGCCTTTTGCTGAAAATCGAATAGCGCGGGTCCCCACATCCAGGACCCCACCAGTAAACCAAACCGCCAGGCACCGCATAAGCCCCTGGCCAAAGACCTTCAGAAAAGGCTCAGACAAATCCCACCGAACGCATGGGATTCGAATTTCGAAGACCCGTCCGACCCCATAAGTGGAACTCATTAAACTACAGGAAGCCTCGCCCGTGTTATACAGGAAACACATCACCGACGCGTTCCATGCGAACAAACGAGATGAACCCAGCCAAAACGGAAGTTCGAGTTCACTCTCAACACGCACTCGATTAAAGGAAGGCAATTCCCTTGGCCAGTACCACCGTCCTGCTCTCCGGAGGCCTGGACTCCACCGTGCTCGCCACCTCGGCCGTCCGGGAACACGGTGCCGACTCGGTCGACACCCTCACCATCCACTACGGGCAGCGCCACGTCCGTGAACTGGAGGCCGCCGCGGAGGTCTCAGCGGCACTGGGCGTGCGCCACGACGTCATCGACCTGTCCGTGCTGGGGGCACACCTGACCAGCGCTCTGACCCCCTCCAGCGACGGTGGAAACGTGCCCCACGGTCACTACGCGGAACCCACCATGGCCGCCACCGTGGTCCCCAACCGCAACGCCATCCTGCTGATGGTCGCAGTCGGTGTCGCGTCGGCGCGGGGCCACTCCAGCGTCGCCACCGCCGTGCACGCCGGCGACCACCCCGTCTACCCCGACTGCCGACCCGTGTTCGTGGAGGCCGCCGCGCGAGCCGCCGAGACGGGCACCGACGGGCAGGTCACCGTCACCGCGCCGTTCGTGGACATGGCCAAGGCCGAGATCGCCGCCCTCGGTCGCCGGATCGAGGCCCCCGTGCATCTGTCCTGGTCCTGCTACGAGGGCGGGGAGACCCACTGCGGGCGCTGCGGCACCTGTGTCGAACGCGCCGAGGCCTTCCACGCGGCGGGCCTGAGCGATCCCACGTCCTACGCCGACACGACGTTCTGGCGTTCAGAGGTCGTTTAGGTCCACGCGACCCTCCCCGCAGGTCCCGGGGAACGCGCCACCGCGTGCGAAGGGCGCGGAACGCGAACCCGTGCCGGTCACATGCCCTGACAGGACGCGGCCCGGGTGGAGCGGCGGTACCGTTCCGCCCGGGCAACCGGCGGTGAGACTACTCCGAGTCGCACGTGGGCGTGTAGGACAACACCTGGGCACGTAGCGCGGAATCGGACTCGATCTCACCGGCCAGGTGCGTGGTGAGCATCGAGGCCCCGTGCGCCTCCACCCCCCGAAGGGTCATACAGGCGTGTCGCGATCGGATGAGGCAAGCTGAACCGCGGACGTCCAGGTGCTTGTCCAGAGCCGCCACCGTCTGCTCCCCGATCCGTTCCTGCACCTGCGGGCGCGCGGCGTACTCCTGGAGGACCCGGGCCAGCTTGGACAGGCCGACGATGGGCGCCCCGGGAGAGGGCAGATAGGCGACCGTCGCCCGACCGGGGAACGGCAGCAGGTGATGCTCGCACAGGGCCACGAACGGCACGTCCACAGCCGCGATGACCCCCTGGTTGGCCGACTCCGGCCGGAACTGTACTTCCAGGTGGCGGGCCGGGTCGAGTCGCATTCCGTACGTCATCTCCGCGATCGCCCGCACATATCGCTCAGGGGTGCGGTGCATCGAATCGGTGTCGCACCGGATACCGAGGGCTACGAGCATCGCGCGAGCGTGACCGACAGCGGACGCCTCGTGGACATCGGGAACAGTGTGCTCCGGAGGTTCTGTGGTCGTACTGGTGGTCACGGACGCGGCTCCTCGTTCGCTGGTTGTGCTCGGGGACACTGGTGGCCACTTCGGTCACGGGGACCCGCTCCGCCACACGGCGTTGTTGACGTGCGTCTCGGTCACGCTGACCGTGTCGATCCGGGTTCCGGGCACGTGCGCCAACCCGGACAGGGCTTCCTCGGCCACCCGTCCGAGAAGCACCGCCACAGCCTCCACCGTGGGATGGGGCAGATCGGTGGCCGGCTCCTCGGCCGGCAGCGGATCCGGCGCCCCGAACCGGAACAACTTGCTGCCGTGGTCGGTCAGGAGCTTGGCCATCGGGTCGTCGAAGCCCAACATGGCCCCGTGGTCGAGATAGGTGTCGATCCAGGAGCGCAGCGCTGACTTGAAGGTGCCGAACTCCACGACCGTGCCGGAGTCGAGCGTCGGCGCGATCGCGGACACCTCGACCCACCAGGAGTGGCCGTGCAGATTCGTACACTTTCCGCCCAGGTGCGGCAATCGGTGCGCGGTCTCGAAGTTGTGTCGCACGGTGACTCCGTGCCGATCGGGCCGGGTCGCGGTGCTCGTGGTGTCCATCAGTCGATCCCCAGGTACTTGTGGGTTTGCAGGCACAGACTCCAGCGCGGATTGTCCATGCAGTACTTGAGCGCGGCCTCGGTGTTGGCGGCGGTCTCGGGCCCGTCCATGGGCTGGAGCCGAAAGGATCCGAAGGTCAGGTGCTCGAACCGTTCGGGTTCCCCGCCCTCCTGCGGATAGACGAGCTTGAGCTCGTCACCACGCTCGACGACGAGCGTGGAGCCGAGCTTGGGGCTCACACACAGCCAGTCGATGCCCCGCGGGGGGACCCGGGTTCCGTTGGTCTCCACCGCGACCTCGAATCCGCGCTGGTGGAGGGCGTCGATCGCGGGCTCGTCGAGCTGTAGGAGTGGCTCTCCCCCGGTGCAGACGACGAATCGTCGCTCGGCGGTGCGCGGCGACCACTGCGCCTCCACGGCGTCGGCCAGGTCCTCCGGGGCGGCGAAGCGCCCGCCGTTCTGCCCGTCTGTGCCCACGAAGTCCGTGTCACAGAACTTGCAGATCGCCCGGTGGCGTTCCTCCTCCCTCCCGGTCCACAAGTTGCACCGGGAGAAACGGCAGAAGACGGCGGGACGGCCCGCGTGGGCGCCCTCTCCCTGAAGGGTGTAGAAGATCTCCTTGACCAGGTACGTCATCTCTGTTCCTCGTGCTGGTCGGAAAAATCGGTCAACTCGGTCGTACCGTCGCGGCTGGGTCCGCCCAGAGCACGGGCACCGCGACGGGTGTGATCGCCATCCGGTCGGGGACCCATTCGACCTCCCGGGGCGGTACCGCGAGCCGTAGGTCCCCGAGGCCCGCCAGAGCGACGAAGGCGAGCGCGCTCACCCGACGCGTCAGGCGGGCCCCGGGGCAGTAGTTCGGCCCGTGGCCGAACCGCACATGGGGGTTGGGGCGCCGGCCGGGGTCGTAGGCGTGGGGTTCGGAGAACCTGGCGGTGTCGAAGTTGGCCGCGTCGGTGGAGACCAGGACCATTTCGCCGGTACGCACCTTGCGTCCGGCCAGGTCGGTGTCCTCGGTCGCGATCCGGGCCAAGGCGTTGCCGAGCACCACGCTGTAGCGCAGCAGTTCCTCCACGTCACCGTCGACCGTCTCCGGTTCGCCGCGCAGGCGGTCGAGGACCTGCGGCATCTGGGCGAGGTGGAAGGACGCCACACCCAGGAAGCTGGCCAGGTCCTCGTATCCGGCGACGAAGACGACACCGAGGATGTTGGCGAGTTGTTCCGGTGTGAGAGCCTCCTCCCCCCGGTTGCGCGTCGCCAGCCTCGGCAGCAGACCGGGGGCTGCGGCGAGACCGTCGCGCCCGGACTGTTCGAGCATGTAGTCCCGAAGCTGCTCCCAGTTGCGGTGGATCGTCTCCTCAGGCAACCGCATGGTGAGATCGGTGTCGGCCCAGACCTTGAGCAGGGGCAGGTCCGACTCCGATAGGCCCAACAGGCGGCACATCGCCCGACCGGCCACGCGTTCGGAGAAGTGGCGTTGCAGATCACAAGGCGCCCCCTGGGCGACCGTCTCCTCGACCGCCTCCCGGATGACGGCACGCAGCCAAGGATCGGGCAGATCGGCCATGTCGTGCAGGGAGCGCTGGATCTCGTCGTACATTCCCGCCCTGCGCAGGTACGGCATCGCGTCGAGCAGTTCCGGGGCCAGGAGCGCCGCGTCCTGCACCGGACTGTCCTCGTCGGCCACCTGGGCACGCGCGAAACGCGCCCCCGACAACACTTGTCTGACCTCGGCGTGGCCGGTGACGAGCCAAGCCTCGTCTCCCGCGTTCGTGGCGACTCGGAGCATCGGGCACTCGGAGCTGAGTTCCTCGGCCAGACGGTCGCCCCGCGTGCTGAACGGGTAGCGTGGCAAGGTCGGGTCGATGGCTGTCACCTGTGCGTTCCCCTCAGGATTGGTGGTCACGGGCGGACACCGCCGTGGTCACGGAGCCCGGATGGTCGCTGGTCCCAGCGGACCGGCAGCCGCAGTGGAGCGCGCAGCGGCGCGTCCTCGTCCCACTCCAGTCGGTCCACGGCCGTGTCCGGACGAAGACCCGGCAGGCGGGCGAGCAGGGTCTCCAACGCGATTCGCAACTGCATCCGGGTCAAGTGCCCTCCGGGGCAGTAGTGCGGCCCCCTGCCGAAGGTCAGGTGCGGGTTGGGGCTGCGCTCCGGATCGAACTCGTCGGCCTGGGCGAAGGTCTCCACGTCCCGGTTGGCGGAGGCGATGATCGGCATGACCGCCTCACCCTCGCGGATGCGTCGGCCGCCGAGGTCGAGGTCCTCGGTCGCGACCAGGACGACGATCGCGTTCATCAGCGGGACGTGGCGCAGCAGCTCCTCGACCGCGTCCGGTATCCGGTCCGGGTACACGCGCAGGCGGCTCATCAGCCGGGGGCGTTCGAGCAGGGTCGGAAGCGCCGAGCCGAAGTGCTGGACGTTGGTCTTGTATCCCGCTATGAGCATGCTGATGGTGACGCTGATCAGGTCGTCGCGGCCGAGCCCGCCCTCGTCCCGCGCAGCCCGGGCCAGCTGCCCCAGCAACCCGCTTCCGCTGCCGCGTCGGCACTCGTCGACGAGGTCGGCGGCGAAGTCCCGCAACGCGTCCAGAGCGTGCAGAGTCCGGTCCAGGGGCACCCGGGTCGCGTCCAGGACCGTTTCGGTGTGCTCAGTGAAGGCGGCGCACTCGGTGTGGTCGACACCGAGGAAGTCGCAGAGCACGCGCAGCGGGAACGGTTCGGTGAAGCCCGCGACCAGGTCCCCCGGGGGGCCTTCGCTGAGCAGTTCGTCGACGAGCTCGTTCGCCACCGCACGGATCCGGGGAGCAAGCGCCTCCAGACGGCGTGGTGTGAACGCGGGAGCGACCGCCCCCCGCACCCGTTTGTGGATGTCCCCGCGCAGCTCCAGCAGGGTCAACACCTTCCGGGGCCACGGTTCGGCGTCCTGTGGTGGCCAGGTCGCGATGACGGGCCGGACCAGCCTCGGATGGGCGAGCGCCTCCCGCACGTCCGCGTACCGGCTCACCAGCCAGACCGGCTCTCCCCCGGGCAGCCGCACACGGGTGATCGGACGTTCGGCCCGCAGGGCGGCGTAGGCGCAGGGAGCTCCTGCGGATCCGGGCTCCGCTTCGGGTACCGGGGAAAGTTCCGACACCTGGTCGGTGGCGGCGTTCATCCTTCCCCCCTCGAAACCACTGTGTCCGCATGGCCCACCGCTACGGGCCCGGCGGCCCGGTAGGGCCTACGGATGAAACCGCAGTCGAACATGAAGTCCAGGTAGCGGTCGATGAGAGCGTCGTCAACCGGCGGGCAGGTCAGCCCCGCCTCGGCCACGGCCGCCTCCGCGTTGGCCCTGCCCAGGCCGGGGAAGACCTCCTTCAGGTACAGCTCCTTGACGGACAGGTCGGTCCCCCTCCCCTGGTCCACGCACAGGGACACGAAGGGAGCGGTGGGGCTGGTGGGGTCCTCGGCGACATGACGCACCAGCTCGGTGACCCAGTCCTGGTAGGGCAGTGTCCTGATACGGCACCCGGCGGCGCGCATACGCCGCACGACGTCGGACAGTCGGGCCGGGCGCGGGTTGGTCAAGTGGTAGACGGGCCGGGCCGGGGCGTGCCCCGTGGCCACGTGCAGGATGGTGTCGACCAGGTGGTCCACCGGCACGAAGTCCATCGGCAGGCTCATATCGGGGGCCACCCCCGTCTCGGCGATCATCTTGAACATCGAGCAGATCGCCGTCTCGGTGTTGCAGATCCCGCTGTCCCGGTCCCCGGTGATCTCATAGGGCCGGTACACCGTCACCGGCAGCCCCAGACGGCCCGCCTCACCCAGCAGGCGCTCCGCGACCCACTTGCTCTCGGCGTAGCCCATGGTGAGCCGGTCGGCGTACGCGAGGGGCGTGTCCTCGGCCACGTGCCCCACCCCGGCACTGCCGAACCCGGCGAGAACGGCGATGGTGGAGAGGAAGTGGACGGGCACTCGGCGCGGCGCGGACAGCCGCACGATCTCACGGGTCGCCTCGACGTTGGTCGCCCGCAGCGCCGAATACGGATAGACGAAGTTGACCCGCGCTCCCGAGTGCAGGATCAGGTCGAGCCGATCCGCCAGGTGGTCCGCGTGCGGTTCGTCCAGCCCCAGCCGTTCGGCGCCCAGGTCCGCTGGGAAGCAGACGAGGCGGTCCTGGTCCCCCGGTGCGGACAGTCCGTAGCGGGCCAGGTTGGCCAGGACCCTGCGGTGGGCGTGCTGAGCGTCGCGGGCGCGAACCGGGCAGTGCACACGGGCCCCGGTTCGTGAGAGAAGCCGATCCAGCAGGTAGGCGCCGACGAAACCGGTGGCCCCGGTGAGCAGCACCTCCGTCGGATCGCGTGGGTTGGGCGCGGGCCCCCGCCTGAGCGGCAGATCGAGCCCGAGGCGTGCCTCCGCCTCGAAGTCGGTCGACGTCTCGGGCTCAACGACGGCGGAATCGGAGAGGAACCGTCCAACGGTCCTGGTGAACTCCTCCAGTTCGGGCCGTTCGATCAGGGCGCGGATGAGCGCGCTGCCGTGTTCGGCTCCCACACCGAGCGCGGCCCGGGTGCGGTTCACGGCCTCCGCCGCGAGAAGGGAGTCGCCCCCGATGAGGAAGAAGTCGTCTCCGGGTTCGGGGATCACCCCGACCGTGGCCCGCCAGGCCGAGACGACACCGTCCCGCACACTGTTCACTCCCCCCTCGGGCTCGGGAGAGACGGGCTCGTCTCCCGCCGCGGCTTCCGTGGCGAGACGGGCGCGGTCCACCTTGCCCGCCGCGGACACCGGGAACGACTCCCAGGTGTGGAAGATACGGGGAACGGCGGCCGCGGGCAGCCAGGAGGCGCAGAACCCGCGTAGTCCGGCGGTCTCGATCCCGCGCCCGGGGTCGGCGGGGATGATGTGGGCGTCCAGGTGTGTGGAGCGCATCTCCACGACGGCCTCGGCCACGTCGGGGTGTGCGCGCAGCCGTGCCTCGACCTCGTCCGGCTCGATGCGGTGGCCGCGGATCTTCACCTGCCGATCCATCCGGCCCAGGTACTCCAGCCGTCCCTCCCGGTCGAGGACGACCCGGTCCCCCGTGCGGTAGAACCACTGGCCGTCCGGGAGTTCCACGAAGCGCTCGCCGGTCAGCCGCGCGTCGCCCAGGTAGCCCAGCGCCAGGCCGTCACCGCCGACGAGGAGCTCCCCCTCCTCCCCGGTCTCCGCGGTCGTGCCGTCGGAGCGCAGGACGCGGCAGGTGGAGTTGGCCAGCGGAGTACCGATGGGCACGGTCCGGGCTTCGTCGGTCAGGCCGCCGACGGTGTGGAACGTGGACACCACCGTGTTCTCGGTGGGGCCGTAGAAGTTGACGACCTCGGTGGTCGGGCAGGTACGCAGCACCGCCCGTGCCAGCTCGGGGTCCATGGCCTCCCCACCCGCCGATACGAAGTCCAGTCCGGCGAACGCCTCCGGAATCGTTCGTGCCACGTGGTGGAAGACACTCGTCGTCAGATAGGCGACGTCGACGTCCTCCTCCCGCAGCCTCCGGTGCAGCGCCTCGGGAGAGACCAGCTCCTCACGGTCGACGATGACCAGGCAGGCGCCGCCCACCAGCGCCGACCAGATCTCGATGGTGGAGGCGTCCGATGACGGGCTGTATCCGTGCAGAACCCGGTCTCCGGCACCGGGCCGGGGCAGCCTCGGGTCGGAGGCCGCCAACCGCACGACGCCCCGGTGCGGCACCGCGACCGGTTTGGGCCGACCCGTGGAGCCGGAGGTGAACATGACATAGGCGCACCCGTCCGCGGTGGTGTCGACCGCGGGCGGCTCCTGAGGACTCGTCGGTTCCGCGGTGCCCAGATCGACTCGGGCCGCCAGACGCCGCACCCGGCACACGGAGCCGGGCAGGACGACCGCCACGCGTACACCGGCGTCCTCCGCCATGGCGTTGATGCGGGCCGGGGGAAGGTCGTCGTCCATCGGCACATAGGCGCAGCCAGCGCGCAACGCTCCCAGGAAGGCTATGAGGGCTTCCGGTGAACGGCTGCCGCACACGCCGACGGCGTCGCCCTGGCGCGCACCGGCCGCCAGGAGCCGTACCGCCAGGTCCCGGGACCGTCGGTCCAGTTCCGCGTAGGAGAGCTCTCGCCCACGGTGGCGGACCGCCGGGGCGTCCGGATGCCGACTCGCACGGTCGGCGAAGAGTTCGTGCAAGAGCGCATAGCGGGGAAAGTCGGTGACGGGGCCTCGCAGGTCCGCCGCCGACACCGTGCCCGTGGCGGGACTCTTCGTCACGTGGGGTTCCTTTCGTTGGACCTCACGGTCGGGAGGTTCAGGCGAACACTGATTCCGAGAAGGAGGTGAAATCCGCGGTTCGCCATCGCTCAGGACGCATCCGGAAGGTGATGTCGTCGGTGAGCTGGTCGGCGGTCGCCGCCAGGTACGTCTCGGTCTCCCGCGCACCCAGGTAGCGGACGGCGATGGCCTCCCGGTCGGCCGGGTCGGCCGGATCGGCCACGTCGACGACCGGCCCTTCCACGCTCACGTAGCGGTACGGGGGCGCCTCCTGCTGGGCGCACAGGCTGAATCTGCCCGCCGTGCGGATGAGACGCGCCTTCACCGAGTCACGGCCCGTCTGCACGACGACCGTGTCGCCGGGCGCGTAGGAATACCAGATGGGGACCACCAGCGGAGCGCCGCCGTTCCTGGGATCGTCCACGCCGAGAACACCGACGTGGACCTCGGCCAGGAATGCCTCTCGCTCGGCGCGGGACATAGCAGGGAGCATGCACACCTCTCGAATTGAGCACGGTCTTCGCAGTGGGCACGCGCGACCACGGCAAGAGAGGGCCGCGCGCACCTCCCATGTTCCCGCCAAAACTCACCAGAGAAACAGGGAAGACCATTCACTCCCTTGCCCGCGGAAGGGATGTACTAATTTTCATAGTATGCGCACGCGCAATCCAACTGTTTGGGTCCCTCTTTTACTGATTCCACACCCCAACCAAATCTTCACGGGCCACACGGTGGCGAACTCCCCCCTAACTTGCCACCCCGCCCCGCACACGAAGCCAACAATCCCTCATTTCGTATATGAAAAATAAATTTCGCATATTTTGACAAGATGCGAGCCTATGAGATTTTCTCAGCCGATCTCTTTCCGCACGTTGTCGGGAACGGCATCGCGCGGGCCGTCGGCCTCTCGGGCGCGGAAGTTCAGCGCGCGCTGGACACGGCCGTGGCCGACCGGGCGGGCTGCGTTCGAGTTAGGACGAACTCCGTACTTCGGTCTGTCCGTTTCTCTCCGTAACCGCGCATCAAAAGGCACCAATGTCGCATAGCCGCCCCTGCCCGCCGTGCTGTCGGGCATAGGCGTTTCCCGTCCTCCGGCCTCTGGGTACTCGCGGCTACTGACCGCGGATGACCGCGAACACCGACGAGAGGAAGCGGACATGGTGCACCGCACCACGAGAAAGCGAAAGCCCCACTGGTTGACGGGACCTCGCGAAGGAGGTCGGACATGAGCGACCGCACCGCCCCCTCGGGAGCCGATGGCTGCCCCGCCGCCACAGCGGTCCGCGGCTCCCTGGTCTGGTTCGGTTCCGACCCCTTCCGCACCTCCAGCGAACAGGCGCTGGAGTACGTGGAGGACGGCCTCCTGATCTCCCAGGACGGCAGGATCACCGCCGCCGGGCCCTACGACAGGCTGGTGGGCGGCCTTCCCACGGGCACCACCGTCGTCCACTACCGGGACAAGGTGATCCTGCCCGGGTTCGTCGACCTCCACGTGCACTACCCGCAGACCCGGATCATCGGCGCCTACGGCGACCAGCTCCTGGAATGGCTGCACAACCACGTCTACCCGGAGGAGGTCCGCTTCGCCGATCCGGCCTACGCCCGCCGAACCGCGGAACTGTTCTGCGCCCAGATCCTGCGCAACGGCACCACGACCGCGATGGTCAACTGCGCGACCTACCCGGCCTCGGTCGACGCCCTGTTCGAGGAGACCACCCGCAGGGGGATGCGGGTGGCGGCGGGCAAGGTCCTCATGGACCGCAACGCCCCTCCCGACCTGTTGGACGCGTCCCCCCTCCAGGGCTACGAGGATTCCAAGGCGCTCATCCGCAAATGGCACGGCGTCGGACGGAGCCTCTACGCCATCACGCCCCGGTTCGCCCTGACCTGTACTGACGAGACGCTCCGGTTGGCCGGGAAGCTGTGGGGTGAACACCCCGGCACCCTCCTACAGGCACATCTGGCGGAGAACACGGAGGAGGTCGAGGAAGTCCGCTCGCTGTTCCCGGAGCGGGAGGACTACGTCGACGTCTACGAGCACCACGGCCTCCTCGGGCGCGGGGCGGTGTTCGCCCACGCCGTACACCTGGACAAGCGCGAGTGGCGGCGCCTGTCCGCCACCGGCAGCGGGGTCGCGCACTGCCCCACCTCCAACCTGTTCCTGGGCAGCGGGCTGTTCTCCATGCGCAGCGCCGGGGACCGGAGGCACCCCGTGCACACCGGCCTCGGCACCGACGTGGGCGGGGGCACGAGCCTGTCGCTCATGCAGACCATGGACGAGGTCTACAAGGTGGGCCAGCTCGGCCTGACGCCCATGGACGGGACCAAGCTCTTCTACCTGGCGACCCTCGGCGGGGCGAGCGCCATGGGCCTGAACGGGGTCGTGGGCTCGCTCGCTCCGGGCAACGAGGCCGACTTCGTGGTCCTGGACCCCTCAGCCACCCGGTTGCTCGCCGCGCGCACGGCCGAGAGCGAAACCGTGGACGACCTGCTCTTCGCCCTCGCGCAGCTGGGCGACGACCGGGCCGTGGCCGCCACCTACGTCAGCGGCCGCCTCGCGCACGAGCGCAACCCGTGCCTGGACGCCAAGCCGGGCCGCGCGGGGCGCCGACGGTGGACGAAGTCACGCGACAAGGAACTGCGGTGGCTCACGTACGAGGAGGGCGCGGGCTGGTCCAAGGACCTGGAGGTACCGAACGCGTGGTCCCCCTACACGCCCGGCATCGAGGCGTACAAGGGCCGCTTGTACTGCCTGCACCAGAACACGTTCCACGACAAGTCCCTGTGGTGGGACGTCTACGACAAGGACACCGGTGCCTGGCGGGGCGACAGGGCGCTCCATGACGCGCTCGGCGACCCGGTGCCCAGTTACGGGCCGCTGGCGGTCTCCCACGCCAACGACCACCTGTACTACGTGCACCACCGCACCTCCTCCGACACACGGCTCTGGTGGGCGCGCTACAACATCGAGGGGGGAGAGACCGGCTGGTCGTCGGACCGGGTCGTCAAGGCGGCCGACGGCCGGGAGATGCGGGCATCGGGCGCGTCCCTCACCGTCTACGACGGTCTCCTCTACTGCGTCCTGAGGGGTGAGGACGGCCGGCTGCGCTGGCTCACCCAGGACACCCGCTCCAAGGAGTGGAGTACCGAGCGGGACGTGCCGGGAGGATTCACCTCGTCACGCACCCCGGTGGTCGAACGGTTCAAGGACCACCTCTACTGCGTCCACGACCGCGGGGACGACCAGCTCTACTGGCTCACCTACGACAGCGCGTCCGGGCACTGGAGCGGAAGCCAGCGGATCGAGGACGTCGACGGCAACCCCGTCCGCACCTCGTACACCCCGGCGATCACCCGCTACAACGATTACCTGCACTGCGTCTTCTACCAGGAGGACGCCAGCGGGTGGGGACGGCTGTGGTGGACCCGGTACGACAAGGGGAAGGGGTGGAGCCGGCCCGTACGGGCCGGGAACGCCATCTCCTCTCCCGGGTTCGACGTATCCGCCTTCCACGGCCCGCTGTTCTGCGTCCACCGGGGCTGAGCCGTACCGCGTCCGGCAGCGGTCGGACCGGTGCCGGACCGGCGTCGTACACCCCCGTCTCCCCGCACCGTGGCCCGGGCGCCGGGAAACCGGCTCCGCGGGACCCGCGGCACACACCAGGGCGGCGCGCGCGTGTGAGCGGATTCGCCCCGAGGGGGTATCCGGATGCGGAGTCTCCCGTACGACATCGGATACCGATATCCACACGGACCGCCCGGGCCGGTTCATCTCAAGACTCAGCACGGCGCGGCCGGTTCGGAACTGGGAAGGCGCCCCGGGGAAGGGGCCCGCCGGTTACGCCCTGGCACACCTTGTCCAATGTCGGCGATGAAATGGATGACAGGACTCTTCATGGTGTCTCCGACCGATCCGTCTCAAGTGTCCGGCCTACCTCCGCCTGCCCGCAGGCTGGAATCGCTCACCGGTTTGCGGTTCGCCGCGGCGCTCGCCGTGGTCGTCGGGCACATGCACCCGACGCTGCGGTCGGTGACGCTGACCATGGTCGCCGTGTCGTTCTTCTTCGTCCTCAGCGGCTTCGTACTCACGTGGTCGGCCCGCCCGGGGGAGGCGCCCCGTGTGTTCTGGCGCCGGCGGTTCCTCAGGATCGTCCCCAGCCACGCGGCGACGTGGCTGGCCATGCTGGCCCTGCTCGCGGCCACCACGGTGTCATCGGCACTGGGGTTCACCCCGGCGGGGGTGCCCCCGCCGGGGCCGGCCCTCGCCAATCTGCTGCTCGTCCACACCTGGATCCTGGACCCGGCCTTCCTCTACGGCATGAACCCGCCGAGCTGGTCGCTCAGTGTCGAGCTCTTCTTCTACTTCCTCTTCCCCCTGGTGATCCCTCTGGTGTGGCGGATTCCGGCCCGGTGGCTGCCGCTCCCGATCGCCGCCGTGACCGCCGTCATCTGGGCGCTTCCGGCCGCCGCCTCGGCCATCACCGGACCGCCTCTGGCCCCGGGCTGGATCGATGTTCCACTGCAAGCGTTCTGGCTCGCCTACTTCGCCCCCTTCAGCCGGCTGCCCGAGTTCCTGCTGGGCATCCTGCTGGCGCGCGCGGCGCACAACGGCTTCGTCCCGAGGATCGGGGTCGGCCTGCCCTCCCTCGTCCTGCTCACCTGCGTCGTCGCCGCGCCGCTGGTTCCGCGCCCCTTCACCTTCGCGGCGCTGAGCGTCGTCCCCGCCGCGCTGCTCGTCCTCGGTGCCGCCTCACTCGACCTGCGCCGGGCACGCTCACTGTGGCGGACACCGGCCATGCTCCACCTCGGCCGGATCTCTTTCGCGCTGTACCTCGCCCACTATCCGGTCCTACTGCTGTTCGAGCACTACTGCTCCCACCTGTTCCGCGGGATTCCCGGCGCCGCGGGGGCGGTCGTACTCCAGGTGGCGGCCTCCATGGCCATCGCGTGGCTGCTCTTCCGCTTCGTCGAACAGCCGACGGTGCGCAGGTTCGGGGCGTCGCGGCCGAAGCGGCCACGCACGGGCGCGGCGTAGGCCGCGTGAGCGGCTACGGCGGCGCGCTGCCCGCCCGCCTCGCGGCCACCGCCTCCTCCCACAGCCGGGCCCGGTCAGCCGCCCATATGGAAGTGGATGCAGGTGCGCGTGGTGCCGGGGTGGTCGGCGTACTCCTCCGCCTCCACCTCGAAGAACGGGCGGAAGACGTCCAGGGCGTTCCGGTGACCGGGAGCGAGCTCGGTCCTGACGGCCTCCCAGGCCTCCAGAGCGGTGGCGGCGTACTTGACGTGCAGGTGGCCGAAGTTCGGGCCCTCGGCCGGTGAGAAGATCCCGTCCGCTCCCGGTGTTCCCGCGAACAGGAACTGGTCCGGCAGCACCTCCCGGGGCGCCCCCAGGCCGGACAGCGCCTCCGACAGCCCCCCGAAGTACGCTGCCGGCCGGGACCACACCCCCAGGTCGTAGGTGTCGCTGAAACAGGGCGTGACGAGGCAGTCGAACGCGTGCGCGTAGGCCTGGTTCTGCTCGGGCGTGCGCTCGTGCCCGGTGACCAGGTGCTCGAGCGCCTCGACGACGGTGAGGCCCAACTCGATTCCCTGGTGTTCCAGGCTGTCGTCGATGTACCGGGCCTCCCCGCGTGCGTACTCGTAGGAGCGCTGCTGGGACTCGTTCAGAGGGGCCGGTCCCATCATCGCCAGGACCTCGTCGATGTCACCGGTGGACGCACGCAGGACGCTGCTCATGGTGGCTGTGCTTTCTGATCGCTGCCGTTGTGCGGCCCCTTCCTACGGGCTGCCTACGACACAGCCGACGGGCGGATGCTCTGACCAGGCGATCGCCGATCGCCCATGACCGCTGACCGAGGCATCCCCCTCTGACCACCCGGGTCCAGGTGTTGCTCCGATCGGCCCACGGCCCTTAGACGATGGCCACCGTCTTCTCCGCCGTCGCGGTAGCCTCCCAGCCGGTCGTCACGGTGAACACGAGCCGCAGCTGCCCTGGAGAATAGGGGCGCGTGTTCACGGTGAACGAGGTGCTGCACGAACCAGCACTGTTGTATATCCGGTCGCCGCCCATATACGCCTCGAGCCTGATGGTGCACTTGTCGTTGTTCCTCAGGCTCCCGTAGTCATCGATCACTTCGGCATAAGCATTAAAAGTGCGAGTCGTATTATATGTGCCCGTGTCGACTTTGCCGTTTTGGAAGTCCGTGATGATATTGATGTCGATGACGGTCTCGGCGTGACGGCCCTGTTCCGACTCCAGCTGGTCGTCCCGTGGCGCGTCGTCCGGCGGATCGCTGCCTCCCCCGTCGACGCCCGGCGCTTCGGCCTCCGGGCCGACACCCGGGGTGGGCGTCGGGCTGGAGGAAGGGGTGGCGGTCGGACTCGGAGACGGGGACGGGGATTCGGAGGGCTCCTCCCGGGGCGGCTCGGATGCCGTGTCGGCCGGGTCCAAGGACGCGGCCACCTGCACCTGATCGTCCTCATTCGAGCTGCTCGGCCCGAAGAGATCGCGAGCCGTGGGCAGAAAGAACGCCCAGATGGTGAGCACGGCGGCCACAGCGCCAACCAACGCCCAGAACCTCTTCCAGTGGAAGTCACTACCGCGTGGGTTCATGTGCTTTTCCTCGTCTTTGAGAGCACAACGAGCTGCATCGTAGCAGCGCACCATCCAGACCGTGGGGCGTGGGCGGAGATACCGGCCAGCAGGAATGCACTGCCATCGCGCAAGAACAGGCACCGCGCTCTGGAACCATGCCGCCTTCGAACCGATCGCCGTTCCCACCCCTCAGACACAAAAAGCCATAGAATCCGCATTTCATGCGAAAAACCACAGGCGAACGGCATCACGCACTCCGAACAACGGAAGGAAGACCGTCGACCGCGACCGCGCCACGACTGCCCGGAGCCCCGTAGAGGCCCGTTCCTATGCCGCCGCACGGCGCCGGACACGGCACGGGACCCGTTGGTGACGCGGGCGCGGACGAAGCCCCCGGACACGCCCATGGCCCTGACCTGGTGTTCGGAAGAGAATCCGGGCGAAGGGCTTGCACCTGACACCAGTGTCAACACCTAGCGTTCCCCACATGCACGGAGCACTGCTGAGGATCGGGGACCTGGCCGAGCTGACAGGGGTCAGCCGCAGGCCGCTGAGGTACTACGAGCAGCACGGGCTCGTCGGGTCCCACCGCTCGGGAAAGGGATGGCGTGAGTATGACGAGGAAGCGGTGGCACGGGTCCGCAACATCCGCGAACTCCTCGAACCAGGCCTCACCGTCGCTGACCTCCAGCCGGTCGCCTCATGCCTGGGACAGGAGCTCGACCCCCGGCACTGCCGTCGGGCCCTGGAGATCTACAACAGACGTCTCCACGAGTTGGACCGCAGGATCTCCAACCTCACCGGCCACCGCGATCGGCTTCAGGAGCGCGTCGGAGGCCGGTAGCGCCCTCCTCGGGATCCGCGGGCCGGTGAGAACCTCCGGGCTCCGGGCGAAGCCCGGTCCCGCGAACGGCTCAACGCGTCGCGAGATCCCCGTTGTCCGCTGGAGCGAAGCGAGTCCGGGCGCGCGACCGTGACGGCGCGGAGCTCGCGCCGGGCTTGCCGCCTTGCCGGGCGAACATCGCCCAGCAAGCGTCACGGCGGGCATTCACCGGACGGCTATGGACACCGACAATCCCAGCTGAAGTCCGAGCCATCGACACGATGATATCCGCGTGAACATCGAATCTTGCTACTAAATGCTTGTGTCTGACCACGAGAAGTAGTCGATTTGGGTATTGGTGCATGAGCATTGCCACCCCGCCCGGGCAGAGTGTCAATACCTACGACTGGCCAGATTCGGCTATCCAGAAGATTGAACACCACAGACCCTTGACCTAGAATAAATTCGCCGATCAGAATTTTCTGTAGGCTTAGTTTTCCATGGGGGAAGTTTGCTTTCTTTGGCTTCAGAAAAAAACTTGGGGAACGCAGAAAAAACTGCTTTCGAATTATTAAGAAAAAAGGATTCGATCATCTTGATCGAGGGACCTATAGCCAGCGGGAAGAGTCGACTTCTCTGGGGCATGTCCCAAACAGCGGTTGACGTCGGGATGACGGTTCTTAACGCCACCTGCTCTCGGGAGGAGCGGAATATACCGTTCAGCCTGGCCAACCAGATACTCACCGGGGGCCAAGGAAAGACGCTGGCGGAGCCGTACCGGGCGCGGCTGGCCGAGATTATCCGAAGCGTGGCACCGGATAGCGCGACGGCGGCTGTGGGAAAAGGGCTCGTGGACGTCTATCAACAGCTCTGCGACACCCTCTTCCAAGCCGTTCGGGACACACCAGCGGCAATCCTGGTGGACAACGCCCAGCACGGAGACCCTCAGTCGCTCGCGTTCCTGCTCCACATCGCGCGGCGGCTTCACTCTTCGAACCTGACCCTGGTGCTGTGTGTCGGATCCGAGATACGCCCCACCCACTGTTCGTTCCTCATCGAGCTGGTCCGCCAGCCGTACTGCTCCAGAGTCAGCCTGGAGCACCTCTCCCCCGAGGCCGTTGCGCAGTACCTCAAGGACACACGGGGACCTGTCCCCGAAGCGGATCAGGCGGAGTTCCACAGGTTGAGTGGTGGCAACCGTCTGCTGCTTGACACTTTGATTCAGGACTATCGCTCCGGGCTGGTCGTACGCGAACAGGGCTACGGCTGCGCCGTGCTGAACCTGGTGTACCGCGGGGGCGACGACATGCTGGACGTGGCCCGAGCCGTAGCCGTGATCGACGGGCCCGCACCGATTGAGGACCTGAGCCGTCTGTCCGGCCTCGAACCCAAGGCCGTTGCCCGGGCGCTGGACGAGATGAGCGCCGCGGGAATTTTGGATTCCGGCCGCTTACGCCACGAATCAGCGCGGACCGTAGTGTTGGACACACTTTCCCCTGAGCACCAATCCAACATGGACCGCGAAGCAGCCCTTATCTATCATGAGCGCAACGACTCAGTCCTGAAGATCACGCACCACCTCATCAGAGCGGAGCGTGTCGAGGCGCCCTGGGAAGCAGAAACGCTCAAAACAGCAGCCGACCAGGCACTCGCCTCCCACCAGCGAAACCTCGCCATACGATGCCTTGAACTCGCGCTGACATCGGCAGGATCTGAAGATGAGAGAGCCAAGCTCAGAGCCCGACTCACATGCGCTGAGTGGAACGTCGACCCCTCCATGGCGGCTCGGCGCCTCACGCACTCAGTCGATGACATACACCATGGCAGGTTGAGCGCCCGCACATCGCTCATCGTAGCCAAGCGCCTTTTATGGCACGGTCGCCTCGACGAGGCCGAACGGATCCTCGACCTCTTGCGCGGGGGAGAGCGCCGGCTCGACTCCGAAGAGGTGCAGGAACTCCGACAGACGGAGCACTGGTTGGCCAGCACTTACTCCAGGCTGGCCAGAGTCAGATCTGTGAGTGACCACTCGCCCCGACGGAAGAACCTCGTCCTGGCCCCCTCCAGGGACCCCTTGTTCCAACTGGCGGCCTCGTCCTCCGATCACTACCGCCACGGCCGGATCAGCGAGGCCATCGACGTCTCTCAGCAGATTCTTCGTGACTTCCACCCTGACCACACCGGCGCTTGGACCGAGGAATCGGTAATGCTGGCCCTGGTCACACTGCTTCAGTTCGACCGGACTGGTGAGGTACTGAATTGGTGCGACCGGGTGATTCGAGAAGCGAGCACACACCAAGTCGCGATCTGGTCAGCGATAGCGGAGGCTACTCGGGCCGAGGCATTGGTCAGACAGGGAAACGCGGTCACCGCACTGCGGTGCTCACGGGCTGCCTTGGACTACATGGAGCCCAAAGCGTGGGGGGTCGTGATCGGTTTCCTCCTGGGCACCCAGGTCCTCGCGCTGACCAGGTTGGGGAAGTATGACGATGCGGCCAGCCTGCTCCGCCAACCAGTTCCGAACACGATGTTCCAGAGCCGCTACGGGGTGCACTACCTGTCCGCGCGCGGTCAGTACTACCTCGCGGTAGGCCTGACGCACGCGGCGCTGTCCGACTTCATCTCGTGCGGAAAGATGCTACAAGAGTGGGGCCTGGACCTGGGACCGGAACTGTCCTGGCGGGCTGGGGCGGCTGATGCGTGGCTACAGTTGGGCAATACCGACCAGGCCAAGCAGTCGATCCAGGAGTTGCTCAAGCGGTCGACCTTCGACGGGCACCGGCCACGGGCCCTCGCCCTACGGCTGCTCTCGGAGGTGAGCCCCGATGACCAGAGACCGCAGATGCTCACCGAAGCGTTCGACCACTTCGAGGTGTGCGGTGATCGGTTCGAGCAGGCGAACACGTTAGTGCGTATGGCTCGTGTCCACCATAAGCTCGGAGACCGGCGTCAGGCGAGGAACACGACTCGGAGGGCGCGCTATCTCATGACGTTGTGTGAGGCGCCCCTGGACCAAAGTTTCCTGGAGGCCGTCGGGGAACTGGACATCGCCAGGACCACCACGCACGTGCGAAAGACAACGGTCCAGTTGTCCGAGTCGGAGCAGCGAGTAGCCGCCCTCGCCTCTGTGGGACATACCAACATCGAGATCTCCAGCAAGCTCTACATCACCGCGAGCACGGTGGAGCAGCATCTCACACGGATTTACCGCAAGTTGCGGATCACGAACCGCAAGGAGTTGCTGGGTAACTTCGTCTTCGACGAGAGCAGGATCAGGGACTCGTCGAATCCCGGCAGGACCGCAACCCAGTGAACCGCTGGTGGGGTGGGACGACGGTCCACCCCACCAGCGGTTGAAATAGCGGAGACCTCATTCAGGAGCGAACCAGGCTGGGTGCTCCGCAGCCATCTCCCTGAGCACGTCGGTGATGGTCGCTTCGGGGATGTCGGTGACCAACTCCGCGCCGTTGGGTCCGTCCAGAACGAAGGCGAAGGAGTACCGGGCCTTCTTGTCCAGACGCATGAGATCCATGAGTGCCGTGTCCTCCAGACCGTGGGGCAGCCCGGTCGCAAGGCCGTAGCCGCGCACGATCTCCGCGTGTTCCGCCACACGCGCCTGGTCGATCCGGCCCAGCGCACCGGCCAGCCGGCCAGCGAAGACGGTTCCCACGGCCACGGCCTCGCCGTGCCGCATCGAGTAGTCCGTGGCGCGCTCCAGAGCATGCCCCAAGGTGTGACCGTAGTTCAGGATGTGACGCAGACCCGTGTCCTTCTCGTCCGCCGCGACGATGGCCGCCTTGCACGCCACACTCTCGGCTATCTGCTCGTCGCGAGTGAGGCCGCGCAAGTCACCGGCACCAATGAAGTGGCAGCGTGCGATCTCACCGTAGGCACTGATCAGCTCCCTCCTCGGCAAGGTCTCCAGGTACTCGGTGTCGCAGAGAACGGCCTCCGGCTGCCAGTACGCCCCCGCGAGGTTCTTGCCCGCCCGTAGATTCACGGCGGTCTTCCCCCCGACGCTGGCATCCACCTGAGCCAAGAGCGAGGTGGGCAGGTGGATGACCGGTGTGCCGCGATGGTAGAGCGCGGCGGCCAGGCCTACTGCGTCCGTGGTCGTACCTCCACCGCATGAGACCACCACGTCCGAGCGGGTGAGCCCGAATCCGGCAAACTTCTCACACAGCTCCTCGACCCATGCGAGGGTCTTGTCGGCCTCACCGTCTCGGGCCTCGACGGTCAGGGTCTCGACTCCGGTCTCCGGAATCCACTCCGAAGGACGCGCGGAGACGACAACGGCACGCTGAGCGCCCAGCTCCGCGATACTCCTGGAGAGGAGGTGCCGGACCCCGCGGCCAATCCGGATCGGGTAGCTCCGCTCCCCCAGCTCCACTGTGATCGTACGCTGCCCGGTCCCGGTCCGCGCCGCCGTGGCTTCCTGTGTGCTGTCCAACGGATGTCATCCCATCTCGTGTGTCTCACGGGGGTGCTGACGGCCGCCCAAGGTGCCCGCGGCCAGGTGGTCATTTGGCACGGGCGAGCTGGAGGTTGGGGGCCGGGGTGAGGGTGCGCCCGGTCAGAGTCGCCAGAGTGCCCGCCAAATCCCGCAACT
>NZ_JBWDTQ010000048.1:0-22864 GCF_056312425.1 Nocardiopsis sp. TRM 82005
CTGCCATAAATGTTGGATGGTCGATGGGCCCAAACCACTGCGTGTGCGTACCTGGGCCTGTTCCGGGTGCGGTACCGGACATGACCGGGATGTGAAGAGGTGGACCGAGCCCATGGCCGCGAGGCTGTGGGAATCCCCGGGGTTCACCCCGAGGAGGACGTCAAGTAGAGCTGGTGGGGGAGGGCACGGGGAACGAGGCCCTGCGGTTCGACGTACTGTGCCGACACGAGGAGAAGGTGCGGCGACAGGTGGAGGAGCTCCAGGAGGCGCTGGCCGTTATCAGCAAAAAGGTCTCCCTGTACGCCGAGCACCTCGACGCCGGAACCGCCGATGCCCTGTGGCGTGACGGGCCCGTCTGCGCCCCGCCTCCGTCCTCCTGACCGGCGAATCGCCCCACCCGGGCCGTCGAAACGGGTGGGACGGCTCCTTCCAGCGCGGGGACACCCTGTTCCGGGGCCGTGTGCCCTACCCGCGGGCCCCGGGCGCGGAGGCGGCCAGCGAGTACGTCAGCGGCAGGCTCGCGGACCCGTCGGGGTATCGGAAGCGCGCGCCGTCGGCGACGAGCGCGTCGTAGCGCTGGAACGCGATCGTGTCGTGTTCGTGGACGAACTCGATCCGCAGTCCGGCTCCGGCGACGGCGCTGAGGACGTCGCCGAGGGTGTGGTGCCACTCGGTGGCGGTGTTGTGCGTGGTTTCGGCCTCCCAGTCGGCGTAGGAGCCCGACGCCTCGTAGGTGCGCGCGCCGCGGGCGAAGTAGCCGCGCACGGCGGTGGTACCGCGGGTGTCGTCGAGAACCTCGGTCAGCGGGTGGAACTCGGCCAGGTAGAGCCGTCCGCCCGGGCGCAACAGGCCGGCCACGGTGCGGGCCCAGCGGTCGATGTCGGGCAGCCACATCAGGGCGCCGGTGCCGGTGTAGACGACGTCGTAGACGTCGGCGGCGACGAAGCGGGCCCGGTGGTCCAGACCGATCTCGGCGGCGAGGCCGGTTGCCGTCCGGACGGCTGACGCGGAGAAGTCCAGGCCGCTGACGCGGGCGCCGTGGCGGGCCCAGGACAGCGTGTCCAGGCCGATGTGGCACTGTAGATGGGCCAGGTCGAGGCCGGTGACGTCACCGAGTTCGTCGAGTTGGAACCGGTCGAGGGCCTCGGCGCCGGCGCGGAACCCGTCGAGGTCGTAGAACGGGCTCGCTGCGTGGAGCGGGGCCCGCTCGTCCCAGTGCCGTTGGTTGCCCTTGGTCAGGTCGGTGGTGCTGCCGGTGTCGCGCATGCCGGCATCCTATGAGCGGGCCACGGCGCACTGGCAAGCCGTTTTCACGCGGCGCTCCGTCCCCGCGAACTGCTGGTGAAGCGGATGCGCGTGGGAAGCGAGGTGCACGGGGTCTTGGTTGGAAAGCGCTTGCCTTATAGGGTGGGCCACCCCCCCAGCCATAGAGGAGGCGTACCCATGGGCATCCCCCGACATTTCGTCCTGAGAAGAAGTCCGCTGGTAGTAGGCGTTTGCGCGGTGCTGATGGCGGTGAGTACCACCGCGCTGGCCGAGCCGCGAGGCGACTCCGGAACCCAGATGGAACAGCTGGACCGGGGACTGGTCGCGGTCAAGACCGAGGAAGGCGTTTTCCTGAGCTGGCGCCTGCTGGCCCCCGAGGTCAGCGGGCACACGGATTCGGGGCTCAGGGGCCCGCTGTTCCGGGTGTACCGGGACGGGAAGGTCGTCGGACTGGTCAGGGACAGCACCAACTTCCTGGACGAGGAGGGCGCCGGGGACTCCGAGTACAGGGTCGTTCCGGTGTCCCGGGGCAGGCCCGGTACCGGGCCCGAGGGCGGAACGACCCCGGCGGGGGAGGAGTACGGGTACACCGCCAACGACGTGAGCGTTGGCGACGTCGACGGTGACGGACGCTACGAGTTCGTCGTCAAGTGGGACCCCACCAACTCCAAGGACGTCTCCCAGAAGGGGTACACCGGCAACACCTACGTGGACACCTACACCCGGGAGGGCGAGCTGCTGCACCGCGTCGACCTGGGTGTGAACATCCGCTCGGGTGCGCACTACACGCAGTTCCTGGTCTATGACCTCGACGGCGACGGCCGTTCGGAGCTGATGCTCAAGACCGCCCCGGGGAGCAGGTCGCTGACCTTCGGCGAGGACGGCGAGACCTCCGAGGACCACGTGACCATACCGGAGGAGGACGCCGAGGCCGGTTACGGACACGACGACGACTACCGGATGAGCTCCGAGGACTACCGTGAGCACGTCGTGGAGATGTTCCTGGGCTGGCACGAACACCCCGAGGTCGTGGCCGGGAACTGGCCGCGGACCCTGGAGGAGGCCTTCGGTGAGGAGCCGCGCCACGACTACCCGCTGAACCGGGAGGACGCCGAGGCCCTCGCCGACTTCTTCATCGACGAGTACGCGCCCTCGCGCAGCGGAAGGAACGACCTGCGCGACTTCGAGGGCTTCGTCGTGGACGGACCCGAGTACCTGACGGTGTTCGACGGCCGGTCCGGCGCGGAGCTGGACACCGTCCGCTACGAGCCGGGGCGCGGGGACGACGGCCTGATGTGGGGCGACTACGCGATGTCGCGCATCGAGCCGGGCAACCGGGTGGACCGGTTCCTGTCGGGCGTGGCCTACCTGGACGGCGCCGGCCCGTCGGCGGTGTTCGCCCGGGGCTACTACACGCGCTCGGCCGTGGCGGCCTACGACTTCGACGGCGAGTCCATCCGTGAGCGCTGGATCGCCGACAGCGGACACGTGCCGATGGACAACCCCTTCGACGCCTCCCCGCACGGAGGCGATGGCACCGACCCCGAGATGGGGGCACTGGCCGGACAGGGCTTCCACTCCTTCAGCGCGGCCGACGTGGACGGCGACGGACGCCAGGAGATCGTCTACGGCGCCGCGACGCTGGACGACGACGGGTCCCTGCTCTACTCCTCCCACGACTACGGTCCCCCCGAGAGCAGCGTCGAAGGCGAGTACGTCAAGCTCGGTCACGGCGACGCGATGCACGTGGGCGACCTCGACCCCGAGCGGGACGGTCTGGAGGCCTGGACCGTGCACGAGGGCTCCACGAGCGTGCCCTACGGATTCGTGATGCGCGACGCCGCCACCGGCGAGGTGCTCTTCGGCGGATACACCGGCACGGACACCGGCCGGGGCATGGTCGGCGACATCGACCCGCAGGCGCCCGGGCTGGAGGTCTGGTCCTCGATGCCGCCCGGTGACGAGATCGAGGCGGGCCTGTGGAGCGCCGACGGTGAGTTCCTCGGTGACCGGACCCCCGGCACGAACATGAGCATCCGCTGGTCCGCGGACATGACCACCCAGACCATCGAGGGGACGCAGAACCCGAGGATCGAGGACTGGACCCGCGGCACCCTGCTCACCGCTGAGGGCACCCACACCAACAACGGCACGAAGGGCAACCCCGCCCTGGTCGCGGACGTGTTCGGCGACTGGCGTGAGGAGCTCGTCGTGCGTACTGAGGACAGTACGGCGTTGCGGGTTCTCACCAGCACCGAGGTGACCGACCGCAAGCTGCACACCCTCATGCACGACCCGCAGTACCGGGTGGGCGTGGCCGGGCAGCAAAGCGGCTACAACCAGCCGGCCTATCCGGGGTTCCACCTGGGTTCGGACACCGACTGGGCGCGGGTGGAGGTGCCCGAGGCCCGTTACCCGACGACGAGGTAGGCGGGGGAGTGGTCCCGGGCGGCAGTCGCCGCCCGGGACCGCGAGAGTGTCTGGACGGCGCCGCTGGTACCGTGGCGCGCCATGACGATCATGAGCCGACCGTGGATGGCGCGCCTGGTGGCCCGCTCGATGCAGGCGGGCATGGCACTGACCGCGGGACGCGAGACCCGGAGCGCCCACGCGAGGCTTCCCGAGTACCCGCGAAGGACCGAGTCGCTCACCGTGCCCACCGCGCACGGACCTGCGCGCGTCACCGTCTACCGCCCCGAGCCCGGGCCCCGGACTCCGGCGGTGCACGTCAACCTGCACGGCGGAGGATTCGTGCTGAGGTGGGCGGACATGGACGACCCGCTGTGCCGCGTACTGGCGGCCGAGGCCGGTGCGGTCGTGCTGAACGTGGACTACGCGGTCGCCCCGCAGCACCCGTTCCCGGCACCGCCCCACCAGGCGTACGAGATCGTGCGGTGGGTGGCGGCCCACGGTGGAGACCACGGTTGGGACGGCACCCGGCTGACCGTCGGCGGGCAGAGCGCGGGCGGCGCCCTGGCCGCTGCGGCCGCGCGGCTGAACCTGGAGAGCGGCGAGTCGCTGATCGCGTCGCAGGTGCTGCACTATCCGTCGCTGGACCTGACGGTCCGGACGGAGGACAAGCCCTCGCCCACCGACCGGCCCATGCTGCGGCCCTGGATGGGAGAGGTCTTCAGCACCTGCTACATCCCGAACCCGGAGGCGGGCCGGGACCGGCTCGCCTCCCCGGCGGCTCCGGGCGACACGGCCGACCTCACCGGCATCGCGCCCGCCGTGGTCATCGTCGCCGAGCACGACGTCCTCCGTGCGGAGGGCGTCCGGTACGCCGAACGGCTCGAACGGGTCGGCGCGCTCGTCGCGCTCCACCAGGTGCGCGGCCGCGACCACGGGTACGACGTGGGCCACGACGACGCGGCGCGTGAGACCTACCGGATGATCGCGGGGCACCTCGCGCGGGCGGCCTAGCGGGGCCCGTTCACCTCCGTGCGGGATCCGCCCCGCGGAGGACGGCTGCCCCCTCAGTTCGGTGACGGGGCACCCGACCACACGCACCGGCACGGCCGCGGTCCGCCACGGTTTTGCCTTTGTGCAGGTCACAAGCCCGTGTGGCGGCGGTTTCCGCGGGAAATCCAACGTTATCGTACCTATGCGTAGTTGCCTTATTACTAAAAGTAATAACCTCGCGCGGGCAGAGACTCACACCGGCCACTTACGCGAGGTCACCCGGACCACACCGGAGGAACCACATGAACGTGTCCAGGCGCTCCCTGCTCGTGGGAACGGGAGCCGTCGTCCTCGCTGCGGCGGGGCTGCCCCAGGCGGCCGCCGCGGCCGCACCGCGGTGGCGGGCAGACGTCGCGCGGCCGATGCAGAGCCGGTTCATACGCAAGGACGCGGCCAGGCTGTTCGACACCAGGACGGGAGCCTGGGCACCGGAGCTGTACTGGTACGCCAAGGCCGTCGGCTGGATGAAGAGGCGGCAGCGGACTGATCCGAACTCCTGGCAGTTCCAGTGGTACACGCACGGCAAGCCCGATCGGGCACAGGGCGAGCCCCCCGAGTGGCACCAGTGCCCGCACGGGAACCAGTACTTCCTGCCCTGGCACCGCTGGTACGTGTACTACTTCGAACGAATCGTGCGGAACGTCATCGTCACCAAGCTGAACCAGAAAAGCATGGCCAACTGGGCGCTGCCGTACTGGAACTACGCGCACCTGGTGCACGACGGCGTCCCGGCCTCGGAGGAGTGGCGCAAAATCCCGCTGCCCTTCCGGCAGCGCAGGATTCACACCCCCCAGGGCCAGGAGGAAGAGGACAACCCGCTGTACCTGCCGGTCGACACGGAGGGTCGCTGCCTCGGCGACAAGCCCATGGCCGTCGACCAGGTCGACCCGGCCGCCGCGATGCGGGAGCACTTCTTCTGGCCGCCGGAGGAGCAGAAGGTCGGCCGCGCCGGCTTCTCCCAGGTGATGGAGCGCTCCCCGCACGACCTGGTGCACCTCAGCACCGGCGGCCTGATGGGCGCGGTGCCGACGGCCGCCGGGGACCCGGTGTTCTGGCTGCACCACGCCAACATCGACCGCTTCTGGACCGCCTGGCTGGCCAGGCACCAGATGCCCACCGGCTGGCAGTGGCCCGAGGTACGCCAGAAGCACGCGCCCGAGGACCCGGATCTGCCCTACATGCTGCGCGACGAGAACGGCAGCCAACACACACTGGAAGGCCCGGTCTTCGCCTTTCCCCGGGACGCCTACATGTACGAATCGCTGACCGACGGCATGGGCACCGGCGAGGCGCCGTCGGCCTTCCTGGTCGCCGGGATGCCTCAGGAAGCGGCCGCGGCCACGTTCGCGGTCACCGATGAGGTCACGCACCTGGGAAACGAGCCGCTCACCCTCTCACCCGGCAGCGGGAAGGGCGCCGCGGACACCATCGAGACCGCGATGGAATCCGGTGACCGGGTCGTGCTCACCTTCGAGGGGGTGCGCGCCGACACGGCGCCGCTTACCGCCTTCCTCGTCTTCCTCGGCGAGGACGAGTCGGACACCAACCCCAACGGGCCCGCCTTCGTGGGCCACCTGACGTTCTTCGACAACGTCGGTCCCCATGCCATGCACCCCGAGGGCCTCAGGATCTCCTTCGACGTGACCGAGACGCTGCGGCAGCTGCCGGACCAGGCCTGGAGCGGCGAGGAGATGCCCGTGGTCCGGGTGGTCCCGGGGCCGCTGGGAGAGGCGACGGTCACCGCAGAGGCCGCCCCGCGTTTCGCCAGCGCCGCCTTCACGGTGGTCTGAAGCCCCGCCGCGACTCCACGTCCGGTCGCTGCGGCGGCTGGGCGGCTGCTTGACCGCTCTCGCCGCCGTCCTACCTCTCAGAGCACCAGACATAGCGAATGTCCGGTTCGCGTTCTTCGGTTCGCTCCACGGCGACGAAGCCGTGAGGCCCTCCGGTCAGAGCACGCCCGTAGAGCCCGCAGCCGAGCCCCGCCGCGGGGAGTCAGGGAAGCGTGCAGCGGTGGTCCGCCGAAGGGGGGTTGGTAGAGCCTCCAGCAAACCCCAGCCACGCACCCGTAGAGCCCAGGCTGACGAGCAGCCCCAGACCGTGCGAGTTCTTGGTTGTTCGCTGTTGGGTTTTCGTGGATTTTCTGGGGTGACCCGCCGCTGCACGACGGGGCGACGGGGCCCAGGGCTATTCCTCCCCGAGGTCCTCGGCCCAGACCTCGGGGTAGCGCTCCTGGAACTCCCTCATCAGGGCCGTGCAACGGGGATCGTCGAGTTCGACGACCCTGACCCCGCGTGAGCGGAGCAGTCCGAGCTCACCGGGGAAGGTCCGTGATTCGCCGACGACCACGACCGGAATCTTGAACTGGATCACGGCCCCCGCGCACATGGCACAGGGAGCGAGGGTGGTGTACAGGACGGCGGTCCCATAGGAAGGCCTTCTGCCGGCCCGCCTGAGGCACGACACCTCTCCGTGCGCGACGGGGTCGCCCCGTTGCACGCGTTCGTTGTGGCCGGAGCCGACCATCCTTCCGGTGATGTCAATGGAGGAGCCGACGGGGACCCCGCCCTCGGAGAGGCTCTTCCGAGCCTGCCGCAGGGCCTCCTCGAAGGAGGAGGGAGTCCACCCCTGCGCGTAAACCCCGGTGTTCATCAGCCATGCATACCAAGGGGCCGACAAGGGCGGCAAGCAGAGAACCCGGCACGGCCGCGGCCCGTCTCCAAGCCCGGCGGGGCGGTCCGGAAGCCGGGGCGGTCCGGGACCCGGGACGGCCGCGTACCCACGGGAGGCGCGGATGACAGGCGGCGGCCGACAGGATAGAACGGCACGAGCACACCGGACGTGGGGACCCTTGCCACCGAGGACCCTCCGCGCCCATGCACACGACGCGCCACACCGCGTCCCGTGAGCTGAAGCGCCGCGATGCTCCTCCGCGACACGATCATGGGGAGCGGGCGGTACCGACGAGCCAGGAGCACGATCCTTGACCGACAACCCGTTGCTGACCCCCAGCGAACTCCCCTACCAGCTCCCCGACTTCGCGGCGATCGGGGAGGAGCACATCCTGCCCGCCTTCGAGGAGGGCGTGGCCGAGCACCTGGCCGAGGTGGAGTCGATCGCCCACAACCCGGAGCCCGCGACCTTCGACAACACCATCGCGGCGCTCGAACGCTCCGGCGCCACCCTGGAGCGGGTGGAGACCGTCCTGCACACCCTCGCAGGCTCCGACGCCACCGACGCCGTCCAGGAGATCGAACAGCAGGTCGCCCCCAGGGCCGCGCAGCACAGGGACGCCGTCACACTCAACCGGGACCTGTGGGAGCGCATTCGGCAGGTCACCACCTCCGACCCCCAGGAGTCCTGGCTCCTGGAGCGCTACCGGCTCGACTTCGTCAAGGCGGGCGCGGACCTGGACGTCGAGGGACAGGCCAGGCTGCGTGAGCTGAACACCGAGCTCGCCGAACTCAGTACGGAGTTCGGGCGCAACGTGGTCCGGGCGACCAGCGAGGCCTCCTTCGTCACCGAGGACGCCTCCGACCTGGAGGGGCTGGACGAGGCCCGCATCAGCGCGATCGAGCAGGACGGCAGGTACGTCCTGCCGCTGCTGAACACCACCGTGCAGCCCGTCCTGGCCCAGCTCACCAACCGCGCCACGCGCGAGCGGATCCACGCCCTCAGTGTCGGACGTGCCCCGGACAACCACGCGATCGCCGCGCGCATGGCGGAGCTGCGGGCCGAGCGGGCGGCGCTGCTGGGCTACCGCGACCACGCGGCGTACACGGTCGCCGACCAGACCGCCGGGACCGTCGAGGCGGTCGAGGAACGGCTCCACCAGCTGGTCGGGCCCGCCCGGCGCAACGTCGATGCGGAGGCCCGCGCGCTGGCCGAGCACGCCGGGCACGAACTGGAGCCGTGGGACTGGCCCTTCTACGCCGAGCAGGTGCGCCGGGCGCGCTATGACTTCGACGACAGCGTCCTGCGCCCCTACTTCGAACTCGACGGGGTGTTCGAGAGGGGCGTCTTCCACGCGGCGTCCCTGCTGTACGGGGTCACGTTCACTCGGAGAACCGATCTGCGGGGCTACCACGCCGACGTGCGGGTGTGGGAGGTCTTCGACGCGGACGGCTCACCCCTGGGGCTGTTCCTGCTCGACCCCTACGCCAGGCCGACCAAGCGCGGTGGCGCGTGGATGCACAACCTGGTCGACCAGTCCCTCCTGCTGGACACGCTGCCCGTCGTGGTGAACAACCTCAACATCGCCAAGCCCGGGTCCGGCCCCACCCTGCTCACCTTCGACGAGCTGGAGACCGCCTTCCACGAGTTCGGCCACGCCCTGCACGGGCTGCTCTCAGCGGTGCGGTTCCCGCGCGTGCAGGGCACGAACGTGCCGCGCGACTTCGTGGAGTTCCCCTCCCAGGTCAACGAGATGTGGGCGGTCTGGCCGGAGGTCCTGGCCAACTACGCCCGCCACCACGAGACGGGGGAGCCGGTGCCGGACGAACTGGTGGAGCGTCTGACGGCCGCCCGCCGGTTCGGCCAGGGCTTCGCGACCTTCGAGTACCTGGCCGCGGCGCTCCTGGACTGGGCGTGGCACCGACTGGCCCCCGGCGAGACCGTGCGGGACGCGGCCGCCTTCGAGGAGCGGGTCCTGGAGGCGGCGGGCGTCCTGCACCCCCTGGTCCGTCCGCGTTACCGGACCGCGTACTTCCAGCACGTGTTCGCCAACGGCTACAGCGCGGGCTACTACTCCTACGTCTGGAGCCAGGTCCTGGACGCCGAGAGCGTGGAGTGGTTCACCGCCAACGGCGGCCTCAGCCGGGAGGGCGGGGACCGCTTTCGGGAGCGGGTGCTGTCCGTGGGCGGCGGAACGGACCCCATGGAGGCCGTTCGGGACTTCCTGGGCCGCGAGCCCCGGTTGGAGCCACTCTTGGCTCGCCTGGGCCTGGCCTGACCCTGCGCGACCGCCGGGGCGCGGACGGCGGCCGACCCGCCGTGGCCGACCCGCCGTGGACGCCGAGCGTGTGCGGGGACGGCCGAGTCCGGGTCCCGTGCGTGCCGGTCGTCGTGGGCGGCCTGGAAAGGGGTGCGCTTCGTGTGCGAAGCGCACCCCGCCTGGTCGGATACCCGGCCCGGCCGTGACGCGGGTGGACCGGCACCCCTAGGACGACATGAACTGCATGGACTGCATGGACGGTCCCGCCGGTGCCGGTACACCGGCGGGACCGAGTATGAGGTCGCGGACCCCGGCGGCCGCGACGCGTTCCCCGGCCGAGCCGGAGCCGGTGCACAGCAGCAGGGGCCCGCCTCGAGGGCTTCGTGCGTGCGCTCGTGGGACCCAGTACGCAGCCCGGGTCGAGCGGGGCCACGTCCATGGCTTAGCGCAGGCCGGCCTTCTTGCGGACGAGGTCGGCCGCCGCGCGCTCGGAGCTGGCCCCGTCCTTGGCCCTAGCCCGCTCGCCCGTCACCGCACGGCCCTGTCCCGCCGTGTCCCTCTGCGATCGGGGCGATGGCAACGGGGGACCTCCCAACGTGCTCCTGGTGCCGTGCCGCATGTTCGTACCGGTGGCGGGCATCGCGGAACCAAACGTGAAGATCATGGCCGGATGCGGCCATGGTGCGCCTGGGTTTCATTCGGATGGGTTTTGTCCATGTTGGCCCCGATGTGTACATCTTGTTATGAAGTGAATCACTCAGAAGATGTTTCCTTGCGCCTGTTAGCCTCACCTTCCGTCCCAGGACAACCATCGACCGTGTCCCGACGGCACGGGCCCCAACAGGTGATCCCCCGTCCTGGGCTAGAGAGTCCTGTCATGTTCCGCCGTACTCTGACACGCGTCGCCGCCCTCCTGGCGCCGGTGATGCTGCTGCCAGCCCTTTCCACACCCGCCCTCGCTGCAGAGGGGCCCGTGATCACCTCCACGGACTATCCCGCTGGGGACGAGTTCCACGGCTCCCCGGGACAGCCGGGCGAGTTCACCTGTCTCCGACAGCGGGGCCGAGGACGTCCAGAGCTACTTCTACGCACTCAACGACGACTCCTGCGTCCACGAACTCACACCCGAGGAGCCCGGCGGGTCGGTGACGGTGACCCTCACCCCGCGTCTGGCGGGCCCCAACTGGATCTACGCGCGCACCGTGGACGCTTTCGGCAACTCCTCCGACTGCGTCCTCGCCTACTCCTTCCTGGTCGCCTCGCCCAGCGACCCGGTCGCCCACTTCACCTTCGACGAAGGCCAGGGCGACCGCGCCGCCGACACCGCCAACCCCGGCCAGGGAGCCACCCTCTCCGGCGGTGTGGAGTGGGTCCGCGGCCGGGTCGGCACGGTGAACAACCCCGACACCAACCCCACCCCGCGCCTTGAAGGCACCGCCGTGCACACCAGCGGCTACACCGACGGTGACCCGGGTCCCTACGACGAGATCAACGTCGACCACTCCACCGTGGACACCTCCGGTACCTTCTCGGTGTCGGCGTGGGTGAAGCTGGACCGCGCACACGCCCACCACACCGCCGTCGCACAGGAGGGCACGCAGCAGAGCGCCTTCCACCTGGGCTACCAGGGCGATACCGGCCGGTGGGTGTTCAAGATGTCACCCGAGGACGAGTACCGGGACGGTTCGCGTGAGTGGACCGTGGCCGCCTCCACCGCCTCCGCCGAGGTCGGGGCGTGGACGCACCTGCTGGGCACCCACGACGCGCAGACCGGCGAGATCACCCTCTACGTCGACGGTGCCGAGCAGGGCACCGACACCCACCCCGGGCCGTGGAACGCTCAGGGCCCCTCGCCATCGGACGCGCCCTGTTCCAGGGCGCGGGCGACTACTACTGGCCCGGCGCCATCGACGACGTCCGGGTGTGGAACCGCCTCGTCCCGGACGAGACCGTGACCGACTCCGAGGTGTGGCGCCTGGCCAACCGCCCGGTGGCCGCCGAGGGCCGGTGGAAGCTCGACGAGTGGGACGGCACGGCCGTGGCCGAGGCCACCGACCACGGACTCGACGCCACCCTGCACGGTGACCCCCTCACCGCGTGGAACGCCGCCGAGAACGGCGTCACCTTCTCACCCGGAGTGCGGCTGAACGGCACCGACGAGTACGTCGAGGCGCCCGGACCCGCCCTGCGCACCGACCGCAGCTTCAGCGTCGCGGCCTGGGTGCGCCTGGACGAGACCGGCGAGGGCCTCAACACCACCGCCCTCAGTCAGGCCGGCCAGTTCCAGAGCGGCTTCCACCTGGGCTACCAGGGATCCCGGGGAGCGTGGGTGTTCAAGATGGCCCCCCACGACGACGCCCCCACCTCCGGATCGACCGGGTGGACCTACGCCTACTCCAGCACGGCCGCCCGGCTGGGGGAGTGGACCCACCTGGCGGGGGTCTACGACCACACCAGCGGTGAGCTGGTGCTCTACGTCAACGGCTTCGCGGAGTCCCGCGCGGCGGTGGACCACGCCTGGCACGCCGAGGGCCCGCTCCGGATCGGCAGCGCCCAGCACGGCGGCTCCAACACCCACCACTGGCCCGGAGACATCGACGACGTCCACGCCTACCAGGGCGTGGTCTACGACCGGGACCTGTCCCGGGTGTACGCGGGGGAGTTCCCCAACACCCAGAGCTGAACGACCTCTGGAGAGGGAAGGGTGATGACGGCCGCGCCGGGCACTGGCCCGGCGCGGCCGTCGGCGCGCGCACCTGACTCCCGTCGATCAACACACCGGCAGCACCAGGACCCGCCGAGGAGGCGAGGACGAGGACCGCCACGATGATCGGCCGGACTCCCTTGGGCGCTCCATCGCACGCTCCGAACTGGAGACGGTGGAGCGCGCCTTCGTCCACTTCCGGGGCCGCGCACCGGAGGGCTGCCCGCTTCTCCGACCAGGCTCTGGGGCGCATGACCATGCCCGTACTGGCGATCGTCGGCGAGCGCGACGCCATGTTCGACGCCCGGCAGAGCCCCCGGCGCCTGCGGGCAATGGTCCTCCACGCCACCGTGACCGTGCCTTCCTGGAGGCCCGAGGTCACCGACCCTCAGGAGCCGGTGCCAAGCAGCCCCGCGTCACAGGCCACAGGGGCGGCCTCCGTCGTCGGCTCTGCTGCCGGGCCGGCGGCCTGACGCCGCGAGCGCGCCCGGTCGGGGAGAGCTAGGACGTTCGGCCCCCTGCCCGACGGCTGCTTGACCGCTCTCGCCGCCGTCCTACCTCTCAGGACGCCAGACGTAGCGGATGTCCGGTTCGCGTTCCTCGTTGCGAAGTCCCTCGGTCCGCTCCACGGCGACGAAGCCGTGCCGCTCGTAGAACCGCCGTGCCGGTCCGTTGACCCGGAACGTCCACAGACCCAGGCCCTCCGGCCGCTCCTGTTTGGCCAGGGCCATGAACCGGTCTCCCAGGCCCCGGCCGCGCCACGACGGGTCGAGGTAGAGCTGCTCCAGCTCAGCTTCCTCCAGCACGAGAAGTCCGACCACACGGTCCCCGACAGCCGCCACCCAGCTCTCGGTCCGCGGTACGACCACGAAGGAGAACCAGTCCCGTACCGCGTCATCGTCGTGCGCACGGTGCACGGTCGGCAGCGCGGTGGCGAAGGAACGCAGCCACACGTGGGCCATGTCGACCGCATCGGAGTCACCAGCACGTCGGAGCGCGATCCCGTCACCGTTCACAGTGCACGACCATCCCAGGTTCGCGATCCTGGCGCAGCCCTTTTTCGGATCATCGCCCCCACGATTCAGTGAACCTGTCAGGCGGCGTGCATCCCCCTGGGGCGGAGCGCCGCTGTCAGCTCTACGGGTGCCTGGCCCAGGTCCGTCGGAGGCTCTACCGAACCCCTGGGGTGGAGCTCCGCTACAAGCTCTACCCCCCGGGGCGCGTGGCCGGGGTTTCCCGCGCGCTTCCCCAACCCTCTGGGGGGTGGGGCGCCGCTGCGTGCACCCCGGCACGCCCGCAGGACTACGGTCAGGGCCGGTAGACGGCCGTGGAGCCCCGCACCATCAGCTCGGGTGTGAACAGCACCCGCTCGTGGACGTGGTCGGGATCGTTCAGTTCCGAGTCCAGCAGCCGCATCGCCGCGCGGCCCAGCTCGTACTTGGGTTGGGCCACGGTGGTCAGCCCGGGGTGGACCAGGTCGGCGAAGTCGACGTTGTCGTAGCCGACCACCGACATGTCGTCGGGCACACGCAGGCCGCGCTGGCCCAGGCCCTTCATCACGCCGAGCGCCAGCTGGTCGTTGGCGCAGAACACCGCCTGCGGCCGCTGTCGGGGTCCTCCGGCCAGTACCGTGTCCACGGCCCGCTCGCCCTGCTCGGGGTTGAGCAGGGGTTGCTCGACCACCCGCACCGCGGTGTCGGGGTCCATTCCGGACTCCTCGAAGGCGGCGCGTAGCCCCTCGTGGCGGCGGCGTACCTGTTCGATGGCGAAAGGTCCGCTCAGGAAGGTGGCCCTCTCGTGTCCCAGCCCGATCAGGTGTCGCCCGGCGGCCATGCCCCCGGCGTGGTTGTCCACGCTGACGCTGCATCCGACGTCCTCGGCGACGTCGCCCCGGTCCAGGGCCACCCATGAGGTGCCCTGGCGGTTCAGCCACAGAAGGTCGGACAGGTCGTCGTCGACGGGCATCACCACGGCCCCGGCCGCGCGCTGCTCGGCGAGCAGGCGTACGTTGCGCCACTGGCGCTCGCGGGCCTCGGCGGAGTTGAGCAGTACCACGGCCAGCCCGGACCCGGCCGCATCGTCCTCCACACCGCGCGCCACCTCGGTGAAGAAGGGGTTGGTGACGTCCAGGACGAGCAGTCCCACCGACGCGCTGCGCCCCGACCTCAAGCTGCTGCCGGAGGAGTTGCGCACGTAGTCGAGCTCGGCGATGGCCGCCTCGACCTTGAGCCGGGTGTCCTCGGCGACGCGCTCGGGGCGGTTGAGGACGTTGGACACGGTGCCGGGAGAGACCCCGGCGTGCCGGGCGACCTCGGTGATACCCACGACGCGGCGGGTGGATCGGGACCTGGTGGACAAGGGGCTTCTCCCGGGCGTGTGCGGACGGACCGTCAGTGGACAACGCGTCGCATCGTACTGATCCGGCCGTGGACTTCAGGGTGTGTACACGGCCCCGCGGTCCGGAGCATCATGCTCACACTCGGATTGAAACGTGTCAATAACATCCTCACCCGAAGGCGTGATGACCCATCGTACGCGGGTCGCTCCGGTTCGGTTCCGGGTGCCGTTACCAGTGCGATACCTGCGAATTCTTAGTGATCCTCTTGACGGTAAGATGTGTGGCACTTAACATCCATTTCATATTAAAACGTTTTTGCTAGGTCCGGCAACACGCCGGATCGGCACCGGAGAAGGAGGGCGCACGTGGACCCAGCAGAGGTCCCCCCACCCCTCGCCCTGGTCGACGTCACCAAGTCCTTCGGAAGCGTCAGGGCCCTGCGGGGACTGTCCCTGGAACTGCGCTCCGGAGAGATTCACGCGCTGGTCGGCGAGAACGGGGCGGGGAAGTCCACCCTGGTCAAGACCATCGCGGGGGTGCACCGGCCCGACGGCGGGCAGGTGCTGGTGGACGGACGTCCCACCGAGTTCGCCGCGCCTGTGGACGCTCAGCGTGCCGGGGTCGCGGTCATCTACCAGGAACCCACCCTGTTCCCCGACCTGTCGGTGGCCGAGAATATCTTCGTCGGCCGACAGCCGCGCAACCACATGCGCATCATCGACCGCGGGCGCATGCGCCGCGACACCGAGGAGGTCTTCACCCGCCTCGGAGTCCACATGGACCCCGACCGCCCCGCGCGCGGACTGTCCATCGCGGACCAGCAGCTCGTGGAGATCGCCAAGGCCCTCTCACGCCAGGCGCGTGTGCTGGTCATGGACGAGCCCACCGCCGCCCTGTCGAGTGTGGAGGCCGAGCGCCTGTTCACAGTGGCCCGCACACTGCGTGACTCCGGGGCTGCGCTGCTGTTCATCTCCCACCGCTTCAACGAGGTCTTCTCGCTGTGCGACCGCATCACCGTGGTCCGCGACGGCGCGTTCGTCTCCTGCGATCCCACCGCCGACCTGGACGTGGACACCGTCGTGCGGCGCATGGTCGGCCGCGAGGTCAACAGCCTCTATCCCAAGGAGGACGCCGAGCGCGGCGACACCGTCCTGGAGGTCGGCGGCCTGACCAGCCACGGCACGTTCGCCGACGTGTCCTTCGAAGTGCGTGCCGGGGAGATCGTCGCCCTGGCCGGACTGGTCGGCGCCGGACGCAGCGAGGTCATCCGCGCCGTGTTCGGCGTGGACCGCTACGACTCGGGCACCGTGCGCGTCGGGGGAGAGCCTCTGCCGCCCGGAAGGCCCAAGGCCGCCATGGCCGCCGGAGTGGCCCTGGTACCCGAGGACCGCCGCCAGCAGGGCCTGGTCATGGAGTCCTCCATCGAACGCAACGCCACCGCCACCCGCCGCTGGCTGCTCAGCCGACTCGGGCTACTGCGTCCGCGCGCCGAACGCGGCTCCGCCCGTGAGTGGGGCGAGCGCCTCAGTCTCAAGTTCGGCGGGCTCACCGACTCGGTCTCCACCCTCTCCGGCGGCAACCAGCAGAAGGTCGTCCTGGCCAAGTGGCTGTCCACCGAGCCCCGAGTGCTGTTCGTGGACGAGCCCACGCGCGGCATCGACGTGGGCACCAAGGCCGAGGTCCACCGGCTCCTCTCCACCCTGGCCGGCCAGGGGATGGCCATCGTCATGGTCTCCAGCGAACTGCCCGAGGTCCTGGGCATGGCCGACCGGGTCCTGGTCATGCACGAGGGCCGGGTCACCGCCGAACTCGACCGCGAGGAGGCCGACGAGGAGTCGGTCATGTACGCGGCCACCGGACAGCGACCGAGCGAGGCCGCCTGATGAACACACCCAGCGCAGCCCCCGACACCTCCACCACCGGGTCACCGCCCCGGCCCAACGGACGCCCCGCGCGCCGCCGGATCCAGTTCCGTGAGCTCGGCGTGCTCCTAGCCGTGGTGCTCCTCATCACCGCCACCTGGCTGCACAACCCGGGGTTCCTGTCCAGCCAGGGCGTACACGACCTGTTCCTGGGCGCCACCGTCCTGTCCGTCCTCGCCGTCGGCCAGGCCCTGGTCCTCATCACCAAGAACGTCGACCTGTCGGTCGGCTCGGTGATGGGACTGTCGGCCTTTGGCACCGGCATCCTCTTCGTGTCCTTCCCCGGCCTGCCCGTCCCCGTCGTCATGCTCGCCGGGGTCCTCATCGGCCTGGTGTGCGGGCTGCTCAACGGCCTGCTGGTCACCACCGTCCAGGTCCCCGCGCTCGTCGTCACCCTGGGCACCCTGTACGCCTACCGCGGCCTCAACCACTGGTGGGCCGACGGCGGCCAGGTCAACGCCCACGACATGCCCGACCCCTTCCTGCTCCTGGGCCGGTTCAGCGTCCTCGGGGTCCCGCTGCCCGCCGCGATCGCCATCGCCGTGGTCGCCGTGGTGGGCTTCTACCTCGCCCGCTACCGCTCGGGGCGGGAGCTGTACGCGATCGGCTCCAACGCCGACGCCGCACGGCTGTCGGGTATCCCCGCCGCGCGCCGTGTCGCCCTGGCCTTCGCCGCCAACGGCGCCCTGGCCGGACTGGCCGGGGTGCTGTTCGCCGCCCGCTACGGCACCGTCGACTCCACCGTGGGCACCGGCATGGAATTGCAGGTCGTCGCCGCCGCCGTGGTCGGCGGGGTCGCCATCGCGGGCGGTGTGGGAACCGTCTACGGCGCCGCGCTCGGCGCGGTCCTGCTCACCACCATCACCGCCGCCCTTCCCATCTGGCAGATCAACCAGTTCTGGCACCAGGCCGTGGTGGGCGCGCTCATCCTGGCCGCCATCGGCCTGGACCGGCTGCTCGCGCTGCGTACGGCGCGCAAGCTTCGAGAAGGAGGTGCCCGTGGCGCCTGAACCCACCGTCACCGCGCCCGCCCCGGACCGGGCACCCGAGGGCGCCCCGGGCCCGACCGGGCAGCGTCCCGCCGCACGGATCCGGTCGCTGCTGTCGGTACGCGAGGCCCCGGTCGTGGGTGCCCTCATCGTCACCCTGCTGGGCGCCAGCCTGTTCGTGGACATGTTCGCCACCGGACGCAACATCGAGTTCATGGTGCTGAGCGTGGCCGCCATCGCCCTGATGGCCCTGCCGATGACGCTCATCGTCATCACCGGGGAGATCGACCTGTCGGTGGCCAGCACGCTGGCCCTGAGCAGCGCCACCCTGGGCGTCCTCTGGGAATCGGGGGTCCCCATCGAGGTGGCCCTGTGGATCTGCCTGGCCGTCGGAGCGGCCCTGGGCGCCCTCAACGGGTTCCTGGTCACCGTGTGCGGGCTGCCTTCCCTGGCCGTGACCATCGGCACCATGGCCCTGTACCGGGGCCTGGCCTACGTGCTACTGGGCGACCGGGCCGTGGCCAGCTACCCCCGGGACTGGGTCAGCGGTGCCCGTGAGCCCTTCCTCGGGATCGGGGGCCTGCCGTGGATCGCCGTGGCGATCCTGGTCCTGGCCGTGGTCTTCGGGGTGCTGCTGCACGCCACCGCCTTCGGCCGCTCCCTGTTCGACATCGGCAACAACGACGAGGCCGCGCGCTTCACCGGTGTGCCGGTGCGCTGGACCAAGTTCTGGCTGTTCACGCTCAGCGGCGTGGTCGCCTCCGGCGCCGGGGTCTTCTGGACCCTGCAATACGGCACCTCGCGCGCCGACACCGCCTTCGGCCTGGAGTTGCAGGTCGTGGCAGCCGTCCTACTCGGCGGCGTGTCCATCTTCGGCGGGATCGGATCAATCCTGGGCGTGATGAGCGGCGTGGTGCTTCTCGGCGCCATCCGCAACGCCCTACAGCTGTTCGGCATCAGCAGCGAGGTCCTACAGATCGTCACCGGCCTGATCCTCATCGCCTCCGTCGTCACCCCCAACATCGTGGCCCGGGCACGCGCCAGACGCGCGTCCACCTCGGGCCCAGACCCGGCCACGGCGTCCGCGCCACCCTCCGCGTCCGACTCCACCAAGGGAGATGCACCATGATCGAGCCTCGCCCACGCCACCTGCTCCTGACCGCGTCCGCGTTCGCCGTACTGATGACCGCCGCCTGCGGCGGCACCACCATCGACGACGCCCAGGAGGAGGACAGCTCGGGCCCGACCGGCACCGCCGACCCGGACGCCGAGATCCCCGAGAACCTCAAGATCGACTTCCTGCCCAAACAGCTCAACAACCCCTACTCCGACATCGTCAACGCGGGCGGCGCCGACGCCGTCGAGGAGCTGGGCGGTGAGTACAACGAACGGGGCGGCACCGAGCCCACCGCCGACTCACAGGTGGAGTACATCAACGCCGCCAGCCAGGCCGGCAGCGACGTCATCGTCATCGCCGCCAACGACCCCGACGCGGTGTGCCCCTCGCTCGACCAGGCCAGGGACAGCGGCGCCGCCATCGTCGGCTACGACTCCGACGCCAACTGCACCGACATCTTCGTCAACCAGTCCTCCGACGAGCTGATCGGACGCGCGCTGGTGGAGATGATCTCCGAGCAGATCGGTGGGGAGGGCACGTTCGCCGTCCTGTCGGCCACCCCCAACGCGACCAACCAGAACTCCTGGATCGCCGCGATGGAGGAGGTGATGACCGAGGAGGAGTACGCCGACCTGGAACTGGTCAGCACCGTCTACGGCAACGACGACGACTTGCAGTCCTTCCAGGAGATGCAGGGCCTCATGCAGTCCTACCCCGACCTGGACGGCGTGGTATCGCCGACCACCGTGGGCATCGCGGCGGCGGCTCGCTACATCAGCGACTCCGAGTACAAGGGCGAGGTCGCCATCACCGGCCTGGGCACCCCCAACCAGATGCGTGAGTTCGTGCACGACGGCACGGTCGAGGAGTTCGCGCTGTGGAACCCCGAGGAGCTGGGCTACCTGGCCGGGTACGCCGGTGCCTCGCTGAAGGCCGGACGCATCACCGGCGCCGAGGGCGATTCCTTCACCGCCGGTGACCTGGGCGAGTTCACCGTCGAGGAGGGCGGGGAGATCGTACTCGGCCCGCCGACGGTCTTCGACGCCGACAACGTGGACGACTTCGACTTCTGATCGGGTCCTCGAGGGGGCCGACACGTACGGCCCCGACGCGTCCGGGGCGGGCCGGGTGCCCCCGGCCCGCCCCGGGCCGTATGAGTACGTACGGCTCTATCCGGTTTTCTTCCGGTGCGTAGCACCTTGACCTGACCCGACTACCCCAAGTGACAGGAGGACGCCGTGCAGCGCGTCTGCTTCATCCTCAAGGTCCGCAAGGAGCGCCTCGCCGAGTACCGGGAGCGCCACGCCGAGGTCTGGCCTGAGATGCGCGAGGCCCTCAGCGCCACCGGCTGGCACAACTACTCGCTGTTCTGTACCGAGGAGGGCATGGTCGTCGGCTACCTGGAGACCGAGGACTTCGACCGTGCCCGCGAGGAGATGGCCAAGACCGAGGTCAACGCCCGATGGCAGGCCGAGATGGCGCCCTTCTTCGAGAACCTCCCCGGACGCCCGGACGAGGGCATGGTCCCGCTGACCGAGATCTTCCACCTGTCCTGAGCCCCAGCCGGAAAGGCAGTTCCTTGCTCCCCATCCCCCGCTCACCGCTGCGCCTCCTGACCGGCGCCGTGCCCGGCGCGCTGGCGCTGGCCCTGACCACCGCCCTCGCCGCTCCGGCCGCCGCGGCCCCGGCCGACACGGCCGCCGCACCCTCGGCCACACCCCTGGGCAGCCGGACCCTGGACGAAAGCGCCCTGTACTTCGTCTCCTACGACGGCCTGGTCAACAACGGCTCCTACCAGCAGTCGGGCATCCTCACCCACGGCGGCTCCCAGTACGCCGCCTGGTACACCGAGGACCGCCACGCCGTCCTCGCGCGCCGCACCCTCGGCGGCGGTGGCGGCGGCGAGTGGCAGACCGTCCGACTGCCGCACCGGCTCACGGTCGACGACTCGCACAACTCCATCTCTCTGGGCGTATCCGCCGAGGACGGGCGTCTGCACGTGGGCATGGACACCCACAACACACCGATCTTCTACACCCGCTCCGCGCCCGGCCTGGTCACGGGTGAGGCCCCTTGGGGCGCTGGATCCTTCGAGCCGATCCAGCGTGACCTGGCGGGCCTGGACGTGGGCCCGATGACCTATCCCAGGTTCGTCCCCACACCGGACGGCGGACTCCAGTTCGCCTACCGCACCGGCGGATCGGGCGACGGCACGCAGGAACTCGCCGAGTACGAGGACGGGGAGTGGGAGCACCTGGGCGCCTGGTCCTCACCCGAAGGGTCCTACGAGGCCAACGGGGCGGTGAGCGACAACCGCAACATGTACCTGCACGGGATCGGCTACGGCGACGACGGGCGGCTGCACGCCTCGTTCACCTGGCGCGAGGCCGCGGCGGGCGGCGACATCCTCTGCCACCCCGGCGGACTGTCCAACCACGACACCGGCTATGTCTACAGCGACGACGCCGGACGCACCTGGCGCACCGACAACGGCGCCGTGGCCGCGGTGACCGGGACCCCGCACCGGGTGTCCGTGGACACCCGGAACCACGTCGTCGACCCCCTGCCGCCGAACTACGCGCTGATGAACCAGGAGTCCCAGGCGGTCGACTCGGCGGGCAACCCGCACGTGGTCATCAGCTACCGGCCGGGGAGGTTCGGGCACTGCTCGACCGACTTCGTCAACGACCGCAGGCAGCAGGGACGCACCTTCCACCTGCACCAGGACGAAGCGGGCACGTGGCACAAGGTGGAGCTGCCCGAGCCGCTGAACGCCTTCGGCCGCTCCCGGCTCGTGCTCACCGAGGACGACACGGCCTACGTGGTCATGCCGTTCGGCCGCATCATGGCCGCCACCGCCGACACCGGGTGGAGCGAGTGGACCACGGTCCACGACGGCTCGGAGATCGACTCCTTCGGCGAGGTGCTGGTGGACGAGTCCCGGGTGGCCTCGGAAGGGGTGCTGTCCGTCTTCTACCAGGAAGCGGGACCGGGGCCGTCCACACCGATCCGTGTGGCCGACTTCCAGCTCGACTGACCGGCGCGCCGGGCGACGCTCAGCCGGCGGGCAGGTCCACGCGGATCTCCCCGCCCAGGGACGCCCCGCCCTCCAGGCGCAGGCCGTCACCGCTCCAGAACCGCCCCGGGTCGTAGTACCCGGGGCGGTTCCCGCCGGGCAGCAGCCCCATGGCCTCGTAGGTCAGGGCCATGACCTCGGCGCAGTAGGCGGTCTCCAGGGCCCGCTCACGCGGTCGGGAACCGAAGGGCAGGCGCCGCAGGGGCAGGCGTCCGCGCACCCATCGGGCGGCCAGCTGGGCGCTGGAGGGAAAAGGGGTTCCGTCGAGCCGGGCGACGGTGCGCAGGGCCGCGTCCTCCATCCCGGCGTCCGCCTCGGGGTCGAGCTGGCGCAGCCAGCCACGCTGGCCGTACCTGCGCCCCCAGACCATGACGGCGTCGCGCAGGTCGTGCAGCTGTACGCCGCGCTGGTGCTTTCCGGTCCACACGTCGGGCAGGGAGCGGCCGAGCTCGGCATGCCACATCAGAGGTGGCAGGTCCTCGACCACGAGGGACATGCCGACGTGGTTGACCGGGCTGTTGGTGGTGATCTGGATGGCGCGATCCGCCGCGCTGGCGCCCCGAAAGACCCAGACGTCACCGGTCCGGGTGAGTTCCAGCGCCTGGCTCAGGGACATGCTCGTTTCTGCCACACCGCATAGCGTAGGCACATGCGTTGGTGGAAAATCCTTGGAGTGGCCGCTTTCGTGGGCGTCGCGGCCACCGGTGTGGTGATAGCCCGGGACCAGCGGCAGCGCCGCGCCTACACCCCCGAGCAGGTCAGAGGGCGCCTGCGTGAGCGCGTCGCCCGGGCCGAGGCCGCGGGGGCGCCGGTACCGACGGAGGTGGAGGACGGCCCCGCGGTGCCCGCGTGGCGCCGACGCCTGCGCGGGGCGGCCGGGGGAGTGCGAAGCTCCGCGGCGGCGGTCCTGGGATGGCTGCGTGGCCGTGTCGACCGTTCCACCTGAGGCCTGGTGCGAGGACGGTTGCCGTCGGCCCGGAACACCGGTGTCCGGTCATGGTCTAGTCGAGGAGCAGACCCGTTGACTTCTTCTGCTGGGAGTAGGACAAAGCGGTGGCCA
>NZ_JBWDTQ010000049.1:0-12594 GCF_056312425.1 Nocardiopsis sp. TRM 82005
GGCGGGCTGAGGAGGAGAGGTTGGCTCGTTTGGCCGAGGCTGGGCGTCGCGCCGAACAACGCCGCCAAAGACTGGCGCAGGCTGATCCACACGACCTGTGACCGTTCGGGGCGGGGTGCGAAGGGCGCCTCGCCCCGAACGCGCCGTCACAAGACCTGGTCCGTGGGGCCGCGGCCCCGTCGGCCACCGCAGGAGGAACACCCTTGGCACATGAACACCCACCGGAGGCGGAGGAGGGACACCTCAACCCCTTCTCGTCAGTGGTCACCGCGCGAGACGTCTATGACGCCATCCGCGAGACCCAGGCCGACGTCCGGAACGCGCTCACCCGCCTGACCACACTGGAGCGTGAACACGCGGAGATCAAACTCCGCCTCAGCGCTCTGGAGCGGTGGCGCTACGCGCTCCCCGTCACCGGGATCAGCGCCGCGCTGGCGGCGCTGGGAGCCGTGCTCGCCGCTTTCCTGGCGTGACGACCGTGGTGCCTGTATCACTCGCGAGTGATACAGGCACCACGGTTCTGTGTGGGCGAATTTTCTGTTTCATGTTCACGTTTGTCAATGGCAAACGCGGTTTACAGGATCGGGTGGCCGCATGTGGCCACACGCGGGCGAAGAGGTGAAGACGCAGGCAGCGGCTGTCGAGTCCGTTGTTCGATCAGGCTCAGCGAGCCACCAACGTCAAGAAAAGGGAGGTTTCCCTTGCGATCTGTCGTCCTTAGGTGATCATCTATGAGGGTTTGATCCGCAGCGTGAAACGGGGTAAGCCTTCTGATGGCAGTAAGTCTTGGGGTGACCGGGCAGACACGGTTGAGGTTCTGTGGCTGTACCCCCACGCAGCTGTCCGTCCCGGTGGCTGCTGTGATCAGGGAACGGGAGGCCGTCGTGCTGGTGCGCACCGACCTGCCCGTCCGGGACATCCTCGCCGATGCGGCGCTGATCCTCTCCGCGTCAGAGCAGGCCGGGCTCTTGCGATGGCTGGAGCGTACGGCTTGATCAGGCCACCGGTCGCACACTACTCAGATAGACGTCGATGACCTCGCCCAGGCTGTACAACGGCCGGCCACCCGACCCGGTTCCCCGGGCGGTGAGCCGTCCGCGCCTGGCGTATCCGCGCACAGCGGCGGCGCTCACCTCGTGGCCGAGCGTGTGCAGGGCCCTCGCCGCGTCCGCTGCGCTGACCAGGTGTTCCCCGGCGGCGAGCAGCAGGCGGCGGCGCCCGTCCCGCACGGCTAGAGGGGTACCGCACTCATGGCAGCGGGTGTGTTCGGCTCCGGCCCGGGCGTAGCAGGCGGAGCCGCACTGTTCACAGAGCCCGGCGATGACGCGCTCGGTGGGCAGGTCCACGGCGCGTTCGACCTCCTCCACGGCCGCGACGACCTCGTCGACGCACTCGGGGCCGAAGTCGGAGCGGCGCAGCCATTCGGTGAAACGGCCGAGCCAAGTGGCCATGGAAGCGGGGGTGTCGTCCGGCAGCCGCCCACCGATCTCCTCGTGCAGCAACCGGCACCAGGTGGACAGGGTGTTGCGCAGGACCGCGCCCGCCTCCGAGGCCAGCGGATCGTAGGCCAGGGGGGTCTCCGTGGATCTACGCCCCATGTTCCCGGGTCCTGTGCGGCGCTGGCGGGTCAGGGTGACGTCCAGGTCCGCGAGGAGGCCGCCGTCCCCCTCGCCCACGACCGAGCGCAGGGCGTGTGTGAGGCGTTGTGCACAACCGGTGCAGACGAGGGCCTCGTCGACGATGAGGTTGGTGCAAGAGGGGACGTCGCAGGGGATGCTCACGTGTGCTCCGTTTCAGAGATGACGATGTGAGCAAAGTTAGCCAAACTAAGGGAAAGTTTCAAGCGGGTTGTGCGGACTGGTGGGCTGGCACCATCCCTGATTGACCGCTTTTTTCCATGAGGGTGCAGGTTTACGGCCGTCCGCAGGTGGGCAAGTTTAGCAAAGTTTGCGCTAGTTGTTCTTGATCTCGCTTATGGTTGGGGCATGCCGAAGGACACCTCCCCAGCCACCGCCCCCCGATACGACCTCCTGGACAGGGCCATGGACGAACGCCGTCTGGCTCTTGGCATGCGATGGCGCGACCTCGCCGACCACACGGGCATGTCCGGCCAGGCCCTGCGTGATATCAGAAGGGGGCGCAGCACCCCCCGAGGGCTGACGGTTCGTCAGCTGGAGGACGCCCTGGGCTGGGCCCCGGGCTCCGTCCACCGCGTCCTGGAGGGCGGGCGGCCCGAGGTCTCCGAGGAGGAGCGGAACGAGGTCATCACACAGGGTGACCTGTCCTGGTGGGTCCAGGGAGACGCCATCTGCTACGAACTGACGCGCACCATCGGGGGGAACCCCTTCACCGCGCGCCTGGTCGTACGCGATGGCCGATCACGCGAACAGGTGGAGAAGGAACTCGCCAAAGTGGTGGAGATCGCTCGTATCCAGCTGGAGAGCTGACCGACTGATGCGGTCCAGCCTGTTTTCCTCGCTTCGCACCCCTCCGCCAGGACACGCGGGAGCACAGGAACGAAGCCCCGGAGCGAAGGGCGCCGAGCCACCGGACACCAGGAACGGAGCCGACGGAACGCCGACCCCGACGGATCCGTTCCTGGCGTCCGGTGTGGCAGGGGCAGTGGTGACGCGGCCCGCGTCCGGTCAACTTCCCGCCTGCCCCGGGCGTCATCCCATGGTCGACAAAAGGAGCGAAACGGACCATGGACCTGGATTGGGAAACCCCCTACGAAGGAAGAGGGTGAGGAGTTCGTCTACGACGACGACGGTGCCTTCGGAGTAGGCCTGCCCCCCGACGACTTCCTGAGCCCCGGCCCCGGCGAGGGCCTGGGCTGACACCCGCGGGGCCCACGCACCGGATGCGTGGGGCCCCACCCCGGTACGCGAGCCCCGAAGAGGATCTTTCACCGGAAGGCTTGCGCGTGTGCCGCGGCTTGTGGCACGCTACTCGACAGCGGCACATCTGTGCCCCCGACCCGGCCCAGCGCCGGGTTTTTTGTTTGCGGACACTTCCGCCCCTCCTCAGCCGGGCCATGGCCCAGGCTTCCCTTCTCCCCTCTGGCCCTCCACGCGGCGCGCTCCCGCTGCGCCGCGCCAAGGAGTGCCCGCGACGGCCGGCCACACCAGGCGTCGGGTCCGGGGCGTTCGATCGTCCCGGTCACGGACGCCTCATAGGCGTCCCTCGGTGGATCCGCCGTTCGAAGCCGCGCGCTCACGTCCCGGGCCTTCCAGGGACACCCGGTTCTCACAGGTCCAGGTGGTCAACCACTGTCCACAGGCCGAGCCGGCCCTCGGCCACCGTCAACCGTTCCCTCCCACGTTGCCGTGATCGGAGTCATGCGACATGTCCTTTCCGACCTACTCAGTGGACGGAGTAGCCCTCGACACCCCCGGGTGGCGACTGGCTCCCGGCACCCAGCTGCGTCCGCTTCCCGCCGCCCGCGCGGTCGAGCTCCAACTTCCGGGACGAGCCGGCGACCTTCCCGTGCTCGGACTCGAACCCGAGGCGACCAGTCTCGGCCTGTCCCTGTACGTGACCGCTCAGGACCGACAGGGCCGAGACGGCGGCTTCGCCCAGCTCGAACGCAACCTGGAGGCCCTCACCGGGCTGTTCGGCGTCCGGCACCGCCTCCTGGACCTGCGTTACCACATCGACCGGCGTACCACTCGCCACGCCGAAGCGGAGGTGGTCGCCTCCGCCGAGCCCGAAGTGAACGTCGCCTCGGCCACCGCACGGCTCACCGTGCTGGTACGGATTCCGGGTGTGTACTGGCGCGACCCCGACCTGGTCGTCTGGCAGGCCCGCCTGGTCACCGACCCCCCGGAGGAGGGGACGGCGGTGAGCTGGCTGTCCGGCTCCACCGCGCCCGTCTCCGACGCGGAGGTCAGCGTTCACGGACCGGCGGACCGCCCCCGTGTCCTCGACGTCGCCACCGGCGGTGGATTCACCTGGAACGGAGTACTCAGCCAGGAGCAGGGCCTGGTCGTCGACTGCTCGGGTATGCACGCCCACCGGTTCAGACTCGACGCGCCCGACGAGCTGGAGGACGTCACCGGCCTGGTCTCCGGCTTCGGTCCCGGATCGGCCTCCCGCTGGCTCCGGCTCACCCCCGCGCTGGTGCGCGGCAACCCCCACCAACGGCACGTCCGGGTGCGGGCCAGCGCGGTCTCCGTCGGTGAGAGCACCCAGATCATCATCAGGGCGAGGAGGTCCTTCCTGTGAACGCCTTCGACATCCGTCTGCTGGCCCTCTCCCCCAACGGCGCGGAACTGGGGCCCCTGCCCCACCCGACGAGCGTCGAGCTGGGCCAGCCCTACAACGACCTCCCGTCCCTACAGCTGGGCTACTCCGCGCACGCACCCGGCGCCCACTACCTGGACCAGCCCTGCGAGGTGGCGGTCCAGACCTACGACCCCGAGACCGGGGAGTGGGCGGAGCCTCCCGACTCCCGGTTCCTACGTGTCAAGCGCTCGGGAAACCTGACCGACCGTGCGGGCGCCCGCTCGTACCAGATGCCCGGATACGGGTGGCAGCTACGCAAGCTCAGGCTCTACCCGCCCGTCTCCGGTGGACGGATGACCGACGGCAAACGCACCTTCGAGGCGGCCACGGTCGGCACCGTCCTGCGGACCTGGATCAACGAGGGCCATTCTCGGGGGACCCTCCCCGGGCTCGGGGCGGACTTCGACACCACACGGGACTCGGCCGGCCAACCCTGGGACACCGTCCTGACCCTCGGCTACGAACTCGGCACCGACCTTCTCAGCGTTCTGGAGGCGCTCGCCGAACAGGGGGTGTGCGACTGGCGGTTCGAGGGCCGGACCCTGCGGGTCTTCAACCACGACACCGTCATGGCCAGGGACCTGGCCTCGGGCCGGGCCCCCGTCGACCTGAGGCTGGGGCGCGACATCACGGAGGCCCCCACCGACGCCAGCCTGGAGGACCTGGTCTCCCACCTGTTCCTGGAGGGCGACGAGGGTTTCCACCTTGAACTGGACAACCCCGGGGCCGCCATGCCCTGGGGGCGCTGGGAGGACTACCTGACCCAGGGCGGGGTGAGTGACGAGGGCACGGCCAGGCTCCTGGCGGGGGCCGCCCTGCAACGGGGTTCCCGTGAACGTGTCCAGGTGACCCGGGACCTGCTGCTGAACGGCGCCCGCTGGCTGCCGTGGCGGGACTACCGGCCCGGAGACCTGCTCCTCGCACCTGACGGAGACGGGCGGATGGAGGGCCTGAGGCTGAGGCAGGTCACCCTCTCCCGGGACCAGGACGGCGTCGTCACCGGAAACCTGGTACTGAACGACCGCTTCCTGGAGGCGGAGATCCGGCGGGCCCGGCGCACCGCGGCCCTGACGGGCGGAAGCGTCGCCGACGGCGGCAGCGGTGCCCGTCCCGCGCCGGAGGGGCCCGACAACCGTCGCCCGTCCGCGCCCCAGGGCCTCGTCGTGCGCAGCGACGTCTACATGGACGCCGACGGCGCCGCCCAGGGGCACGCCACCCTCACCTGGGCGGCCGTGGACTCGGCTGTCGACGGGACCGCCCTCGACGTGGGCTCCTACCAGGTGTACGCGCGCCGAAACGAGGTGGGCGAGGTCTGGAGCAGGCTGGTGTCGGTGGACCACCCCGACACGACAGTGGGCTTCTCCCCCCTCCCGGTCGGGCAGGAGTGGGCCTTCAAGGTCCGCGCCGTCGGCTCCGACAACTCCCTTCCAGGGTTCTTCGGAGACCAGAACGTGGTCGTCATCGCCCATGACGCCGAGCCGCCCCCGGTGCCCTCCGCGCCGGTGCTGTCCACCAGGTTGGGCGTGATCAACGTCGAGTGGGACGGCCGGGGCGCCGGAGACGAGCCCATGCCCGCTGACTTCCTCCACACACGTCTGTGGATGCGCGGAGACGGGGGGTGGGAGCACCGGTTCGACTACGAGGGGGCGCCGACCGCACCGTGGACGGTCGAGCGCGGCACGCTCACGGTCACCCCGGACGGACTCCTGCTGGACGGGTCGACGACTCTGCTCACGGACCTCGAAACGCTCGACCAGGTCCTGGAGTTCGACGTGCGCCGTTCGGACGAGGACTGGTGCGTGCTCTGGGTCGCGCCCAGGGCCGGCGACGAGCCGGACAACGGGAGCTACTACACGCCCGAGGTCGCGGTCGACCTCGACCACCTCACCGTGGGAGCCACGACGACCGTCCGGGTGGAGGCCCGGGGGCGGCGGACCCGGGTCCTGCTCGGAGGTGAGGCCGTCCACGACGGCCCCCTGCCGTGGGGGAACCGGTTCGGCACCCGGTTCGCCGTCGAGGGGGCCGGGGTGACGCTCGTGGCGGCACGCCTGCCGGCCGAGGACGCTTGGGAACCGTTGGCGCTCCTGGAGGGATCGACCACCATCACCGTGGCGGGCCAGCCCTACCACGCACCCCGCTGGTTCCGGTTCACCACGGTGGACCGTTCCGGGAACGAGTCCGAACCGGGCGTGGCGGAGGTCGCCTCCACCGAACCCCTGGTCGATGTCGACCTGTACCCGGACACCATCAGGGCGGCCCACATCCAGGCCAACGCGGTGACGGCGGACAAGATCGACGCCGGGGCGATCGACGCCGGACACATCAGGGCCGGAGCCGTCGAGAGCAAGCACATCACCGCGGACGCCATCAACGGCAAGACGATCACCGGTGCGGTCATGCGGTCCACCTCCTCGGTCACCGGGGCGCGGTGGCGGGCCGACAGCACCGGCATCCGTTTCTGGGATGAGAACGACCAGAGCACCTTCCACGCCAGTACGAACGGGAACGTCACCGCCACCGGACGGTTCCAGACCGCGCTCAGGGGCAACCGGGTGTGGATCGACGGCGATCTGCGGGGCCGTCCCCGTGTGGAGCTGGACACCGGGGACGGCAGCCAGTCCCAGCCCAACATCTTCTCCCTGGGCCAGGGTTCGGGCGGCTACCCGGAAGGGGCACTCGTGCTCACCGGACGGGAGGCGGAGGTCAACAGCACTGGACGGGCCGATCTGGTCCTGCACGACGGCGGGGACTTCCGCCTGATGCAGCAGTACGGGGAGAACAGCGGCCTGGGCATCGAGAAGAGCGGCTACAACCTCTACTTCCGCGGGGCGCTGCCCACGGGGATGCGCGGTGGCAAGGACACCTTCATGGTCCATGGGGCCGACCCGGGGGGCAACTGGACCCAGTGGACCTGGCCGTGGTGGGCCCCCATCCCCCCGGGGTACTCGGCGATCCCGTTCGTCCAGCTCCGGTCGTCCGACCCCTCCGGCATCGATATCAGTATCTCCGGAGCCAACGACACCAACTTCAAGGTCCAGAAACGTCCCAACGGTGCCCAACACATCTACCTCTGGGCGGTTCTGAAGGAAGGAGAGCACAGCGAATGAACGTACGTACGCGCTACCTGGACGGAAACCGGGTGGACGTCATCGAGGGCGAGCATCTGAGGTCGGTGCCGCTGGAGGCGGTGGCGACCCGTATGGAGCTCCTCGGTTACACCGATCCCGCCGAGGCCCTGGCCGCCTGCCTGGCGGAGATGGAGCTGGACGAGGAAGCCCACCCCTACGACCGGGTCTACGACAGCTACCTGCCGTACCTGCGACGGGAGCGGGGGTACCCGCCCACTGACGGCACCGACAGCGGGGCCTTCGTCCGTGCCGCGGCGGCCCGGACGAAGGGCACGGCGGTGAGCCGCCTGAACGAGGACCGCAGGACGGCCAGAGCCGAGATCCGCGCGCCCGAACCCGGGGCCCTCCGAGCAGGAGAGGGGGCGCGGACCATGGTCTCCGACGCCGACGGCGGTGAGTCCTTCCCCCTCCCGGGCGGGGCCGGTGCCTACACCGGGATCTTCGAGCGGCTGCGCTCCGAACCACTGATCGGACGGCTCCGGGAGGAGTTCCGCGACCAGCTGGTGCCGCCGAGGCCACCTGAGGGTGACGTCTGAACCCGGCGCGAGAGCACGCCCCCTCTCCGCGGTGACCGCACGCGGCGTTCACGACACGACCGGGGAGGCCCCGGGAGGGCGTAGGCGACACCATCCGTCCCCGACCAGCTGATCCGAACCACGTTTTCAAGGAGTTACCCGTGCCTGTACCCCTGTCCGACCTTCCTGACGGCTTCCACCGTGTTCGCGTGCGAGGCCGCTGGGCGCTCCTGAGAGGTGAGCATGCCCAAGGTATGGTCACCTTCCGCCCGAGTGTCGAGTGGCTCATCTCTCCCGAGCACGACCTGATCATCATGGGCGTCGACCTGGTCGAACCCATCAACGGTTCGGGCGAGGTCGACCTGGCCCTGCCCGCCACCGACGACCCCAGCCTGGTGGGGACCCCCTTCCACTACGAGGTACTGGTGGAGATCCCAGGGCTGGAACCGTACGAGTTCACCCTGGTGGTTCCGCACGAGGCGGAGGAGGTGGACCTGTCCTCGGTGATCCCTCCGGGGCCGGACCACCCGGAGCCACCCACCCCCTATGTGCTGAGTGTCAACGGGGAGACCGGTCACGTGTACGTTCCCGAGGGGCCGAAAGGGGAGCAGGGACCCCAGGGCGAACAGGGCGTTCAGGGAGAGCGAGGCCCGGTCGGTGAGCGTGGCCCCCAGGGTGAGACCGGTGACCAGGGTGACCCCGGACCCGGCCTGGCCCTCCTCGGGGAGCTGGACTCCGTGGCCGACCTGCCGGCGGAGGCCCGGGTCGGCGACGCCTACCTGATCGACGGCCGCCTCCACGTGTGGAACGGGCAGGGCTGGCAGGACGGCGGGCCACTCCGCGGTGCCGACGGGCGCGACGTGGTGCTCCGCCGGACCGAGGCGGGGATCCAGTGGCGGTACCACGACGAGGACGTCTGGACCGACCTGGTGGGTCTGGCCGACATCACCGGCCCGCCCGGCGCTGACGGCACCGACGGCGAGGCCGGAGCCCGGGGACCGCGTGGAGAACAGGGCGCGCCCGGGGACGCATCATGGACCTGGACGGCGCCACATGCCGGAGCCACCCCGTCGCAGGCTCCCGCGCACCGCCACTACAACACCCTGTCGGGCGACCGCCAACTGATCTCCCTGCACGCCGCCGTGGCCGTCCCCGGTAACGCCGACATCGTCGTGGCCCTCTACCGGGACGGGAACGAGGCCGCCACCGCCACGATCACCGCGGGCGAGCACGCGTCCCCGGTCGTCCCGTTGGAGGGGATGCTGGCCAGCACCGGGTATCTGGAGGCGCGGGTGCTCCAGGGGGACGCATCGGCGTCCGCGTTGACCGTGGAAGCGCGGGTGCTGTGATGGTGACGCTCGCGTTCAACACATGCGGCGGCGGCCCCGGCCATCTGGTCGGTACCGGCGAGGGCGACCCCCACGGGGATCCCTGGTCCGCGGTCGAGGGTCATGCCGCCCACGTCCAACGCCCGGACACCTCGTGGCCCGTGCTGCGGTTGGGGTCGTCGGTGTCCGGCCCCGGGGCGGTCGCCCTGGCGCACGGCCAGGCCGCTTCGGTGTCGGTCTACCTGTGGGTGCCGACCGGCGGCCGGTGTGTGCTCGCCATGGTGGGGGAGGACGGTTCCGGTCCGACGGTGGAGTGGACCCCGGGCTCCCTGTGGCTGGGCGAGGAGCGCCTGACCGGGAGCGACGAGGCCCAGGCCCGCGACCGCTTGGTACGGGTGCAGATGAGGGCCCACGAGGGCGGCGCCGTCTACCGCCTCAACCACCAGAATCCCGAACTGATCGCACCTGACGTCGAGGTGGAGGGACCGGGGGCTCCCGGCACGGGTGAGGTGCGGCTGAGCGTGCCGGCGGGGGAGACCGTGTTGGCCTTCCAGTTCCGGCTCGATGACGGGTCCTGGCCGGGGAGCGCGATCCTGAGGCCCGCGACCGAGAACGACAAGGAGGTGGAGCGCCTGCAACTCGACCTCCTGGAGGCGGGGTACGAGCTTCCCGAATGGGGGGCCGACGGGGACTACGGACAGGAGACCGTCACCGCGGTGGAGAGCTTCCAGCAGGACCACGGCTTGCTGGTGGACGGAATCGTGGGCCAGGAATCCCGGGGGGTGCTGGACGGTGTGCTGAACGCCGAGCGGTATCCGACGCGGACCGGGCACGTGGGCTGGGGACTTCCGCTGGTGTCCTGAGGACGAGGAGCGCGTGGTGCCCGGGGCCGTCTGGAGCAGGCGGTCCCGGGCACCACGTCGTGTGCCACGAGCCGGTCACCATACGGATCCCTCCGTATACCAGGAATGACGGCCGGTCCGGAGAAGGAGTGGTCGCGGTCAGCCGGCGCTGGCCCCGTCCGTCCTCTCGGCCTCCCCCTCCGCGGCGCGCCGGTCGGGGAAGAGCGCCCCCAGGCCCCAGTGCAGCAGCAGGCCGGTGAACAGTCCCACGACCCAGCCGTAGTCCGCCAGCGGTGCCAGGAGGGGGATCAGACCCTCGGTCGGGAACGGCCCCGAGCCCTCGGGGGAGTGTGAACCGCCCACGGCCAGCAGCGCGCCGACGCCGAAGGCCACCAGCGCACGCCAGTTCCACCCATGCGTGTACCAGTACTCCGATCCCCGCTCGTACAGCGCGGGCAGGCGTATCCGGGTACGGCGCAGCAGCCAGTAGTCGGCGAGCAGGATTCCCGCCACGGTCCCCAGCACGCCGCCGACCGTGCCCAGCCACGTGAAGATGTACGTGTTCTCGTTCTCCAGCAGCTTCCACGGGAAGATCAGGACGCTGAGGACGCAGGTGGTGATCGCACCGGTGCGGAAGCTGATCAGCCTTGGTCTGAGGTTGGCCAGGTCGTAGGCCGGCCCGACCAGGTTGGCCGCGATGTTGGTGGAGACCGTGGCCAGCAGCACGACGAAGACCGCGAAGAGCAGGCCGAGCCCGCTGCCCATCTGCGCGACGACGTCGATCGGGTTCCACAGCGGCTCGCCGTAGACGGCGGCGGTACCCGCCGTGACCATGACGGCCAGCAGGGAGAACAGCGTCATCGTGGCGGGCAGGCCGAGTGACTGGCCCATGACCTGGGCGCGCTGCGAGGAGGAGAACCGGGTGAAGTCGCTGATGTTCAGGGTCAACGTGGCCCAGTAGCCGATCACGCCCATCAGCGACGGGAAGAACAGCGCCCAGAAGGAGGGGCCCCAGTCCAGGGGTTCGCCGGAGTCCAGGGACAGCATCACGCCGAGCCCCCCGGCCTCCACCGCCATCCACGCCAGCAGGGCGGCACCGCCGAGGACCATCAGCGGCGCGGCCCACACCTGGACCCTGCGCACGCCCTCCATGCCCCACAGGATGATCCCGAGCTGGGCCGCCCAGAACAGGCCGAAGGACAGCCACAGGGTCCACGGGTTGCCGCCCACCACGGCCGCGTCGGTCCACCCGTCACCGAACAGGCGCCCGACCAGGACGTACACGCCCTGACCGCCGACCCAGGTCTGGATGCCGTACCAGCCGCAGGCGGCCGCCCCGCGCAGCAGCGCGGGCAGGTTGGCGCCGCGCAGGCCGAAGGAGGCGCGTGCGAACACCGGGAAGGGGATGCCGTACCGGGCTCCCGCGTGGCCGGTCAGCACCATGGGCAGCAGCACGGCGAGGTTGCCCAGGACGACGGCCAGCATGGCCTGGCGCCAGTCCATCCCCGTGGCGATCAGCCCGCTGGCCAGGGTCCAGGCCGGGATGCTGACCGACATGCTCACCCACAGGGCGCTGAAGCTGCCACCGCCCCAGGTGCGCCTGGACATCGGGACCGGTTGGAGGTCGGGGTTGACGAAGGGGCTCTCGGGCAGGGAGGTGCCTTCGGCCAGGGAGACCCGTCCGTCGGGATGGGTGACGACGTCGGGTTCCGGGGACGGTGGAGCTTGGGTCACAGGTCACCTGGTTTCGGTGGGACGGACGGGAAGGGGCGGGGCACGGCATCGGACCCCATCGGAGTGAAACCCGGGGGAAGGTGTGGAAAAGTCCGTATCCGTTCCGGGCCGCCGGATATCTTCGCATGTCATACGGGGGTGTGACCGGGGCCCTTCACCGGGCGGGGCCGGCCGGCCCCGTTCCCGTCTCCATGGGCCTCCCCGGGGCCAGCCGCCCAGGACGGGTCCGGTCGCGTCGCCGCCGTGGCGGCGCGGACCCGGCCGGCAGGGGTGGACGGCCGCGGCGGACTCCGTGTCCGAGGTGGCACCGGTGTTCACCGGAAAGCCGCTGTCGGGCAGGTCCCGCCACACGAATCCCGTGAGTCCGTCCGTGATGACGAGATTTCTCGGAAAGGGCCTTGCACCGCGCTCCTGGGTTGTGGCACGATATTCAACAGCGCCACAGTTGCGCACGAACCCGGCCCAGGTCGGGTTTTTTGTTTGCGGAGGGTTTTCACTTCCCTCTTATCGGGTCGAGGTTCATACCTCCCCGCCTCCCCCTCCCCCCTCTCCTTCGGCTTCGTCGGCCTCTGCCGCGGTGCGGCTTTCGGTGCTCCGCCCCGAAGAGGTGTCCGGGAGCGTGCCGTTGTGTACGTCGCCGGCGGAAGATTCGGATGCGTACTCGGGATGTCAGGGCGTTTCCCCGTCAGGTGGAGGGGGTTGTGGCGGGTTTTGATCGGGAGGTTCCTGAGCCTCATGCCGCTTTCGTGGTGCTGGTGATCCA
>NZ_JBWDTQ010000050.1:0-11246 GCF_056312425.1 Nocardiopsis sp. TRM 82005
AGTTGCGGGATTTGGCGGGCACTCTGGCGACTCTGACCGGGCGCACCCTCACCCCGGCCCCCAACCTCCAGCTCGCCGACGTGTGAGCTCACGGAGCTGAGACGACGGTGCCCCCGACCCCGTCATCCCGGGATCGGGGGCGCCGTCGTCTCAGCGCGGCGACCGCGTTAGACGGTGGCCGCCGACGCGCTGGCGGGCGTCACGCGTCGGGGCGCCGCCTCGCCCAGGAAACTGGGCTTGTGCACCTGTGCGGTGGAGACCAGGTACTCGGCCAGCTCCTCGGCGTCCAGGCGCTTCTCGATCTGGCGCAGGTCGGGGATCTGGGCCGCCGTCTCCACCTGGCGCGGGGTCAGCATGGTGCAGCAGTCCTCGTCGGGCAGCTCCGAGATGGCCAGCGTCTCGATCCGGCGCGCGTGGTCCATGATCTCGGTCTTGTCCATACCGATGAGCGGACGCAGGATCGGCAGGTCCACCGAGTCGTCCAGCGCGGTCAGATTGGTCATGGTCTGGCTGGAGACCTGGCCCAGCGCGTCCCCGGTGACCAGGCACTGCGCCCCCAGGTCGTCGGCGAGCGCCTCGGCGGTCTTGAGCATCAGGCGGCGCTGGGCGACGATTTGCAGCCGCTCGATCCCCGAACTCTTCAGCTGCTGCTGGGCCTTGCCGAAGGGGACCACGAACAGCCGTGAGCCCACCTGGTAGCGGTCCAGCTGGCGGACCAGGCTGTAGGCCTTGTAGATGGACTCCGGCCCGGTGAAGGGCATCCCGGAGAAGTGCAGGAAGTCGACCTTCAGGCCGCGCCGGATCATCCGGTGCGCGGCGACGGGGGAGTCGATCCCGCCAGACATCAGCACCAGGCCGCGACCGCTCATCCCGGCGGGCAGGCCGCCCTGCCCGGGTGTGCCGTCGGTGAACACGAACGCCTCGTCCTTGTCCACCTCCACGTACAGGGTGTTGTCGGGCCGCTTGAGGTTCACCTTGTAGCCGTGCGCATCGATGATCTTCGAGCCCAGGTATCCGGCCAGTTCCGACGAGGTCATCTCGAAGCGCTTGTCGCGGCGGCGGGCGCGTACCGCGAAGGTTCCCTCGCGTCCGGCCAGGGAGCGCACGCCGATGTCGGTGATCGCGTCCAGGTCCTTGGCCACCCGGCGGACCAGGTGCACCCACACCACGCCCATCACGTTGGCCATGCGGTCGGCGATCTCGGCGATCTCCAGGTCGGAGGCCTCGGGCTTGCGCACGATGATCACGCCCGCGCCGCGCTGGGAGAGGCGGACGTCGCCCAGATCGCGCACGGAGGAGCGGATGTTGTTGTGCAGCCGGCGCTCGAAGAGCTTGCGGTTGGACCCCTTGAGGACGATCTCGCCGAGCTTCATGAGCACGCAGAGCTCGCCGAGCCCGGCGTCGGATCCGGCCTGGGCTGCGGGGAGCGGCGCGGATTCAAGCGACGCGGACATGGTGCTACCTCCGGTGAGTACCTTCGTGCCCCGGTGTGACGTGGAAGTGGCGGTGGCGGACCGGGACCGCCCGTCGCCGTCCTCCAGTATCGAACATCCCCTATACCGCTCCGTCCATTCCGGTGCGGCCCGACGGGGAGGGCGGCGGTGAAAGGGGCACCGCAGGCGGAGCGCCCCCCTCCCTGGGAGCTGGGAAGGGGGCGCGGACCGGTCCGGAGGATCGGCGCACGTGGCCGGTGGCCGACACCCGGGGAAGCCCCGGTCAACCCGGGGCCGGGCTCCTAGGGAGTGTTTTTGGGATGCTTTCGCCTCTGTCGGCGTAGCCGACACCCCGTGAGCGGCCCGCCAGACAATCTCTCGCAAGACGTGGCGCAAAGTTCAGCCTGGTCGTGCTTCGCAGGCGTCATCGGCGCAGCGAGAGGCAGTCTGGGGGCGCGAGCACGGAACGTTCCAAGAAACACGACCTAGCCGAAGAAGGTCTCGGCCTCCTCGTAGCGCTCGGCGGGGACGGTCTTGAGGGTGTCGGTCGCCTCGGCCAGGTCCACACGGACGATGTCGGTGCCCTGGAGGCCGACCATCCTGCCGAACCCGCCCTCGTGCACGGCCTCGATGGCGTGCACGCCCAGGCGGGTGGCCAGCACCCGGTCGAACGCGCTGGGCGTGCCGCCGCGCTGCACGTGGCCCAGGACCACCGAACGCGACTCCTTGCCGGTGCGCTTCTCGATCTCCTCGGCCAGGGTCTGGCCGATGCCGCCCAGGCGCACGTGGCCGAAGGCGTCCTTCTCGCCGGCGGCCAGCTCCATCTGCCCCTCCTTGGGGTGCGCGCCCTCAGCGACCACGAGGATCGGCGCGTACTGGGTCTCGAAGCGGCTCTCGACGTGCTTGACGACTTCGTTGATGTCGAAGGGGCGCTCGGGGATGAGGATGACGTTGGCGCCCGCGGCCATGCCCGAGTGCAGGGCGATCCATCCGGCGTGGCGGCCCATGACCTCCACCACCAGCGCGCGGTGGTGCGATTCGGCGGTGGTGTGCAGGCGGTCGATCGCCTCCGTCGCGATGTTCACGGCCGTGTCGAAACCGAAGGTGTAGTCGGTTGCGTTGAGGTCGTTGTCGATGGTCTTGGGCACACCGACGACGTTGACGCCCTGGTCGTGCAGCTGGCGGGCCACACCCAGGGTGTCCTCGCCGCCGATGGCGATCAGGGCGTCGACGCCCAGGCCGGCCATGTTGTCCTTGACCCGCTCGACGCCGCCCTCGATCTTCATGAGGTTGGTGCGGGAGGATCCCAGGATGGTGCCGCCCCGGGGCAGGATGCCGCGCACGGCCGTCACGTCCAGCGGCATGGTGTCGCCCTCCAGGGGGCCGCGCCAGCCGTCCCGGAAGCCGACGAACTCGTAACCGTAGTCCTTGATGCCCTTGCGGACCACGGCGCGGATGACCGCGTTCAGACCAGGGCAGTCTCCGCCACCGGTCAGCACCCCGACTCGCATTCGACTTCTCCTCGACGTTGTCAGCTTCCACGGCGCATGGCGCCATATGGTCTAGACCATAGTGGGCGCGGGGACCGGAGGCCAACCTCGGGTGGGCGAACACCGGACGAACCTCCGCCGCGGGACGTGGGAGCGCGGCCGGCGGGGTTGGCCCGTTCTCCGCCCGGGGGTGCCTTCGGCATGTCACCTCCCGTTTCGCCGTACTCCGGCGGCCCTAACCGTCCAGGCCCTGATCGATGGCGTAGCGCACCAGCTCCACCCGGTTGTGCAGGTGCAGCTTGGTGAGGGTGTTCTGCACGTGGTTCTGTACGGTGCGGTGGGAGATGGTCAGCCGCTGGGCGATCTGCTTGTAGGCCAGCCCCTTGGCGACCAGGCGCAGCACCTCGGTCTCGCGGGGGGTCAGTTCGGGCGCCTCCGGCCCGCGGGGCCGCTCCGCCGACGACAGCCTGCGGTACTCGCCCAGCACCAGGCCGGCCAGGCCCGGGGTGTAGACGGCCTCGCCCGCGTGCACCCGGCGCACCGCGTCCAGCAGTTCCTCCCGGCCAGCCGACTTGACCAGGTAACCGGTCGCTCCGGCCCTCACCGCGGACAGCACGTCGTCTCCGGCGCCGCTCGCCGACAGCACCAGCACCCTCGGGGGCTCGGGCAGCGCCACCAGGCTCGCGGTCAGCTCAACCCCTGTTACGTCCGGCAGGTGCAGATCCACCACGGCCAGGGTGGGGCGCGCGGCCGGGGCGATGCGCAGCGCCTTGGCTCCGTCGCCCGCCGTCCCCACCACATCGATCCCGGCCTCGCCGAGATCGCGCGCGACCGCGTCGCGCCACATCGGGTGGTCGTCCACCACCAGTACCCGGACTACCTCACTCTCCATGCGGGCGACCCTATCCCGCTCCGACGGCGCCGGGCAGGCCGTGGCCGGCCCTGGCACTCCCGGGGGCTCAGCCCCGGTTCCCGGTCCCTCAGGCCGCTCTCGTGGAGCCCGGGAACGGCGGAAGGGGCGCGCGGGCCCTTGTCGGCCCGCACGCCCCTTCCGGTCGTGCCCAGCGCGATCAGGGGCGGCGCCCCCGGCGCGCGTCAGTCGTCGTCATCGTCATCACCGCGGTCGCCGAGGTCGCCCAGGTCGATACCGCCCGGGGTCGCGGTGATCGTGATCTTCGTGTCCTTGGGGGCCTCGCCCGTGTGGGACTGGTGCGACACGGTCTGACCGCCGAGGATCCGTTCGACCTCGACCTTGAAGCCGGCCTCCTCCAGGGCCTTGCGCGCGTCCTTCACCTCCATGTCGACCACGTCGGGGATCTCCACATCCGGCGGACCGGTGGAGACGGTCAGGGTGACGGTGCCGTTGGAGCCGACGCTGGAGTTGCTGTCCGGGCTCTGCTGGATCACCTTGCCCTCGTCGACGTCCTCGCTCTCCTCCTCGACCACGTCGACGGTCAGGCCGAGCTCCTCCAGGGTCGTGCGCGCGCTCTCCAGGTCCTCGCCGACCACGGCGGGCACCGGGATGCTGCGGCTGACGGAGATCGTGACCGTTCCCTCCCGGTCGGCCTCCGCCCCGGCCGCGGGATCGGTGGAGACCACCTTTCCCGGTTCGACGCCATCGGCGTCCACGTCCTCCTGGAGTACGCTCTCCGGGTCGAAGCCGAGGTCCTCCACGGCCTTGAGGGCGTCGGCGGAGTTCTCCCCCTCCAGGTCGGGCATGGGCACCATCTGCGGACCCTTGGACAGGTACGCGGTGACCTCCTCGTCGGGGGACAGGCGCGTCCCGACATCGGGGTCGGTCGCGCCGACCGTGCCCTGCTCAGCGTCGCTGTAGACGGTCTCCTCGGACAGCGTGTAGCGCAGGCCCTCCTCAAGGATCGCCACCCGTGCGACATCGGAGCTGGAGCCGACCACGTCCGGAACGTCCGTGTAGCGGCCCTCAACGACCCACCAGCCCGCGCCGAGCACGACGAGCGCCATGACCGCCGCACCGATCCCGATCAGCAGATTGCGGCGGCGCCGGTCGTTGGGGCCGTTCCGGTAGTCGTCGTAGCCGTCGTCATCGTCGTAGCCGGCCTCGTCCAGGCCGGCGGAGTTCATGTCCACGACCATCGTGGCGTTCTCGGTGCCCGGACCGGCCCCGCCGGCGATGAGCTGCGGGGCGGTGATGGAGGCCGTGGCCGCCGACGGGGCGACGGGTGTCAGCGGAGCCTGGCTGCTCGTGGAGTCGGGGGACAGGCCCTTGAGCACTTCCAGGATCTTGGCCAGGTACTGGCCTCCGTTGCCCGGACGGTACCTGGGGTCGCGCTCAGTGGCCTTGGTGACCAGACCGTCCACCTCGGGAGGCGTGCCCGGCAGGAAGTGCGAGGGACGCGGGACGTCCTCGTTGACGTGCTGGTAGGCGATCGCGATGGGCGTCTCGCCGGTGTGCGGCTGGCCGCCGGTGAGCAGTTCGTAGAGCATGATGCCCGCCGCGTACACGTCGCTGCGCGCGTCGGCGGTGCCCTTCTCGATCTGCTCGGGTGCCAGGTAGGCGGCGGTGCCCATGAGGGTGCCGGTGCGTGTCAGGCCCTGGTTGGACTGCTCCACCGCGCGTGCCAGGCCGAAGTCGGCGACCTTGACCCGGCCGTCCTCGGTGAGGAGGACGTTCTCGGGCTTGACGTCGCGGTGGACCATGCCTGCCTGGTGGGCGGCGCCCAGAGCGGCCAGTACGGAGGCCATCACGTTCAGGGCGTCGCGCGGGGCCAGGCGCCCCCGGGACTTGAGCAGGTCGCGCAGGGTGCGTCCGGGCACGTACTCCATGGCCAGGAACACGTGCTCCTGGTCCTCACCCTGGTCGAAGACCTGCACGACGTTGGGATGGGAGAGCTTGGCGACGGAGTGCGCCTCGTTGATGAAACGCTGGACGAAGGTGGGATCCTGCGCCAGCGAAGGGTGCATCACCTTCAACGCCAGCCGCCGGTCCAGCCTCAGGTCGTGGGCGACGTAGACGGTCGCCATCCCGCCTCCGGCGATCCGGGACTCGACGAAGTAGCGTCGGTCCAGGGTGGTGCCTACGAGCGGGTCGGAAGTCGTCATGTCCACGGCGGAGTAGTGTCCTTGCTGCGGGGAGCGCGGGCTGTAGCGGCCGGTGGCGCGTACCCGACACCGGGTGTCGAACCGACACGATAGCGGAAGCCCGCACCAGGTCTGCCCCGCGGTTCGCGGTCGCGCCGCCCCGCACCACCGTCGGTGGAGGGCGTCCGCACCTGGGTTGCCTTCGTGCGCGCGCTGCCCTCCCGAGGCGTCGCACACTCCTTCCACGGTAGGGGACAGCGCCAAACGACCCGGAGGGAACGCATCGGCCCCCTCTCATATCCGCCATGGAAACGGCTCTGACCACGGCCGATGGTGTTCAGTGCCGGAGCGTCGCCACTTCGCGTCCTCCTTCTGCCCGAGCCGTGAGACCGTCCAGAACGCAACACGGGCCGCAAAAGCCATCCCGCGCCACACAAGCCACACACGGGCGCCAGTGGAAGTGTCCCAACTCTCCTCCGTCCGGAAACCGCAGGACGGTTTCCGGACAGAAGGGATCGAAGAACACTCCCTAGCGCGGTGACCGCCGGGGTCGGACGGCACTAGTCGGCCCGGGGGGAGGAGGCCTGCGCGTAGCGGCGCACCGGGATGCGCCCGGCCAGGCGGGCGCCGCGGCCCGCGCGCACGGCGTCGCGCATCGCCGCGGCCATCCGTACCGGCTCCTGGGCACGGGTCACGGCCGTGGCCAACAGCACCGCGTCGCAGCCCAGTTCCATCGCGAGGGCGGCGTCGCTCGCGGTGCCGATCCCGGCGTCCACGATCACCGGTACGCCCGCCTGCTCCACGATCAGCTCCAGGTTGTGCGGGTTGCGGATGCCCAGCCCGGTCCCGATCGGCGCGGCCAGCGGCATCACCGCCGCACAGCCCAGCTGCTCCAGGCGCCGGGCCAGCACGGGGTCGTCGTTGGTGTAGGGCAGCACGGTGAAGCCCTCGTCCACCAGCTGCTCGGCGGCGTCCAGCAGCTCCACAGGGTCGGGCAGCAGCGTGTGCTCGTCCGCCACCACCTCCAGCTTCACCCAGTCGGTGCCCAGCGCCTCGCGGCCCAGCCGGGCGGTGCGTACCGCGTCGGCCGTGGTGAAGCATCCGGCGGTGTTGGGCAGCGCCCGGATCTTGTTGCGGGCGAGGACGTCCCACACCGATCCCTGGGCGGAGGGGGAGACCCGGCGCATCGCCACGGTGGTCAGCTCGGTGCCGGAGGTGACCAGCGCATCCTCCAGGACCTCCAGTGAGGGCGCCCCGCCCGTGCCGGTGATCAGTCGGGAGCCGAAGGCGGTCCCCGCGATCACGAGCGGGTCGTCGGCGAACGCGGTGTGCTCGGTCATACTCAACCTCCTTGTACGGCGGTGAGGACGTCCACGCGGTCGCCCGCGCCCAGCGCGCTGTCGGCCCACGCGGTGCGGCGCACCACCTCGTCGTTGACGGCCACGGCGATACCGCCGGGGACCTCACCGCCTCCGGAGGCGGTGAGACCGCGTACGACCGTTTCCACGGTGGTGCCGTCGGCCACCTCACGGCGGTCGCCGTTGATGATCAGTTCCACAGCTACTCCCACTACTTCCGAGTCGTCGTGCCGTCGCCGCCGAGCACCCGGTCCGCGGCGAAGCGCCGGGCGTACTCCGGCAGGCCGCCGGTGGTCAGGGCCGCGGCCATGGCCTCGCCGGTGACCGGGGTCAGCAGTACCCCGTGCCGGAAGTGCCCGGCGGCCAGGTGCAGTCCCGGCACCCGGGTGGGGCCCAGCAGGGGTTCGTTGTCGGGTGAGCCCGGGCGCAGCCCCACACAGGTCTCGGTGACCTCCAGTTCGCTCACCCCGGGGACGAGTTCGCGCGCGTCCCGGAGCACCTGCCACAGCCCCCCGGCGGTGAGCGTGGTGTCGTGTCCCAGCTCCTCCTGGGTGGCACCGATGATCACTTCTCCGTCGGCACGCGGCACCAGGTAGGTCGGAAAGCCTCTGACCAGGCCGCGGACCGTCCGGCTGACGATCGGCGGTTCGCCGACGGGCACCCGGGCGCGCAGCAGCTGGCCCTTGACCGGACGCAGCGGCGGTACCACCGGTCCGGGGACCCTGATCCCGTCACCCCAGCAGCCCGCGGCCAGTACCGCCTGGTCGGCGGGCAGCAGGCGTCCGTCGACCAGGCGCACACCCAGCCGGGCGCCCTCCGGGCCGGGGGCGAGAACCTCCTCGGCCCGCCCGGCGACCTCGGTGACACCAGCGCGCTCTCCCGCCACGGCCAGGGCGCGCAGCAGCCGACGCGGGTCCACGGAGTGGTCCTCGGGTGCCAGGACGCCGCCGCGTACGGACGGGGCCAGCATCGGCTCCAGGCGGCGGCATCCGCGGCTGGTCAGGCGCTCGGTGGCGGTGCCAAGGCGCCGCTGGAGCTCGTGCAGCCGGGTGAGGACGGCCAGATCGTCGCGGTCGAAGGCGACCAGGAGCGTGCCGGTGGCGCGGTGGCCCACACCGAGACCGCTGGCCTCCTCCAGTTCGGCGACGAAGCCGGCGTACATGCTCGCGGACCGGATACCCAGTTCCATGAGGGGTTCCTCACCGAACACCGCCTCGGTGGCGGGAGTGAGCATGCCCGCCGCGACGGTGGAGGCGGCGCGGGCTCCGGCCGGGTCGGCCACGGGATCGGGTTCGACCAGGGTGACGCGTAGTCCCCGCTGGGCGGCACGCCAGGCGGTGACCCGCCCGATGAGGCCGCCGCCGACCACGACGACGCCGTGGTCACCGGCGCACTCGTTGGTGGGACGAGTCGTCGCGGAGGAGGGATCGTTCGACGTGCGCACGGTGCTGAGTTCCACTCCCTTCGCCGGCATGATCCGGATCAGGTTCGTGCGGTCGGAGGCTCACAGCCTCCCTCTCAGCCGGGTCTCACCCGGCTCCCGCGGGACGTATTGGTCTGTCCCCCCATCTTAGGACCTCCGCCGGGGCGGGGCCCGGGCGATCCCCGGTGAAGTGCCGGCACACCCGTGTGCAGGTACACCGGGTGCGCGGGGATGTGGCAGATTGGTCGGGTGACACAAAGCGACATCGACATCGACACACTGGTCGGCGAATGGCTGACCCTCAAAGAGGCGGCTGAGCCGCTGGGCGTGAGCCCGAACCGGATCAAGACGCTGATCCGTGAAAACCGCTTGGCGGGTGTGGTCCGCGGCGGCGAGCTGTCCATCCCCGCCGCCTTCATCGACGGCGACGACCTCGTCAAGGGACTGCCGGGCACGATGATCCTGCTCAGCGACGCGGGCTTTTCCACCGAGGAGGCCCTGCGCTGGATGTTCACCCCCGACGACTCCCTGCCGGGCACGCCCATCCAGGCCATGCGGGAGAACAGGGGAACCGAGGTGCGCCGCCGCGCCCAGAGCATGGCCTTCTGACCCGGGGCTCACGGGGGCGGGCTTGCCTTGGGCCGGCGCGGGTCAGGGCCTAGGGTGGACGGTGTGAGGACCATCCACGGAACCAGCCTGCGCAAGCGCCTGGACGCATCCCTTCTGTACCTGTGCACCGGAGCCCGGACCGAGCAGGGTGATCTCGCCGAGTTCACCGACGCCGCCCTGGCCGGGGGAGTGGACATCATCCAGCTCAGGGACAAGGGCCTGGACGCCCAAGAGGAGCTCGCGGCCCTGGAAGTACTGCGTGAGGCCTGTGAGCGGCACGGTGCCCTGCTCGCGGTCAACGACCGCGCCGACATCGCCCGTACCGTGCGCGCCGACGTCCTTCACCTGGGCCAGCGCGACCTGCCCGTGCCCATGGCACGCGACGTCATCGGCGCCGATCCCATCATCGGCCGCTCCAACAACGACGTCAGGGCCGCGGCCGCCTCCGCCGAGGAGCCCGGCAGCGACTACTTCTGCGTCGGTCCCACCTGGTCCACACCCACCAAGCCGGGCCGTCCGGCCGCCGGACTGGACCTGGTGGAGCGGGCCGCCGCCCTGGGCACCGACCGTCCCTGGTTCGCCATAGGCGGGATCGACGCGGACAACATCGACCGGGTGTTGGACGCCGGTGCCCGCCGGGTCGTGGTCGTGCGCGCCATCACGGAGGCACGGGACCCCCGGGCCGCCGCCGCCGAACTGCGCCGGCACCTGGTGGCCCGAGCCGAGCAGGGCTGACGGCCGCGGCGCCGGCTCAGGGCACCAGCAGCACCTTGCCCAGGACCGTGCGCTCCTCCAGCGCGGCGTGCGCCCGGTCCGCACGCTCCAACGGCAGGGTCAGTCCCACGTACGGTGTGATCCTGCCATAGCGCGCCAGTTCCAACACGAGGCGTAGTGCGTCCTTCTTGTCGCTGTGCGCCTCCAGGTCGAACAGTCCCACGACCTCGATCCCGTGGCGCTCGGCCTCCTCGGTGTCCACCTCCGAGAAGTGGCCGCCCGCCGACCCGTAGCTGACGAACCGGCCGCCGTCGGCCACGGATCCGAAGGCCGTGGCGCCCAGCGCTCCCCCGGCGCCGTCCAGGGCGACGTCGACCCCGGCGCCTCCGGTGAGCTCGCGGACCCGCCTCTCCCATCCGGGGCGCGAGTAGTCCACGGCCTCGTGCGCGCCCAGCTCACGGGCGAGTTCCAGTTTGGCCTCGCCGCGGGCTGCGGCGATGACCCGGGCCCCGGCCGTCCGTGCCAGCTGGACGACCAGACTGCCAGCCCCGCCGGCGGCGGCGGTGACCAGGACGGTCCTGCCGGGTCCGAACCCCGCCGTCCGCTCCAGGGCGAGCGCGGTCGGTCCGTCGTGCAGCAGTGCCAGTGCCGCCTGCGGATCCATCCCCTCGGGCACCCTGACCAGTGCCGACTCCGGAACGACGGTCCGCTCGGCGTAGCCGTCCACGGGCAGGGCGCCGTGCCCCTCAGATGTGTTCGCGTGTCCGGTCTCCGCGACCACCACAGCGTCCTCCCAGTCCGGGTCCACGCTCTCACCGAGTGCGGTCACCCTCCCGGCCACGCCCGCGCCGGGGACGTAGGGCGGGGTCAGGGGGAAGTAGTCCTGCCCCCAGCCGCTCCGGAGCAGGGTGTCCAGATACATGACGTTCGACCCCGTGACTTCCACCAGTACCTGTCCGGGGCCCACTCCGGGGTCGGGCACCTCCCGGGCCACCAGAACCTCCGGGCCGCCGAACCCGTCCACTCGTATCGCGCGCATCTCTTCTCCTCGGTGTCTGTTCCTCCGACACTGCACAGCCTCTTACCTCAATGATTATTGAGGTCAAGGCCGCTGCGAAGAGTTCCGTGGGCCCGTGGCCCGGTCCCCCCGGCCACCGGGCCG
>NZ_JBWDTQ010000051.1:0-9854 GCF_056312425.1 Nocardiopsis sp. TRM 82005
CACTGACCCCCGGCTTGGCGGCCAGACCCAGGTCCTGGAAACGCTCAACGTCACCGACGAGGCCGATGATCGTGCGGTTCCTACTGCGGCTGATGAAGGTCCTGCCTCCAACAGAGGCGACGAGTTCGACGAGATCGTCAATGTTCTCGGAAGTGGCGTTCAGAGCCATGGTGATAACCACGTAAGCACCTCAGACAGACCGTGTGTGGGTGGGCTTGGGAAGAGCGCCACGGAAGGCGGCTATCCGCGCACGAACCAGCTCGGCCACGGAAGACTCGTGCTCGTTGATGTAGAAATGACCACCGGGGAAGGAGTGCAGTTCAAAGGCGCCGGTGGTGTAGTCGTCCCAGGCAGCAGCCTGCGAATGGTTCACCCTGGAGTCGCTATCGCCGTACATCGCGACGATAGGGCATTGAACCCTGGCCCCCTCGGAAGGCCGGTAGGAGAGCAGGACCCGGAAGTCGTTCTTGGTCACGCGCAGGAGCAGTTGCCTGAGATCCTCGTCCTCGAACAGCCGCGAGTCACTTCCGCCCAACCGTGTGATCTCTGCCAGAACGGCATCGTCATCGTCCAGTTCAGGCGAGGTGAACGCCTCACCGATTCCCGGCGCTCGTCGGGCGGAGGCGAACAGAACCGCGGGGGGCGCCCCGGCCTCCTCCAGCCGCCGGGCGACTTCGAAGCCGACCGTGGCACCCATGCTGTGGCCCAGAAGAGACAGCGGCTTATGAGCCCAGGGCAGGAGTACCCGGGTGATCTGGTCGGCCAGTTCGTCGAGATTCGCAACGAGCGGCTCCTGGTACCGATCCTGACGTCCCGGATACTGCACCGCGAGTACCTCGGTATGGGGATGCAGCGCCTGGGAGAACGAGTGGAAGTAGGACGCGGCGCTTCCTGCGTGCGGCAGCACGACCAGCCGGTCCACATCCTCAGAAGAGGGGTGGTAGCGCCGAATCCACAGGGCGTCGTTGCTTGTCATCGGTGTCTCCGTCCCGCCGCACCCTGACCAGCGGGCACGGAAGCGTTGACCAGGTCGGCGAGGGCACGCGCGGCCAACTGGTAGCCGTTGGGGCCGAGTCCGGCCACCATCCCGCTGGCGAGGGGGGCGAGCACCGATTCGTGACGGAACCCCTCACGAGCCCAGATGTTGGAGATGTGCACCTCGATCCAGGGGCGTGGATAGGCGGCGAGGGAGTCGCGCAGGCTCCACCCAGCCATCATCAGGGCACCAGGGTTGATGATCGCTCCGACGGAGTCGTGGCTGTTGTTGATTTCTCTGACCAGCTCCCCCTCACAGTCGTGCTGGATGGAGACGACATTCCACCCCTGGGTCGACAGCTCTTGTTCAACCGAGGCCTCTATGTCGGCTAGTGTTTCCGTTCCGTAAACTTCCGGTTCGCGCTTTCCCAGGATCCCAAGGTTAGGGCCGTTGATAAGGAGGACGTGGTTCACCCGATCACCTCGTGTGAGCAGCAGACATTAGCAGGACCGAGACGGCCCGCACCGCAGTCCTAGCACGGTGAGTGATTTCCGTACCGTTCGATGGGCTCGGCTTCCGAACTTAAGGGGGCATTAGGGGTAAGAGCAGGGGCTGGAAGAGGTTCCTTTTCATGGGTTAGCGTGCGAAGCGGCCTGGAGAGACCGGTCACCTCGTGATGACTTGCGTGCCCGGATCGTCACACAGGCCGAACTTCACACGTTCCCTGGTTTCGTGGCAGATTTATCCACCACTTTTCCAGTAGAACCCCGACCTCTTTTGAGAGTGGTTTGAAATGAGCAACGCAAAACTCCCCGACCTGGGATTTCCCGCTTGGCCCCAATTCGACGAGAACGAACGCACCGGCTTGGTCCGTGCTCTGGAGCAGGGGCAGTGGTGGCGCATCGGTGGCAGCGAGGTCGACACCTTCGAGCGCGAGTTCGCTGAGCACCACGGCGCCCAGCGCGCCCTGGCCGTCACCAATGGCACGCACGCCCTGGAGCTGGCCCTACAGGTCCTGGGGGTGGGGCCGGGCACCGAGGTCATCGTGCCCGCGTTCACCTTCATCTCCTCTTCCCAGGCTGCCCAGCGTCTTGGCGCGGTCGCGGTTCCCGTCGACGTCGATCCGGACACGTACTGCATCGATCCCGCTGCGGTCGAGGCAGCCATCGGACCGAAGACCAAGGCGATCATGCCGGTGCACATGGCCGGGCACTTCGCGGACATGGACGCGCTGCGTCAGCTGTCCTCCACCAGCGGGGTGCCCATCATCCAGGACGCGGCACACGCCCACGGGGCTCGCTGGCGCGGGCAGCGCGTCGGTGAGCTCGGCTCCATCGCCGCCTTCAGTTTCCAGAACGGCAAGTTGATGACAGCGGGCGAGGGCGGCCTGGTCACATTCGTCGACGACGACTCCTATGAGGAGGCATTTCTGCGGCACAGCTGTGGACGTCCTCGCACAGACCGCAAGTACTACCACCAGACCTCCGGCTCCAACTTCCGGATCAGCGAGTTCTCCGGCAGCGTCCTGAGAGCTCAGCTCGGGCGTCTGGAAAGCCAGATCACTACCCGCGAGCAGCGCTACCCGGTTCTCGCCAAACTCCTGTCTGAGATTCCCGGCGTCGTCCCGCAGACGCGTGACGAGCGCTGCGACCGCAACCCGCACTACATGGCCATGTTCCGTATCCCGGGTATCACGGAGGAACGCCGCAACATCATCGTCGACGCCCTCATCGAACGTGGACTCCCCGCCTTCGTGGCTTTCCGCCCGGTCTACAGGTCGGCGGGTTTCTGGGAGACCGGCGCCCCGGATCTCTCGGTTGACGACCTCGCCCGCTCCTGTGCCCACTCAGAGGCCATTCACCGTGACTGTGTCTGGCTGCATCACAGGACCCTGCTGGGTACTGAGGACCAGATGCACCTTATCGCTGAAATCGTGGCCGACGTCGTGGGCGGGCAGCGATGACCGCAGGTACCGGGGCCACGGGGTCACCGGTTCGGGTGGGGATCGTGGGGCTGGGATGGGCGGGCACCACTATCTGGCTGCCCAGGCTCAAGGCTCATCCCCTTTTCGAGGTGGTCGCCCTCGTGGACCCCTCACCCGAGGCGCGAGCTTCGGCGAAGCACGCGCATCCAGGGGTTCGTCAGTTCGCCCATGAGAACGAGCTGACGCCTGACCAGGTCGACCTGGTCGTGGTGGCCGTGCCCAACCACCTGCACAGTGCGGTGAGCGCTGGGCTGCTCGGCCGCGGTATGTCCGTGTTCCTGGAGAAGCCGGTCTGCCTCAGCACGGACGAGGCCCATGAACTGGCTCAGGCCGAACGTATGGGCGGTGCGACGCTGTTGGCCGGCAGCGCCTCCCGTTACCGAGCCGATGTCCGGACCCTGCACGAAGTATGCCGAGAACTGGGCCGGCTCCGACACGTCGACGTGTCCTGGGTCCGTGCTCGCGGGGTGCCGAAGGCGGGTGGATGGTTCACCCAGCGTGATCTGGCTGGAGGCGGAGTGCTCGTCGACCTCGGCTGGCACCTGTTCGACGCCGTGTCCCCCATGCTTCCGACGAGTCGGTTCGACCAGGTCGCCGGGGTGGTCTCGGGAGACTTCGTGAACAGCGCCTCAGCGCGTGCTGTGTGGCGCGGTGACGAACAGACGGGGCCAGCGGTGTGCGATGTCGAAGACACCGCACGCGGGTTCATGATCACTGACGAAGGGGTGTCGGTCGCCCTCCGGGCGAGCTGGGCTTCACATCAGGCAACCGACGTCACCCGGATCCATATCGAGGGCAGTGAGGGCACGGCCGAGCTGAACTGCACCTTCGGGTTCAGCCCCAACAGACAAGCGCGATCAGTCCTGAGCCGTACACGGGGCGGAGAGACCACCGAGGTGCCGCTGCCGGCTGACCCCGTCGGTGTGGAGTACACCCGTCAACTCGACGAACTCCCCGGTCTGCTGAAGGCTCCGGCGAGCAGAGGCTCTGCGATCGACGAGGCACTGCGGACCATCGGGGTTATCGAACGCATCTATGAATCGGCGCGCGCTCGGCGTCAGCCAGCCTGAGCCGGACCGCTCGGCAACTATGGAGGGTGCCATGCAAGAGGATCGACTCGCGGCAGCGGGCAACGCGCAACCGACCAAGGCCCAACGCGTGTCAACGATCGTGTTCGACCTGGACGGTGTGCTGGTCAACAGCTTTGAGGTGATGCGGGAGGCCTTCACGCTCGCCTACGCCGAAGTGGTGGGCGAGGGTAGGGCTCCCTTCGAGGAGTACAACCAGTATCTGGGTCAGTACTTTCCCGACATCATGCGAACCATGGGGCTTCCGCTGGCGATGGAGGAGCCCTTCGTCCGGGAGAGCTACCGGTTGGAGCATCGCGTACAGCTCTTCCCGGGTGTGTCCGACTCCCTGCGATCCCTGCGTACCCGTGGATACCGGTTCACCATCGCCACGGGCAAGAGCGGCCCCCGGGCCCGTTCCCTGCTGGGGAGTCTGGGCCTGGTCGACCAGTTCGTCCGGGTCATCGGCTCCGATGAGGTGGCCCGACCCAAGCCCGCCCCCGACATCGTGCTCGAGGGGTTGGAGGCGCTCGGGGTGACACCGGACGAAGCGATGATGGTCGGAGACGCCGTCACGGACCTGGTCAGTGCGCGGGCAGCCGGGGTCACCACGGTTGCCGCGCTGTGGGGGGAGGCCGACAAGGACGCCCTCCTGGCGGAAGAGCCGGACGAGGTGCTCCACTCCCCCGCGGACCTGCTGCGGTTGTGCCCGCCTCTGGAGGAGCGGGTGTTCTGAACTCGGTCGGCCCTATGGCACTGGCCAGTCCGGTTCCGGTGCAGGAAGGATCTGGGCTGGCCACCTCCGCCGAGTGACGAATTCGAAGATCAGGAGAACATCATCGGATATCTCGGAGTCGATATCGGTGGTACCAAGGTCGCCCTCCGCGCCGTGTGGAATAAGCACGATGCCCATGAGGCAACATTTCAGTGGTCGGAATCGGTGGACGCACAGCACGATTTCGAGGAACTGAACACGCACCTGGAACGGCTGCTGAACCAACGGCGCAGTGAGATCTCATCGGTGGGCGTGGCGATGCCCGCGACACTCGACGCGCGGGGCCGGGTCCGTACCTGGCCCAACCGGCCGACATGGGTGGGAGAACACGTCACCGACAGGCTGAGGGCTCTGCTTCCAGGCGCTGAGGTTCACTGCGCGGACGACGGAGATCTCGGCGCATTGGCCGAAGCGCGCGAAGTGGGTTGCGCGAACCTGGTCCACGTCAGTGTGGGGACCGGGATCGGAGGGGGGATCGTCTGTGACGGACGGCTGGTCCCCGGGCGCGCTCGCGGATCCTGCGAGGTCGGGCATGTAGTGGTGGAACGCGACGGGGCCCGGTGCGACTGCGGCCGTCGGGGGTGCGTCCAAGCACTCGCCTCCGGGCCCGCCACACTTCGCCGGGCCGGTTCGTTGCGGGGGGCCGAGGTCGGCCCGGACCAGCTCCGCCAAGGGCTGGCGGACCGGAGCGCGTGGGCGACGGCTGCCGTCGACGACACATGCGCAGCTCTGGCAACGCTCCTCATCGGGCTTGCCGAGCTGGCCCACCCTGACCGGATCGTCATCGGCGGGGGACTCGCCGCCGCAATGCCCGACGTGATCACCGGCACCAGTCGGCATCTCGCGCTGCTGTGGCGCCCGGGTCAGTCGCCTCTGCCCATCACGCCCGCACGTCTCGAAGGCCTGTCCTCACTACGCGGAGCTGAGCTCCTGGCCCGGGGGCTCGCGTACTGAACCCGTCGGGCGAGCCCCCGGTCCTGGCCCCTCACCATCTCGGGGCGCGGTCGCCGTACGGGCCTCTGGCTCCACGCCCTGACCCCTGACACGAACCAGCGCGGCGCCTGCCCTGGAAGGGTCGCTGTACAGGCGCGCCCGCCAGGCATGAGCACGCCAGTGTCATTGCCGCAGACAAGCAATACGTGAACCACGGCAAACCAGATCCTCAACGGGACCAGGGGGGACCATCGGCAGCTTAGGGGGATCTAGGGGTGTCTCCCCCATGCTTGGTATGACATTTTGGCAACGGTGATTATTGCACGTCACACACCCCATCGCAGATCCTCTCACGTTATCTGCTGGCGAGATCAATGGTCACGAAGAATCATGAGTTACGGATGCCCCGCCGGCACTCATGTCAATTGATGAACTGTCTGTGCTGATTCTCCGAGAGGCGCCCCACATGCTGCGTACAGAGCTGATCCGTCCCCTTGCCGAGCTTGTCCGGGAGAATGCCGGGAGGCTCGGGGAGAAGGTCGCGTTCAAGGATGGCCGTCGTAGCGTGAGCTACGCGGATCTTGAGTCGCGCACTCGGAACGTGGCCGGTCACCTCGCTGACCTACGGGTGCGGCCCGGGGATCGCACCATGATCTATCTGGGCAACCGGGTGGAGGTGGTGGAGAGCTACTTGGCGATCACGCGCGCCGACGCCATCGGAGTACCGATCAACCCGAGGAGCACGGACAAGGAACTGACCTACTTCCTTGAGGACAGCGGCGCCCGGGCGGTGATCACCGACCGTCCACACGCCGAGCAGCTGCGCCGGGTCCTGCCGCCCGGCCACACCATTCGGATCCTCGTAGTCGGTGATGGTGCCGCGCCCGCAGGTGCCGTGTCCTTCGAGGAACTCGCCCGGACCGAGCCCGCGACGACAGCCAGGGACAGCCTCGAACTGGACGACGTAGCGTGGATGCTCTACACCTCAGGTACCACCGGTCGGCCCAAGGGCGTCCTGTCCACCCAGCGCAACTGTCTGTGGTCCGTGGCCTCCTGCTACGTACCAGTTCCAGGCCTGTCCTCGAATGACCGGGTCCTGTGGCCCCTTCCCCTGTTCCACAGCCTGTCTCACATCGCCTGCGTCCTGGGCGTGACCGCTACCGGTGCATCCGCACGGATCGTCGACGGGCTGGCACCAGAGGAGATCCTGACGGCTCTGGCCGAGGAGTCCTCCACTTTCCTGGCAGGCGTACCAACCATGTACCGCTACCTGGTCAAAGCAGCGCGTGAGACGGGTTTCCGCGCGCCCGACCTACGGATGTGCTTGGTGGGCGGAGCCATCACAACCGCAGAACTGCGCACATCCTTCGAGGAGATCTTCGCCGCCCCGCTCCTGGACGCCTACGGCAGCACGGAGACGTGCGGTTCGATCACGATCAACTGGCCTACCGGCGCCAGGGTCGAAGGCTCCTGCGGGCTGCCTGTCCCGGGCCTCAACGTTCGTCTGGTCGATCCGGACAGCGGTGTGGACGTGCCCGTCGACCAGGAGGGCGAGGTATGGGTCAACGGCCCCAACGTGATGGTCGGCTACCACGGCAAACCCGAGGAAACCGCCGAGGTGCTACAGGGCGGCTGGTACCGCACCGGTGATCTGGCCCGGCGCGATGACATGGGGTACTTCACCGTCACCGGACGGATCAAGGACCTGATCATCAGGGGCGGGGAGAATATCCATCCGGGTGAGGTCGAGGAGGTTCTCGCCAGCTCACCGGATGTCTCCGACGTCGCTGTGGTGGGCCGCCCCCACGAGCTTCTGGGGGAAGTCCCGGTGGCGTTCGTCGTCCCGGGACCGGAGGGGATCAACCCCCACCAGCTCGTGGCCCTGTGCCGGGAACAGCTCTCCTACTTCAAGGTGCCTGAGGAGATCTACGAGATCTCGGCCATTCCCAGGACCCCCTCGGGCAAGATCACCCGGCACGTCCTGCTGGAGCGGCAGACGGTACGACTCCGCGCGGTCAGCAGCAGCTACTACGAGTCCTTGCTCAGGCTGGACTGGATTCCCCTGCCCTCCGTCCAGGAAGCACTGGACCAGACACCGGAAGTGACCGTTGTCGCAGCCGCCCACGAGGGCACCTCCGTGGAGGGCGCCTCGTCGATGGTGGAAGCGGTGCGGCGCGCGGTGCGCACGGTGGTCGACGACGTCGAGACGTGGCTGGCCGGGGAGCCCACGGAAAGCGCCAAGCTGGTGGTGACGACGCGGAACGCGGTGGCCGCGAGCCTGGAAGAGACTCCCGACCCGGTCGGTGCCGCGGTATGGGGCGCGGTGCATGCCCTGCAAGGTGCGCATCCCCGCCGGATCACACTCATCGATCTGGACACCTCCGACGAGGTCGCGGGCTCGGTTCTGAACACCGCGTTCTCCGCGGGAGAGTCACAGTACGCAGTTCGATCCGGTGTGGTCCTGCGGCCCCAACTGGCCCGGGTGTCCGTCGCGGGGCCGGGCGACGCGCCGACTCCACTGGGTGGGGTGGCTGTCGTCGGAGCGGGCTCGGCGGCCGGCGCAGCGATGGCACGCCGTCTGGTGGGCGGCGACAGGGCCCGGCACCTGCTGCTGGTCAGCCGGTTGGACCACCAGGACGAGGCGATCGTCTCTCTCCGTGATCAGCTTAACGACCTGGGTGCCGAGGCAACGGCGGTGACGTGTACCGCGGGCGACAAGCAGGACCTGGCCGCCGCGCTGGCCTCGTACGGGCACCCGATCACCACCGTGGTGTACGCCCCCGAGCATGACGACACCTTCGCGGAGACGGACTTCGGGTCCGCCATAGAGGGCGCGCTCAACCTGCACGAGCTGACCGCTGACGCCAATGTGACTGAGTTCGTCCTGATGACGTCGGCCGCTCATGTGCTGAACACTGGTGAGAGCTTCACCGAATCCGCCACCACCGCCTTCCTGGAGGCTTTGGCCCGCACGCGACGCGCCCAGGGCAAACCGGCCCTGGCCCTGTCATGGGGTCCCTGGGAGCGGGGGCCGGAGTCCCAGGAGAGCAGACCGACCGGCGTGGGCACACTCTCCGAGCAGGAGGCGCTGGCCATGGTCGACGCCGCCCGTGTCTCCGGGGAGGTGTCACTGGTTCCTCTACGTCTGGAGACCTTCGGAACTGCGAGTTCGGAACTGCCGGACCTTCTCAGGGGGCTCATCGACGCGCCCACGGTGAACACCACCATGGATGACTCCCGTGCTACGGCTTTACGTGACCGCCTGGCCGGGTTGGTCGACACCGAGCAGACCAAGGTTCTCCTGGAGATCGTGCGCGCTGAGGCGGCGGAGGTGGGCGGACTGCGTTCGGCCGTCGAAGTGTCGCCTGAACGGGCCTTCAAGGACCTGGGGTTCACGTCGCTGCGCGCTGTCGAACTGCGTAACCGGCTGACCGCTGCCACTGGGTTGAACCTGCCGGCTACCACCGCCTTCGACCATCCCACTCCGGATGCGGTGGCCCGTCAGCTGCGCGTTGAGCTGGGGCTGGGTTCTGGTGCCGCTGATGTGGAAGACCCCGTGTCGCACATGGATGACGATCCGATCGTGATCGTGGGGATGGGGTGCCGCCTGCCCGGCGGGGTGTCCTCCCCCGAGGAACTGTGGCGCCTGGTCACCGAGGGCCAGGACGCGATCAGCGACTTCCCCACCGACCGCGGCTGGGACCTGCAAAACCTCTACGACCCCGACCCCGACCAGGAAGGCACCTCCTACGTACGCGAGGGAGGATTCCTCCACGACGCCGCAGAATTCGACGCGGGCTTCTTCGGCATCTCCCCCCGCGAAGCACTCGCGATGGACCCGCAACAACGCCTGCTCCTCGAAAACTCCTGGGAAACCTTCGAACGGGCCGGCATCAACCCACACGAACTACGCGGCACCAACACCGGCGTCTTCCTCGGAGTGATGTACCACGACTACGCCTCACGACTCGCACACCCACCCCAAGGACTCGAAGGATTCCTAGGAGTAGGCAACGCCGGCAGCGTAGCCTCAGGCCGCATCTCCTACACGTTCGGTTTCGAGGGCCCGGCCGTCACCATAGACACCGCGTGCTCCTCCTCCCTGGTCGCACTACACCA
>NZ_JBWDTQ010000052.1:0-9475 GCF_056312425.1 Nocardiopsis sp. TRM 82005
TGACGGACGGGCGTGGGGCTCGGATCCGATTCACCTCCGGCCTGAAGGCCGAAGCACTCTCGGATAAGACCGGTAGCGCTCCATCTCCATGCGGACGCGACCGCAGTGGCTGCCGGAGGCGGTGTGGCACAGGGCGTTCGTGTGCGACTCGGAAAGGACCGCGATCAGGGGATAGGCCCGGTCATAGCTCAGTTTGGTGCCGTTCCAGCACCACAGCCGTGCGGAGGCCACCTGTTCTGGTCGCGATCCCCAACTCACCATCCGGACGCCCGGAACCCGGGACGGAATCCTCCTCGGGAGTTCCGCCCGCCACTGCCCCCGGCCGGAGCCATTGCCGTTCGCCATCGCTTCCACTCCCCTTGAGCTGCGCTTCACCGTCGCCGACCAGCTTGGCCACGGACCGGGCTCTTGGCCTCCTCCAGTGGAGTTTCCGCGAAAGCCCATTCACACCGATGGAGTCCCTGCGAAAATCCATCGTGTGAAAGAAAAGAATGGTAGTACCCTTTTGTCCATTTCTGGTGTGCGAATATCAGGCATGGCGAAGGTGAGCACCGACATCAAGGAGCGCTGGGGCGGCGTCCTCCAGCGGCGGCGCGAGGCACGCGGGATGACCTAGGAGAAGCTGGGCCGGGCCCTCGGGGTGAAGGGCACGGCGGTCTCCAACCTGGAGCGCGGCCGGACCACCCCCGCGAGCGACGTCCTGGCGTCCCTGGACAGGGCCCTGGAGACCGGCGACGAGCTGTCCCAGCTGTGGGAGGACCTCGTCAAGGAGGGCAAGATCCCGTGGCTGGGCCAGATGGAGGAGCTGGAGAAGAAGGCGGCCTCCATCCTGGAGTTCCACCCCTTCCTGGTGCCCTCGCTGCTCCAGACGACGAGTTACGCCGCCGCCGTCATGCGCGCCGTCACCCCGTGGGAACCACAGGCCAGGACCGAGGCGAGCGTGCGCGAGCGCATCACCCGGGGCGAGCGCTTCCAGAGCGCGGACACCCCGGTGATGATGGTGGTGATGGGCCGCGCGGTCCTGACCGAGCCGGTCGACGGCGGCGGCCCGGTCATGCGCGAGCAGTTGGAGTACGTCCACTCTCTCGCGGCGCGCGAGCGAATAACCTTGCAGATCACGGACGAACCCCTGCATCCCGGGCTGGTGGGACCGTTCACGGTCCTCGACACCCCACCGGAACGGGAGATCGTCTACGCGGAGTCGGCCTACAAGGGCCAGTTCGTACACGATCCCGACGCCGTGGGAGAGTTCAAACTGAGGTTCCACCGCCTACAGGCAGCGGCGATGCCACCGAGCCAGTCGCTGCGGCTGGTCGAAGAGACGATTGAGGGATTCGCGCCATGAGTGACGTCCAGTGGCACAAGAGCAGCTACAGCGGGGGGTCGCACCAGAACTGCGTCGAGGTCGCCGAGGGCCCCGGCCACACTCTGGTCCGCGACACCCAGCACCGGGACCAAGGCCACCTCGCCTTCGGAGGCCCCGCCTGGTCCGGCTTCCTCTCCTCCGTCAAGAGCGACCGCTGACCGCGTCGCCTCGGCCCCTGTTCCCCACTGCGGGAACGGGGGTATTTTTATGTCCTATGCCCAGATAGAGGCTTTGTATTTTTGGTGACAAATATTCCCCAAAGCCGCCCCACCTGGGAAAACACGGCACTTCAGAATTTTTTCAGCGCTACTTCACAGTAGCGTCGCCACCCCTGCTCGAAATGCCTTACGCTTTCCTCCAAAACCACGAATGACCCCGCGACGGTCAACTACCGCCCGGGGTCGTGGCCAGCAACCACACCCTTAAGAACAGGATTGCTAGCATGCGCCAGTTTAGCGCGGCACTCCTCAGCCGTGCCTTCGGCCCGCTGATGGATCTCCTCTCCTCCCCGTGCGGACGCCACGCCGCCTTCGGCCGTCGACGACGCTCCACCCGCGTGCGCCGCTACGCCCCTCTCCCCGAGGTTCCCGCGCCGGTCAGCGAGGCCGCCGAGCTTCCGAAACCCGCCGCACCCGCGCCGACTCTGGCACCCCCGCGAGAGGCCGTCCCGGCCGAGGGCGTCGCCCTGGTCAGGCCCTACTTCGCCGCCCACGAGCGCCTCCGCGCGCCCCGGCCCCGGATCCCCGGCCCCCGGAGCCCCAAAGCCCGGATCCCCGCGCCCCGCGAACCCGCCCCCGAGTCCGAGGAGGTGCGACGCGAGTTCGCCCGAGTCCAGGAACGCGCCGCCGCCATCCTCCGGCAGTGGTCGGCCGCCCCGGACGGTGACCTGCTCGCCGGACCCGCGCCCCGGTTCGGGGCCGTCCGGCCCGCCGGGCCCGCCCCGCCCTCCGAGTGGGACGAACTGGCCTCCCTGACCCGCGTCTGGCTCGGCCGGCAGCGTCAGAAGGTCCCGGCATGAGCCCCTCGTGGCGGGGCCCTGAACGTCGTGTCCTCGGACCGCCGCGCGTTCTACTGTGACTACGTACTGGCCGGGCGCTCCGACGAGGCCCGGAAATACCTGGAGGACCTGATGTCCGCGGACATCAGGGAACGGCAGAGCGGCTTCGCCCGGGAGTACGTCGGCATCGGCCGTGAGGAAGGTGTCGCGCGCGGCGTGGCCCTCTTCCTCACCGCCCGGGGCTTCGAGGTCTCCGACGAGGCCCGTCAGCGGATCGAGTCCTGCGACGGCCTCGACACCCTCGAAACCTGGGCCCGCAGGGCCGCCGCGGTGAGCAGCCCCGAGGAGCCCTTCGACTGACATCAGGCACCGGAACCACGCACGTGTGGGGTGGGAGGCGGCGGCCTCCCACCCCACACGTGTACGCCCGGGCCCGCTACACCGCCAGCGGGGACTCCACCGGCAGGGACGTGTCCGTGGCCAGGTCCAGGGACGAGGCGGGCAGCCCTGCTGCCACGACCTCGGCTCCCAGGGCGGCGATCATCGCGCCGTTGTCCGTGCACAGGCGCGGGCGGGGGACGCGCAGCTCGACACCCGCCTCCTGGCAGCGCCTCTCGGCGAGCTCGCGCAGCGCGGAGTTGGCCGCCACGCCGCCGCTGATGACCAGGGTGCTCACCCCGTGCTCCACGCAGGCGTCCACGGCCTTGCGGGTCAGGACGTCCACCACCGACTCCTGGAAGGCGGCCGCGATGTCGGCGACCACCAGGGGCTGCCCCTCGCGGTCGGTGTTCTCCACGTGGCGGGCCACGGCGGTCTTCAGACCCGAGAACGAGAAGTCGTAGGTGCCGTCACCCCACTTGCCGCGGGGGAACCGGATGGCCCGGGGGTCGCCCCGCTGGGCCGCCTTGTCGATGGGCGGCCCGCCCGGGTAGGGCAGTTCGAGCAGGCGCGCGACCTTGTCGTAGGCCTCACCGGCGGCGTCGTCCACGGTGTCGCCGAGGGAGACCACCTCGGTGGCCAGGTCGTCGACCAGCAGCAGCGAGGTGTGTCCGCCCGAGACCAGCAGGGCGATCGCGGGCTTGGGCAGCGGCCCGTGCTCCAGTTGGTCCACGGCCACGTGGCCCACCAGGTGGTTCACACCGTAGAGCGGTTTGCCCAGGGCCATGGCGTAGGCCTTGGCCGCGGACACGCCCACGAGCAGGGCTCCGGCGAGTCCCGGGCCGGCGGTCACCGCGATCGCGTCCACGTCCGACAGCCCCGCTCCGGCCTGGTCCAGGGCCCGCCGGACGGTCGGGGTCATCGCCTCCAGGTGCGCACGGCTGGCCACCTCGGGCACCACGCCGCCGAAGCGGACGTGCTGGTCGACGCTGGAGGCGACGGAGTCGCCGAGCAGCTCGCAGCCGCGGACCAGGGCCACGCCGGTCTCGTCGCAGGACGTCTCGATCCCCATGACCAGGGGCAGGTCACGGTCACTCATGGCTTCCCTCTCCAACGACACACCGCATGACGAGCGCGTCCGCTCCCTGGTAGTAGCCGCGCCGCACACCGATCTGCACGAAACCGAACCGTCCGTAGAGCTTCTGGGCGCGCGGGTTGTCCGAGCGCACCTCCAGGAACACGTGGGTGGCGCCGCGCCGCTCGGCCTGGCTGAGCAACTCGGTGAGCAGTACGCTGCCCACGCCCTTCCCCCAGAGCCGTTCGACGACGGCCATGGTCTGCACGTCGCCCTCGGGCGGGTCGGACCTCAGTCCGGCGTAGCCCACGACCGTGCCACCGGACTCGGCCACCACGTAGTGGCGGGTGGGATCGCCCAGCTCGCGGCGGAGCATCTCCTCGCTCCAGGCGTCGAGCGGAAACAGGGCGTGCTCGATGGCCATGACGGCCGGGACGTCGCCTTCGGTCATCTCACGCAGGCGCACATCGGTCGCACCGGTCGCCTCGGTCACTTCACCCACTGGCGTACCTTCTTCGGAGTGCCGGGCTCCACCGCGTCCGGGCGACGCAGGTAGAGCGGACTGGGATCGGGCAGTTCCTCGCCCCGGTGCAGGCGCAGCAGGGCGAGTTCAGCCATGGCGGCCGCGTCGGGGTACAGCGGTTCCACGGGATCGGAACCGTCGCTGAGCACGTCAGCGTACATGCGCGCGCCGTCACCGACCAGCGGCAGACCGCCCGTGTCCAGTTCGGCGGGCCGGTCGACGCGCACCTCGCCCACACGGGTGAGGCGATCGTCGTAGCGCGCCCAGAACACCTCCTTGCGGCGGGCGTCGGTCATGGCGACGAAGGGTTCGGTGCGCCCGGTGGCGAAGGCCAGGGTGTCCAGGGTGGCGACCCCGTGGCAGGGGACGCCGAGGGCGTCGGCCAGGGCGTACGCGGTGGCCAGCCCGACCCGCAGCCCGGTGTAGGGCCCGGGGCCGATCCCGACGGCGACGTGGTCGAGGTCGGCCAGGGCGGTCCCGGCCTCCTCGGTGAGCCGCGCGATCGTGGGGCTGAGCAGCTCACCGTGGCGGCGGGCGTCCACGGAGCTCGCGCCGGCGCGCAGGGTGAAGGCCCCGTCGGGGCCGCTCTCACCGATGGCGGCGGTGACCGCGGGGGTGGCGGTGTCGAAGGCCAGGAGCAGCACGGGCGACCGCCTATCCGCGCCCGGCGGCGGTGCCGGGCAGGTCGGTGCCGGTCCAGCGGGCGCCGACGGCGCGCAGGTGGACCGATCGGGTGTCGTCTGGGTGCCGTTCGATGCGGATCTCCAACCGCTCCTCGGACAGCCCTTCGGCCACGCCCTCGCCCCACTCGACCACGGTGACGGAGTCGGGGAGGGTCATGTCCAGGTCGATGTCGTCGATCTCCTCGGCGCCGCCGAGCCGGTAGGCGTCCACGTGCACCAGGGAGGGGCCGCCGGTGAGGGAGGGGTGGATCCGGGAGATGACGAAGGTCGGGGAGGTGACCCGTCCGCGCGCGCCCAGGCCCTCGCCCAGGCCCTGGGTGAGGGTGGTCTTCCCCGCGCCGAGCGGCCCGGACAGGATCAGCAGGTCGCCGGGTCGGGTGAGGGCGGCGAGGTCGCGCCCGAGGACGCGCATGGCGTCGTCGGTGGCGGCGGTGACCTCACCGACGGTGGCCACACCTGGAGTGGTTGCTGTCGCGTCTGTCATCGGCTCGCTGCTCGTGTCGGATGTGGTTGACGGTTCATGGCGTTGAGGGCGCGCCGGAACGTTCCCTTCACCAAGGTTAGGCGGGGCGGAGGGGACTCGTGACCGGATCTCGGCGATTGGTCAGAACCGTGCCGGGGTCCGTTCGGACCCGCGTACCGCTCTACGGCCCGGCGGGGGCGCCGACGTACTCGCGCGGGACCCGGACACCCACCCTGGTGACGATCTCGTAGGGGATGGTGTCCAGGACACGGGCCCAGTCCTCGGCGGTCGGGGTGGCCGGATGCTCGCCCGGATCGCCGAACAGCACCGCGTACTCCCCGGCCTCCACCTCGTCGTCGTCGATATCCACAACGAACTGGTCCATGCAGACTGTTCCCGAGATGACGCGGGCCCGGCCGCCGAGCAGGACGGGACCCTTGTTGGTGGCGGCGCGGGGGACGCCGTCGGCGTAGCCGAGCGGCACCAGGGCCAGGGTGGTCTCCCGTTCGGTGACGTAACGGTGGCCGTAGGAGACGCCGCTGCCAGCCGGGACGCGCTTGGTGAGGGCGATCCGCGAGCGCAGCGTCATCGCGGGCCGCAGTCCGGGCACGGGGAAGTCCGGGATCGGGCACAGACCGTAGCTGGCGATCCCGCCGCGGACGAGGTCGAACCGCGCCTCGGGGAGGGTGAGCAGCGCCGCCGAGTTGGCGATGTGGCGGACCTCGGGGGTCAGTCCGGCCTTGTCCGCCGTCTCCAGCGCCTCGTGGAACCGGGAGAGCTGGAGCGCGATGGAGGGGTGGCCGAGCTCGTCGGCGCAGGCGAGGTGCGACCACACGCCGGAGACGCGCAGGTGTCCCTCGTCCTCGGCACGGGCGGCGGCCTCCGCCAGGTCGCCCCAGTCGGCAGGGTTGACCCCGCCCCGGTTCAGGCCGGTGTCGGCCTTGAGCTGCACGCGGGCGGTGCGGCCCAGGCGCGCGGCCTCGGCGATCACCGTGTCCAGGACCGCGCGGTCGCTCACCCCGAGGTCGACGTCGGCCTCGACGGCCTCCGCGACCGGCTCGCCGGGCGGGATGATCCAGGCCAGGAGGGGGAGGGTGAACCCGGCCCGGCGCAGTTCGAGGGCCTCATGGATGAAGGCCGTGCCCAGCCAGGTCGCGCCGCCCGCGATCAGGGCGCGCGCGGCGGGGAGCATCCCGTGCCCGTAACCGTCGGCCTTGACCACCCCCATCAGAGGAGTACCGCCGGCGCGCTCCCGGAGCAGCCGCGCGTTGTCGGAGATCGCGTCGAGGTCGACGCGGGCGTGCGCGAAGTGAGACATGGTTCCAGTGTTCCACGCGCCGAGCACCGGGAACGGCCGGCGGCACGCGCGGGCGGGGCCGCGGCGGTCGGCGGTGGCGCCCGTGGATGTGTGCGGGCTGACCAGGCACGACTCGGGTTTTCCCGGTCACCCGTAGTACATGGGCATATGTGGGGTAGTGGCTGCCTTGAAGCACAGTATCTGGGGGTACTGGCATGACCGAGATCGGAAGTGAACGACCCGTCAACACCACGCGGCTGTGGTCCGGAGGTCTGGCCACGGCCGTCGTCGCGGCACTGGTGATCTTCGCGGGAACCCTGGTGTTCCGCGGAGTGTTCGGAATCCCGGTACTCGCACCGGAGGAGGCCGGAAACCTGGGTGACGCGAGCACCGCGTTGTACGCCCTCATGGCCGCTGTCGCCGCCCTGCTGGCCACGGCCCTGGTGCACCTGCTGCTGCTCAGCGCACCGAGGGCGCTGAAGTTCTTCGGCTGGATCCTGGGCCTGGCCACCGCGATCGCCGCCGTCGCGCCGTTCAGCGAGGCCGCCTCGCTGCCGAGCCAGGTCGCCACGGCCGTGATCAACCTGGTCGCGGGTATCGCGATCATCACCCTCCTGCGGAGCGTGGCGCGCTCGGCCACCCTGAGCAGCCGGTCGGTGGGCACCGGCCGGTCCGCGCGGGCGTCGGAGGCGACCGTCAGGCCCGTCGGGGGGACGGAGCCGATGCCCACGGACGAGACGCGGCCCGTGGACCAGGAGGAGCCCGCGCAGGGCGAGGACCCCGTCCTGCGGCACGAGGGCGTCCTGCCCGACGTCAGGCAGGACGAGTACCGCAGGAACCAGGTCCGCGCCCAGGAGATGGACGCGGAGGCCGAGCGGGCCAGGGGGAACCGGCGGTCTCCCGGCGATCAGCACGCCGGGTAGCCCGAGGCCCCGGCGACCCGTGGCCCTGGCGGCCCGGGGTGCCCCTGGTCCCTGGCGCCCGATGGGGGCGGAGCCGACCGGCTCCGTCCCCATCCGCGCGTGCGGACGAACTTCCGCGCGTGCGGCGCGGTGACAGCGGTGGCACGGGCGGCCGAAGGAACGGCAGAGCACACCGCCGCGGTCGACGGTTCCCCGCGGCATGCCCCCGGCTGGTGACGAGGACCCGGCACGTCCACGCCGTCCCGCGTGTCCCACATCACCATTCCGGGACCGGATGTGGCCACACCTGCGCACGGAACCGTCCCGCGACGGCTCTGAGCTCGCCCGACGGCCGGAGGAACGCCCTTCCACACCGCGCACGGCGGTGAAACACCATGGGCGGAATGTCTGATGTGGCGGCAGAATCAGAACGAGTCCCACTCTCCGCGCACTTTCCAGGACCAAAGGTGAGGCCCGGCGGGAGCGGGGACGACTTCACGCGGCCCGACGCCGAACAGGCCTACTCCCCCCGACCCCCGTAAGGAGCGATCCAGGTGTCCAGTTGGAACATCAGCCCCTCCGATGTCGGCGCGGTGCTCTCCAGCACCGCCGCGCACATCGGCGACGAGGAGGGCACCGAGGGCCTGACAGGTCACATCAGCGACATCGAGACGCACCTGACCGACCTCAGCACCAGCGTCAAGAGCGTTCCGGTCAGCATCGCCCTGGGCGAGTTCGCCGGACACTACTTCGGCGTCATGGGCGACATGGTCTCCCAGACCATCAGCGGGATCACGGGCGCCAGCGACGCCACCACCGCATATGTCAACGGCAACCACGAGATGGCCCTGGACGCCCAGTCCAACGCGGGCTCGGCCCCCGAACCCGAACCCCAGACCGGCGGCGGCCCCAACATGATCCTCTGATCTCCCTCTCCCCGCGTCCCTCCCCCACCAGGAGTCCCCCACCGTGTTCGACGGCCCTCCCATCGACTGCGACGGCAAGGTCGACCCTTCGGCGTTCGCCGTTCCCGAAGCCAGCCCCTTCGAACTGGAGGAACTCGCCCGCAACCTGCGCGGTGCCGGAGTGAACGTCGCTGGAAGCGGTGAGGACATCACCTCTTCCTGGGCCGGGCTCTCGGAGTGCTACACCGCCCCCGAGTCCGAGACCCTCTACAGTGCCCTGTCCCCGGTCAGCAGCAACGGCATCGTCATCGAGATGGCCACGGACCGTGTGGCCGGGGCCATCGAGGACTTCGCCGAGAGCGTCCGCAGCCTCAAGACCCGATGGAGCGGCCTGACCATACGCGCCGAGGCGTTCCTGGAGAAGATCAAGGACGACGAGGACTGGGACAAGGCCGACGGCTTCTTCAGCGACCAGAGCGAGAACGTCGACAAGAACACGGCGCTCATCGAAGAGGCCGCCGCGCTGACCGCTGAGTACAACGAGGCCGAACGCACCTGCGCCAACAAGATCAACATCGGCATCGACGGACGCACCGAGTTCGTCGAGGGCTCCGAGGTCGGCGCGAACGGACCGGCACCAGGGGAGTTCGTCTACGGTTTGGACGCCGACGTATCCGGCATACCCATGGAGTGGGGCGCCCCGGCCGAGGCCGACAGCAGCTGGGTGGTGGACTTCGGCGACGCGGTGTGGGATTTCGGTGTCGGGGCGGTCGAGGGTACCGGCGCGATGCTGGGCATGCACAGTTCCGAGGGCTGGTTCCAGGCCTCCTGGGGCGACGCGTTGTGGGAGTACCACGAGGGCAACATCCAGTCCGCGGCCTCGCTG
>NZ_JBWDTQ010000053.1:0-9110 GCF_056312425.1 Nocardiopsis sp. TRM 82005
CGCCTGGGGTTCCGGTGCGGCACGCATGGTGCCCCGGAGCGCGGCTTCGTCGCCGCGGACCCGGCCGTGCCCGTCAGGACAAGGCCGGGAAGAGAGCAGTGATCCCGCAGTCGTCGCGGAGATCAACCTGGCCCGACTTTACCCTTGCGTAAGGGTTTGAGTCACGCAGAGCGACTGAGACAACCGTCACAGGAAGGGATTTTCACGCGTTTTTCCTGATGAATCCCTGCAATCAAGATGACAGGCGCATTTCTACTGCGATAACCCAAAGTGATTTTTTGGGTGGGAACCTGGGTTGTTCACACATATCGCTCAGACAGGGTGCTCCCGGCCTTTCCGAGCCGGGAGAACACCGCACGGCCTCGGCCGTCACCGCGTCGGAGAACGCCCTCAGCTGGTGGCGTTGTCCCGAGTCCGCTGCTCGCGCAGCCTCTCAGCGAACTCCTCGGCCATCGCCAGCTGTTTGCGCAGGGTCTGGCAGCGGGCGACGATGGCCGCCTCGAAGGCGTCGAGCCTCTCGGTCAGGGCCTCCCGCTCCTCCTGGCCGGTCTCTGCCGCGTTCAGCTGGTCGATGGTCTCCAACAGCTCACGGGTCTCCTCCAGATTGAACTCCAGAGGCTTCATGCGCTTGATGAGGTTCAGCCGCTCCACGTCCGTCTCGGTGTAGAGCCGGAAACCGCCGCGGGAGCGCGCCGAGGATTCTACCAGGCCGACCTCTCCGTAGTAGCGAATCGTGCGCAGGGACAGACCGGTCCGTTCGGCGACCTCGCCTATCTGCATGTGCTGCGCCCCGGGCATCGCGGCACCCTTTCTCACTAGTTCCACTCCAACGCCGTTCGTCTGTTCGTTGACGACCACCGGTCGCGTAACCGTAGCGTGCCCGAACGCCGAAAGAGTCCATACCTCGGCAGAGGGCCTGCCCGGGACACGGTGGGGGAGGCGGGAAGACGGGCCCGGTCCGTCCCCCGGGGGACGGACCGGGCCCGTCTTCAGGAGCGCTCCTCCTCGCCGACCGGTGCGGGCACGCCGCCGGCCCCGGCCCCGGGCGCATCGTCGCGGTGCCGGAGCGACAACAGGTAGCCCAGCCCGAGCACGATGGACGTGCCGATGGCCGTGTACCAGGTGAATCCGACCAGCTCCGGCTCGAAGAGGAACAGCCAGACCATGGTCACCACAGCGGCGGCGAAGGCGATCACGGCGTCGGTCTGACGCGCCCTGCGGACCCACAGCCCCAGGAAGAACGCACCGAGCAGGCCGCCGTAGGTCAGACTCGCCACGGACAGTCCCAGTTCGACGACGGGGTTGTCCGTACCGGTGAACATCGCCGCCGCCCCGACGAACACCAGCCCCCAGCCGAGGGTGAACAGCCGGCCGAGCCGCAGCCCCTGGGCGCCGGTGAGCGTCCGGCGGGCGAACCGCTCGTACAGGTCCGCCATGGTCGAGGACGACAGCGCCGACAGCGACGACGAGAGGGTGCTCATCGCCGAAGCCATGATCCCGGCGAGCAGCAGGCCCGACAGCCCGACGGGCAGGCCCTCGACGATGAAGGTCGGGAAGAGCTCGTCGGAGTTGGCGAGCCCGAGCCGGTCCACCGAGGCACCGTCGAAGTAGGAGTACAGCGCCAGGCCCACGGTGAGGAACAGGGCGAACTGGAAGAACACCACGACGGCACTGCCGACCACCGCCTTCTGGGCGTCGCGCAGGCTGCGGCAGCCCAGCAGCCGCTGCACGATGATCTGGTCGGCGCCGTGGGAGGCGGTGGACAGCAGGGCACCGCCCAGCACCGCCGTGACCGTCGCGTACGGTGCCGAGATCGGATTCGACGTGAGGTCGAGGAACTGGGTCTTGCCCGCGTCGGCCGCGACCGCGAGGAAGTTCACGTCGAGGCTGGCCGTGATGACGATCAGCGCGGCGACACCGCCGACCACGTACAGCCCCATCTGCAACACATCGACCCAGACCACGGCCCTGATTCCGCCGATGAGGGTGTAGAGGACCGTGACGGCCCCGAGCAGCGCGATGATCGCGAAGTAGGACAGTTCCAGCCCGTAGGAGTCCAGGACGATCTTCATCGGGATGGCGGCGGCGAACAGCCGTACCCCGTCAGCGAGCAGCCGGGTGAACAGGAACGCGACCGATGCCGTGCTCTGCATGCCGCGACCGAAGCGCGCACCGAGGTAGGAGTAGGCCGTGGTCATCTCGCCCCGGTAGTAGCGGGGCAGCAGCACGAAGGCGACGACCACCCGCCCGATGAGATAGCCGATCGCCACTTGCAGGAACGTGACGTTGCCCAGGTAGGCCACACCGGGGATGCTGATCACGGTCAGGGCGCTGGTCTCGGTGGCCACCACCGAGAGGCACACCGCCCACCAGGGCAGCTGTCGGCTGCCGATGAAGTAGTCCTTCGCGTCACGCTGTCGGCCGGACAGCTTCAGGCCGAGCCATGCCGAACACAGCAGGTACACCACGATGACCACGAGATCGATGGGTTGCACTGCGGGCCTCCGGGGGGTGCGGGGTGTGGGGGGCACGGGCGGGTCGTTCAGGAGCTCTGCGTGTCGACGCGCAGGCGCTGGGGGGCGGTGGCCGCCGGTTCGGGGAGCCGGAGCGGTCCGGTTCCGGGGGTGATGCGTCCCGCCACCGGCGCCCGTCGGGCACCGGTACAGGTCGGCACGGACCCGGGAATCCCGTGCCAGGTGAGGAAACCGATCAGCGCGAACAGGTAGGCCTCCTTCGCGTCGCCGTCCAGCCCGAGGTCCTCGGACCTGCCGAGCCGGGCCGGATAGACCCGGGCGGCGAGCCGCTCCACCAGGGCCGGGTTCCGCACCCCGCCGCCGGAGGCGAGTACCTCGGCCACACCGTAAGGACGCAGCGCCTCCGCGACGGTGGTGGCGGTGAGTTCCACCAGGGTGGCCAGCAGGTCACCGTCACACGGTGTGCCGACGTGCCGCAGTGCGGCGTCGAGGTAGTCGGAGCCGAACAGTTCCACCCCGGTGGACTTCGGCGGGGCCATACGGTAGTACGGCTCCTCGGCGAGCAGGTGCTCCAGCAGGGCGGGGTCGGGCCGGCCGGAGCGGGCAAGCGCCCCGTCCGTGTCGAAGTCGGCGCGACCGCCGGTCACCCGGCGCGTCGCCGCGTCGAGCAGGGCGTTGCCCGGACCGGTGTCGAAGGCCTCCGGCGGATCCCCGCCCCGAACGACCGTGACGTTGGCGATGCCGCCGAGGTTCAGGGCGGCGACCGGTTCCGTGCGCCCACCGAGCAGGAGGGTGTCCAGCAGACCGGCCAGGGGCGCTCCCTGGCCGCCCGCTGCCACGTCGGCCACCCGCAGGTCCGAGACCACGGGCAGGCCCGTGGCCTCGGCGATCCATGCGGGCTGGCCGAGCTGCAAGGTCCCGTTCACCGTGGCGCCGCTGGCCCAGTGGAACAGGGTCTGGCCGTGCGAGGCGACCAGATCGGCCCGGCCCCCGGCGAACTCGTCGATCCCCAGGCGTGCCGCCTCAGCGAACTCCCGGCCTATGCGGGTGTCGATCCGGCACACGGCCTCCAGCGTCGTCGGTGCCGGAGGAAGGGCGCCACGGATCTCCTCCCGGAGGTCAGCCGGATAGGGCGTGGTGCGGTGACCCAGCGGAGCCAGGCGCACGAGCGGCCCGTCCAGGTCGATGCGCGCGGCGGCCACGTCGATTCCGTCGGCCGAGGTACCGGAGGACAACCCGATGACGATCATGCGTTCCTGTTTCGGGAGTGGCGGGTGGGCCCAGGGGGAGCCGGTCAGGGCGCGGTGTGTGGCACCGGCGGGGACGGAGTGTCCCCGGTCAACGATGCGTCCGGGGGTGAAGCACCCGGTTCCGAGTCACTGTCCGAGCCGATGAGGAACTCGCGAACCCGCTCGACACCCATTTTCCGTACCTCCTCCGGCCGGGAAAAGTTTTGCCAGCCGTATACCCGGCGTTGCGGCCTCGTCAATCCTCGTCCGGTCGACAGATCACAGCTCCGGCGCGCACGCGGCGGATGCTGGACGGCCCGGTCCCGCCGAAGTCCCGCCCGGTCCGGGACGCAGAAAGGCCCCGCCGAGCTGTCGCTCGGCGGGGCCGTGGGGAATGTCAGGCCGGTGCGGCGGTCACCTCTCGGCGGTTCGCACAACGCGGCTCCTGCCGCCCGTGGGCGCGGTATTCCGCGAAGGCTCTGTGTGGCGCCCGGGGACACTTACGACCGCACTGACCTGTGCTGTCTGTAACGGGAGGGGCTGGGGGGATATTCCCCACGTCACACGCGTGTGTGCTCCCAGTCTCCCCCTCCTGCGGCGCCGGTGCGCGCACACGGGTGCCGGGTGGGGCGGGGAAGCACTGTTCCCGGGAGGCCGACCACGGTTTCAGGCCGGCGCGCCGGGTCGGAGACCGTGGAGGATGTCGGCCGTCGCCTCAGGCCGGCAGACGTGGAGACAGTGTCCGGCGTCGATTTCCCTTGGTCGGACGCCCAGGCGTTGCTCGGCGGCCTGGCGCATCCACTCGGGACGCAGGGTCCGGTCGGCGGTCGGCAGGACGAAGGTCGATTCGACGCCGGGCCGTTCGGGCACGGGACCGTGGCCGTAGACGAGCACGGGGGCGAACTCACGCAGGGTGCCCAGCGCCCACTCCCGCGTCTCCTCCGCGCAGTCGTGGAACAGGAACCCGCGCGCGGCCTGGTGGTCGGTGACGGGGTTGACGCCGATCCAGTCAGGGTTGAACAGTGCCGTGGGATCCTCCTGGATCTCCTCGATCAGGCTCCTGCCTCCGACGAAGTCGGGGATGTAGGCGGCCAGCCACACCATGGCAGCCGCCCCGACGGCGTCGGCGATCGCCGGAAGCACCGCGCCCGAACCGGAGTGCGCCACGACGACCGGGTGATGCACCTGTTCCCCGAGCTGGTCGGACGCCGACCGCGCGTAGTCCTCGACGGTGAACTCCGGTTGGTCGGTGGGCAGGTCCACCGTCACGCTGCGGTGTGCGCGTCGCGCGAGGGACTCGCGCAGCGGGTCCCAGCCCTCAGGAGACTGTGTCGTGCCATGCACCAGGACGAACTCCATCGCGTCTCACTTCCTTGTGCCCGGGCCCGAACGGGACGGCGTACGGGCCCTCACAGTTCCCGGGCCAGTAGCGGGATCTGCCCGCCCGCCAGGACGGCCTCGATCTGGCGTTCGGAAAGACTGTGACGCAGCCGGTAGTCCTCCCCTCTGGTCTCGTTGTGCAGGGTCAGCTCCCGTGCCCCTCGTAGGGCGGCGGGAAGGTCCTCCAGTACCAGGACGTCTCCGGCGCCGATCCGGTCGTGGTCGCCGGGGTCGGTGAACTCCAGGGCCAGGACTCCGAAGTTGGCCAGGTTCTGCCAGTGGATGCGCGCGAAGGACTTGGCCACCACCGCACGCAGACCCAGGTAGCGGGGGGTGATGGCTGCGTGCTCGCGTGAGGACCCCTGCCCGTAGTTCTCCCCGCCGACGATGATGTGGCCCGTGCCGTCGGTGGTCTCCATCGCGCGCTTCGGATAGTTCTCGTCGATGCGTGTGAAGGTGAACTCTGCGAGCTTGGGCACGTTGGAGCGGTAGGGAAGCGCTGCCGCTCCAGCGGGCGAGATCTCGTCGGTGGAGACGTCGTCGCCGACCTTCAGTAGCACGGGGGCGCTGATCCGGTCCGGTAGCGGCGGAAAGTCCGGCAGGGACGAGATGTTGGGCCCCTTCACCAGCTCGGCGCGCTCTTCCCCGGGCTCGGGCGGCGGTGTGAGCATGCGGGTGTTGACACTGTGCCGGTCGGGCAGGCGCAGGTCCGGGACCGGCAGGTCGAGCTTCTCGGCCAGGTCGCGGGGGTCGGTGATGGTTCCGGTGAGCGCGGAGGCCGCTGCGGTCTCCGGCGAGCACAGCCATACCGCGTCGTCGGCCGTCCCCGAGCGTCCCGGGAAGTTCCGGGGGAACGTGCGCAGGGAGTTCTGTCCGGAGGCGGGCGCCTGTCCCATGCCGATGCAGCCGAGGCACCCGGACTGGTGGATGCGGGCGCCCGCGGTGATCAGGTCGGTGACCGCCCCCATACGGGTGAGGTCGGTGAGGATCTGGCGTGAGGACGGGTTCACGTCGAAGCTCACCGAGGTGTCGGTCTGGCGTCCCCGCACGATGGCCGCGGCCACGGCGAAGTCGCGTAGCCCCGGGTTGGCCGACGAACCGATGACGACCTGGCCGATATCGGTCCCGGCGACCTCGCGCACCGGGACGACGTTGCCCGGTGATGAGGGGCTGGCGATCAGCGGTTCGATCTCCGACAGATCGATCTCCTCGGTCACGTCGTAGTGCGCGTCCTCGTCGGCGAGCAGTTCGGTGAAGTCGCCCTCTCGCCCCTCCTTGCGCAGGAAGTCGCGCACGGCTCCGTCGGAGGGGAACACCGTGGTGGTGGCGCCGAGCTCCGCGCCCATATTCGCGATGACGTGCCGGTCCATCGCGCCGAGGGAGTCCAGGCCGGGGCCGTGGTACTCGATGACGCGGTTCACCCCGCCCTTGACCCCGTGTCGGCGCAGCATCTCCAGGATGACGTCCTTGGCGGAGGTCCACGGCGGGAGCTCCCCGGTCAGCCGCACGCCCCAGATCTCGGGCATGCGGACGTAGAGCGGCCTGCCGGCGATGGCCGTGGCGGCCTCGAACCCGCCGACCCCGATCGCGAGCATCCCCAGTGATCCGGCCGAGCACGTGTGGGAGTCAGAGCCCACCATCGTCTTTCCCGGCACGCCGAAGCGCTGCATGTGCGTGGGATGGGAGACCCCGTTGCCGGGCTTGGAGTACCAGATGCCGAAGCGGCGGCACGCCGACTCCAGGAAGACGTGGTCGTCGGCGTTCTTCTCGTCAGCTTGCAGAAGGTTGTGGTCCACGTACTGGACGCTGACCTCGGTGCGTGCCCGGTCCAGGCCGAGCGCCTCCAGCTCCTGCATGACCAGGGTGCCGGTGGCGTCCTGTGTGAGGGTCTGGTCGACCCTGATCCCGATCTCGGCCCCGGGTGCCATCTCCCCGGAGACCAGGTGGGAGGTGATGAGTTTGTGTGCGACGCTGTCGCCCATGACGGCCCCCTTCCGCTCAACGGAAATCTGTGCGCACGCCTGCTCATCTTGATGCCCGCTGGACCTCGTTCTCATGTCGCCGAGAGGCCGTGTGCTGTGACATACCAGGGAGCGCGCCCGGTCCCGAAGGGTGCGGGGGCCGCCCGGAGGCCTCGTGCGACCGAGCCCCGGGCGATCGCGGTCAGGTGGTGTCGCCGATCAGGCCTTTGACGAAGGAGCGGTAGTCGCGCAGGGTGAGACGGAGCGATTCGGTGTCGGTGCCTTCGCCGTCGTTCCAGGCGGAGCGGAGCGTGGAGCGGCGTTCCTCGATCGCGGAGACCACGGCGTCGGCGACCTCCGCCGCCAGCGCGTCCGCCTCGCGCACGGACTGCTGCGGGTCGTCGACGAACCCGCCCTGTGCTCCGCTCCAGCGCTGCCGTACCCCGTCAGGGTCCATCCCGCGCGGCCGGGGCAGCCACGGCTGTCCCGAGCGGTCCGCGGCGGTCCGCTGCCCGGGTACCCGTCTCGGCGCGGTCCGCTTCGCCGGTTCCTTGCGTTCACTCGTCCTGGCGGCGCCGGCGCCTGCCCCGGGAACGGCCGCCTCGGCTGTCTCCGGCCCGGGCTTTTCCGGGGTCCTCTTCCGGCTGGGTCCGGTCATCTGCGTCTCCTCACTCCCTCTCCCGTCCTCTTCGCGTCCGAACGGCTGCCGTGGGGCGGTGCCCCGGGTTCGCCGTCCCCGCAGGATTTCCCGGTCCTGCGCGCGCAGGGTCCACCGGACTCTGCGCGGTCCCGGATCCCTGTGTCCAGCGGTGTCGCCGGAGTCGCTCACCGTCCTCCTCCCGGTTCCCTCTCCTGCTGCTTCACCACGTGTTCCTCCGCCGCCGCGGCGTTGGCCGCCGATAGTCCGCCCAGAAGGGCGTCCACCAGGCCGCGGTGGGCCACCAGCACTTCGCGCAGGTGCTCGGTGCGTGGGTGGTCCGGCTCGGTGGGGTGTGGGGCCTCCCGCATGCGGCGCACCTCGGCGACCGCGGTGGGAAGGTCCACCGACAGGTCCTTGAGCCGCCGCTCGAAGCCCTCGTCAGGCGAAGGGTCGGGGTAGCCCAGATCCGCCATGATCGTGCCCACCAGGCCGCGGGCGTCCTGAACGGCGCGTCCGGGGTCGTCCACGAAGACCTGCTGGATCGCGGACCAGGTGCCGGCGTGCGCCTCGCGTTCCTGAACGGTGAGCTCGCGGAGTTCGGTGCCCTCGCGGCGGCGGAGCCGTGCGGACAGGTCGCGCTCGGCGGCCGCCGCGTCTTCGTGAGCCTGGACGGCGTGGTCGTATTCGGTACCGAAGTGTCTTCTGAGCCGGGCGGTGCGCCAGGCCGGGAGGAGAGTGGAACGCGCGGCGATCGCTGTTCCTACGGCGAGGGCGATTACCGCTAAGGCGACCAGGGCGACGGCGATGGTTCCGGTCTCCATGGGGGGATACCTCCTGTGTGTTTGTCTCTCCCCTGGAGGCCCTCCCAAAACTCGCCTGCTTTTCGGTTGGGACGTTTGTGTCTGGAATGACGGAAGAGACCGAACACAGCGGTCAGACTCGAGTTCTTGCAGGTGCCTGGACCGTGTTGACCGCTGACCCTAATCCTGAAGTTGAACTTCCTGAAGTTGGGTTTTCAGTGTGCCCCCGTGCACAGGGGTGCCCCGCCCCAGGGGGTTGGGGAAACCTGGAGCGGTGGCCCGCCCCCTGCGGCGAAGCGCCGCTGGAAGCTCTACCCCCGGGACGCACGGCCGGGGTCTGCTGCACGCTTCCCCAACTCCCTGGGACGCTCGCCATCTGCACGCCCTACTCCCCTGCGGCGGGGCGCCGCTCCAGGCTCCCCCAGCTCTTCGCCTTTCACGCAGCACCACGCCAAAGATCTCTTCCTGTATCGATCCTTCTCCGAATACGCAAGGGACTCATGAGAGGGGAAAGGCACTGAAGATCTGGATGCGGTTAACTCCGTACGCCCGGTGTCCGGTCATGGTCTAGTCGAGGAGCAGACCCGTTGACTTCTTCTGCTGGGAGTAGGACAAAGCGGTGGCCA
>NZ_JBWDTQ010000054.1:0-5537 GCF_056312425.1 Nocardiopsis sp. TRM 82005
CACAAAAAAGGAGGAGAAGAACCCCGAAAGAGCCCTTCCCCTCCTTAAGAAAAACCGTGGCAGCAACCTACTCTCCCACCCCACCACAGGGCAGTACCATCAGCGCAAAGAGACTTAACGACCGGGTTCGGAAAGAGACCGGGTGTGACCCTCCAGCAATAACCACCACGGAAACCACAACCCGCAACCACCGCTCAACCCCACACGAGGGAACAACAGCCACGAGCAAAATCCGTGAACAAGCGTGCGCGAACATCCAATTATCTGCAGCGGACAAGCCCTCGGCCTATTAGTACCGGTCAGCTCCACCCCTCACAAGGCTTCCACACCCGGCCTATCAACCCCGTCGTCTACAGGGAGCCTTACCCTCTCAAAGGAGGCAGGAGACCTCATCTCGAAGCAGACTTCCCGCTTAGATGCTTTCAGCGGTTATCCCTCCCGAACGTAGCAAACCAGCCATGCCCTTGGCAGAACAACTGGCACACCAGAGGTTCGTCCGTCCCGGTCCTCTCGTACTAGGGACAGCCCTTCTCAAGTCTCCAACGCGCACAGCGGATAGGGACCGAACTGTCTCACGACGTTCTAAACCCAGCTCGCGTGCCGCTTTAATGGGCGAACAGCCCAACCCTTGGGACCAACTCCAGCCCCAGGATGCGACGAGCCGACATCGAGGTGCCAAACCATCCCGTCGATATGGACTCTTGGGGAAGATCAGCCTGTTATCCCCGGGGTACCTTTTAGCCGTTGAGCGACACCGCTTCCACACGCCGGTGCCGGATCACTAGTCCCAGCTTTCGCTCCTGCTCGACACGTCCGTCTCACAGTCAAGCTCCCTTGTGCACTTACACTCAACACCTGATTACCAACCAGGCTGAGGGAACCTTTGGGCGCCTCCGTTACTCTTTAGGAGGCAACCGCCCCAGTTAAACTACCCACCAGACACTGTCCTCGAACCGGATCACGGCCCAAAGTTAGATGCCCGAAACAGTCAGAGTGGTATTTCACCAACGCCTCCACCACCACTAGCGTGATAGCTTCACCGGCTCCCACCTATCCTACACAAACCATCCCAAACACCAATGTCAAGCTATAGTGAAGGTCCCGGGGTCTTTCCGTCCTGCTGCGCGAAACGAGCATCTTTACTCGTAGTGCAATTTCACCGGGCCCATGGTTGAGACAGTGGGGAAGTCGTTACGCCATTCGTGCAGGTCGGAACTTACCCGACAAGGAATTTCGCTACCTTAGGATGGTTATAGTTACCACCGCCGTTTACTGGCGCTTAGATTCCTAGCTTCGCAGGAGCAAAACCCCTACTAACCAGTCCTCTTAACGTTCCAGCACCGGGCAGGCGTCAGTCCGTATACAGCGTCTTACGACTTCGCACGGACCTGTGTTTTTAATAAACAGTCGCTTCCCCCCGCTATCTGCGACCCCACCCAGCTCCAGCCGCGAAGGCCTTCACCAGACAGGGCTCCCCTTCTCCCAAAGTTACGGGGACAATTTGCCGAGTTCCTTAACCATGGTTCACCCGAACGCCTCGGTATTCTCTACCTGACCACCTGCGTCGGTTTAGGGTACTGGCCACACACGAACTCGCTAGAGGCTTTTCTCGACAGCATGGGATCACTCACTTCACCAAAAACGGCTCGGCATCACGTCTCAGCCACACGATGCGCGGATTTACCAACACACCGGCCTACACGCTTACCCCCGGACAACCACCGCCGGGTAGAGCTACCCTCCTGCGTCACCCCATCACTTGCCTACTACAAGATCGGTTCCCAGACCAGCCATTCAAGGCTCCCCGAAGGGACCCAAGAACACCAGCGTGGTTAGCATCACCTGATTCAGCATGGACGCTCATGCACGGGTACGGGAATATCAACCCGTTCTCCATCGACTACGCCTGTCGGCCTCGCCTTAGGTCCAGACTCACCCTGGGCGGATTAACCTGCCCCAGGAACCCTTAGTCAATCGGCGGCAACGTTTCTCACGCTGCTCTCGCTACTCATGCCTGCATTCTCACTCGCACACCCTCCACCACACGATCACTCGGCAGCTTCCCCGGATGCACGACGCTCCCCTACCAACCCAGGACAAAATCCCAGGCTCCACAGCTTCGGCGGTGTGCTTCAGCCCCGCTACATTATCGGCGCAGAACCACTTGACCAGTGAGCTATTACGCACTCTTTAAAGGATGGCTGCTTCTAAGCCAACCTCCTGGTTGTCTCAGCAACTCCACAACCTTTCCCACTTAGCACACGCTTAGGGGCCTTAGCTGATGATCTGGGCTGTTTCCCTCTCGACTACGAAGCTTATCCCCCGCAGTCTCACTGCCACGCTTCACTTCACCGGCATTCGGAGTTTGTCTGACGTCAGTAACCTTGTAGGGCCCATCAGCCAAACAGTAGCTCTACCTCCAGCAAGAAACACGTGACGCTGCACCTAAATGCATTTCGGGGAGAACCAGCTATCACGGAGTTTGATTGGCCTTTCACCCCTACCCACACCTCATCCCCCAGGTTTTCAACCCTGGTGGGTTCGGGCCTCCACGAGGTCTTACCCCCGCTTCACCCTGGACATGGGTAGATCACTCCGCTTCGGGTCCACAGCATGCGACTCAAACGCCCTCTTCAGACTCGGTTTCCCTACGGCTACCCCACCCGGGTTAACCTCGCCACACACCATGACTCGCAGGCTCATTCTTCAAAAGGCACGCCATCACCAAAGACACGCTTCAGCTCTGACGGCTTGACAGCACACGGTTTCAGGTACTATTTCACGACCCCTCACCGGGGCACTTTTCACCTTTCCCTCACGGTACTAGTGCACTATCGGTCACCAGGACGTATTTTGGCTTAGCAGGTGGTCCTGCCAGATTCACACGGACTTTCACGGGCTCCGCGCTACTCGGGAACACACCCAACACCTAGACTCTTCCTTCACCTACGGGACTCTCACCCACTCCGGTACCGCTTCCCAACGGCTTCAGCTAAAAGAATCACTCAGCGCTCCAGATCGGCAGACCCGGACAGGTGCACCCCACAACCCCGCACACGCAACGACTGCCGTCTCTCACACGCATGCGGTTTAGCCTCATCCCCGTTCGCTCACCACTACTAGGGGAATCACTGTTGTTTACTCTTCCTACGGGTACTGAGATGTTTCACTTCCCCGCGTCACCACCAACTGCCCTATACATTCAGACAGCGGCAACCCGACACAACTCGGGCTAGGTTTCCCCATTCGGACACCCACGGATCACAGCTCGGTTGACAGCTCCCCGTGGCCTATCGCGGCCTCCCACGTCCTTCATCGGCGCCTGGTGCCAAGGCATCCACCGTGTGCCACTATCACTTGGCCACTACAGATAATAAGATGCTCGCGCACACTATTCACAAATCAAAACACCAACCGCACACCCCGACACCACTCACACCCACACGCCCCCTGACGGGAGCAGCAGGCCCTGAGAGTTCTCAGAGGCGGTCCGCGGGAACCAACACCCACACCCGAAACCGGGGCAGGGTTGCTTCCTCAGACACCCAACAGCGCGCCCCCCAGCGCTTCTAGACACCAGGGGTCAAGTCCGATTCACTCCAGCCATCCCAAACATCCACTCAAGGATGCCGGGTCCACTTTCGAGTCCGGTCAGCCATAGGAAAAAGCTGACCTATCACAGACTCCTTAGAAAGGAGGTGATCCAGCCGCACCTTCCGGTACGGCTACCTTGTTACGACTTCGTCCCAATCGCCAGCCCCACCTTCACTCACTCCCTCCCCGAAGGGTTAGGCCGCAAGTTTCGGGTGTTGCCGACTTTCATGACGTGACGGGCGGTGTGTACAAGGCCCGGGAACGTATTCACCGCGGCGTTGCTGATCCGCGATTACTAGCGACTCCACCTTCATGGGGTCGAGTTGCAGACCCCAATCCGAACTGAGACCGGCTTTTAGGGATTCGCTCCACCTTGCGGTATCGCACGCCCATTGTACCGGCCATTGTAGCATGTTTGCAGCCCAAGACATAAGGGGCATGATGACTTGACGTCATCCCCACCTTCCTCCGAGTTGACCCCGGCAGTCTCCCATGAGTCCCCACCATCACGTGCTGGCAACATGGAATAAGGGTTGCGCTCGTTGCGGGACTTAACCCAACATCTCACGACACGAGCTGACGACAGCCATGCACCACCTGTCACCCGCCAACTAAATGACCCCACATCTCTGCAGGTCCACGGGTGATGTCAAACCTTGGTAAGGTTCTTCGCGTTGCGTCGAATTAAGCAACATGCTCCGCCGCTTGTGCGGGCCCCCGTCAATTCCTTTGAGTTTTAGCCTTGCGGCCGTACTCCCCAGGCGGGGCGCTTAATGCGTTAGCTACGGCGCGGAAACCGTGGAAAGTCCCCACACCTAGCGCCCAACGTTTACGGCATGGACTACCAGGGTATCTAATCCTGTTCGCTCCCCATGCTTTCGCTCCTCAGCGTCAGGTAAGGCCCAGAGACCCGCCTTCGCCACCGGTGTTCCTCCTGATATCTGCGCATTTCACCGCTACACCAGGAATTCCAGTCTCCCCTACCTACCTCTAGCATGCCCGTATCCACTGCAGAACCGGGGTTAAGCCCCGGTCTTTCACAGCAGACGCGACACGCCGCCTACGAGCTCTTTACGCCCAATAATTCCGGACAACGCTCGGACCCTACGTATTACCGCGGCTGCTGGCACGTAGTTAGCCGGTCCTTATTCCCCACCTACCGTCAACCCGGAGAGAACCCCGGGCCTGCGTTGGTGGTAAAAGAGGTTTACAACCCGAAGGCCGTCATCCCCCACGCGGCGTCGCTGCGTCAGGCTTTCGCCCATTGCGCAATATTCCCCACTGCTGCCTCCCGTAGGAGTCTGGGCCGTGTCTCAGTCCCAGTGTGGCCGGTCGCCCTCTCAGGCCGGCTACCCGTAATCGCCTTGGTAGGCTGTTACCCCACCAACAAGCTGATAGGCCGCGAGTCCATCCCTGACCGAGAAAACTTTCCACCCCGAGCCAGGAGACTCGGAGTCGTATCCGGTATTAGACGGCGTTTCCACCGCTTATCCCGGAGTCAGGGGCAGGTTACTCACGTGTTACTCACCCGTTCGCCGCTCGTGTACCCCGAAGGGCCTTACCGCTCGACTTGCATGTGTTAAGCACGCCGCCAGCGTTCGTCCTGAGCCAGGATCAAACTCTCCATAAAGGTCCTACTACCCGCCTGGCGCACCAGGGGCGCTGCCGGGGCGGGTAAACCTAGAAGAAATCCTGACCAACCACTTGCGTGGTTAATCAAAGGAACCCTCCACACGACCTGTGGTCGTTGTGGTGGGGCCAAAACAAACATGGCTTAAAGTAAATCAAACACGCGCTGTTGAGTTCTCAAGAAACAACCGCTCATCCCGTACAAGCTCGACTCTGTGTGAGTCTGTCGCTTTTCCGTGGAAAGCGTTGTGCGTTTCCGCTTTGTTGTGTCTTTACTTTATCAGGTGTTCCGCACCCCGCCAAATCGGCGGTTT
>NZ_JBWDTQ010000055.1:0-5014 GCF_056312425.1 Nocardiopsis sp. TRM 82005
TCCTCAGGACCATCGGCGACCTTCACACCACCGGCCTTGCCACGACCACCGGTCTTGACCTGCGCCTTGACGACGACGCGGGGCTTGTCTGCGGCGGCGAACTCATCAGCGATGGCACGCGCCTCAGCGGCCGTGCTCGCCACCTTTCCCTGGGGTACGGGGACCCCGTACTCTGCGAAGAGTTGCTTCGCCTGGTATTCGAACAGGTCCACGAGGGTCCGTCCTTGTAACTCGCTGGCTCAGGATGTCTACCGGGGTGGCCTCGTCCTGATCGGCTGTGATCCGCTGACACGTGTCACACGACGCAAAGCCCGGTGGGCTGAGCCGCTAGATCGAGATCGCCGCGGCGTTGCCACCCGCGACATGCGCAAAGCTTAGTCGCCCGAAATCCGACAACCGGACACCGGGGCCGTGTCGGCCGGCCCCGTGGCACTCCAAAAGCCGCTCATGAGGCATCGCCGGAGTTCCCGCGTGGGAGAATCTGTGACGAGGGACACGGTGGATAACACCACAAGGCGCCTTTTCGCCCGTGGCGGGACTCTTCGGTGGATGCGACCAACATCACGCACCGATTCCGGGGCGGGGTTCCGGTCAGGCAGCGTGCGCCGGACGGACGTTCTCACGCACCCAGTCGGCGATGTCCGCGGTCGGAGCACCCGGCGTGAAGATCTTGGCCACGCCCATGCGTTCGAGCTCGGCGATGTCGGAATCGGGGATGATCCCGCCCCCGAACACCCGGATGTCCTCGGCGCCGTTCTCCTTCAGCAGCTCCATCACCCGGGAGAACATGGTCATGTGGGCCCCCGAGAGCACGGAGAGCCCGATCGCGTCGGCGTCCTCCTGTAGGGCCGCGGCCACGATCATCTCGGGGGTCTGGCGCAGACCCGTGTAGATGACCTCCACCCCGGCGTCGCGCAGTACGCGGGCCACGATCTTGACACCGCGGTCGTGCCCGTCCAGTCCCGGTTTCGCGACGACGACCCGTGCTGTGCCCTCGGCCATGGCAAACCCCTCACGAACGTTCCCCCGGACGCCCGGTCCTCCTTGTGGGAGGTCCCCGGTGCGCGGGGAGGAGATGATGAACTCGTGTGAAGCGTAACGCAGGTCACTACCGGGTGGCGGGCTCGGGGATGGGTATCTTCCGAGCATGGGAGACGATGTCACCGAATTCGACCAGATCAGCACAGAGAACCTGCGGGAGCGCGCCATCGAACTGGCGCAGCGGCGATGGGACCTGCGCTTCTTCTGGCGACTCCTCGGACTGATCCCGGCCGCCGAGGCGGCCGCGGGCAACGAGGAGGCCAGCGAGGCGAGCGTCGCCCAACTGTCCGGCTTCGTCTACGAGGCGCTGGCCGCCGAGACCGACCCCGAGGTCCAGGAGGCGCTACGCCCGTTCTACGTGCAGTACCTCCTCGAACACGGCGGGACCGCGAAGGACGTGCCCGGCAACGGGGAGCACGGGTCGGAAAGCCGCTCGTCCCCGGAGAACGGGGCCACCTGACCCCTTCGGAGTCGATGTCCGAAAACCGCCAGCTTCTGGTGCGTCCCATCGGCGAACATGGATGTCGTGATGGACGACGACCAGCGCTACCGCGCCGTGCACAGCAGGGACGCCCGCTTCGACGGGGCCTTCTACACGGCCGTGCGCACCACCGGCATCTACTGCCGTCCGAGCTGCCCGGCCGTCACCCCGAAACGGGCCAACACCCGGTTCTTCCCCACCGCCGCGGCCGCGCAGGAATCGGGGTTCCGTGCTTGTAAGCGGTGCCGTCCCGACCTGACCCCGGGCTCTCCGGAGTGGAACCTGCGAGCCGACGCGGTGGGTCGCGCGATGCGACTCATTCAGGACGGCGCCGTGGACCGGGGCGGTGTCGGCGCCCTGGCCGCCGCCCTCGGCTACAGCGAACGCCAGCTCAACCGGCTGCTGTCAGCTGAGGTCGGCGCGGGGCCGCTGGCCCTGGCCCGCACTGAGCGCGCGCAGACCGCGCGGGTGCTTGTGGAGACCACGGACATGCCGATGGCGGACGTGGCCTTCGCGTCCGGGTTCGCGAGTGTGCGCCAGTTCAACGAGACGATGCGGGCGGTGTTCGACCGCTCCCCCACCGAGATGCGCGCCATGGGGCGCGCACCGGCCGCTGGGCGCAGGGAGCCGGGGACGATCACGTTGCGGCTGCCCTACCGGGAGCCGGTCGCTCTGGCGCCGATGCTGCGGTTTCTCGGAGACCGGGCGGTGCCCGGCGTGGAGGAGTACCGTGACGGGGTCTATCGCAGGACGCTTCCGCTGACGCACGGCCCCGGGGTCGTGGAGTTGTCGGCGGGGGCCAGGCCCGGGCACGTGTTGTGCCGTCTACACCTTTCGGAGCCGCGCGACCTGGCCAGCGCGGTGCGCCGCTGCCGCGGGCTGCTCGACCTGGACGCCGATCCGCGCGCGGTCGCCGAGGCTCTGGACGGGGATCCGTTGCTGGGGCCGGTGGCGGCCGCCCACCCGGGGATGCGCTCTCCAGGTCACATGGATCCCGCGGAACTGGCTGTCCGGGCCGTACTGGGGCAGCAGGTGTCGGTGCGCGCCGCCCGCACGTTGGCGGGACGGCTGGTGGAGCGGTTCGGCGAGCCCCTGAAACCCGGCCTGGAGTCACCGGGCGGCGGGCTGACTCACCTGTTCCCCTCCCCGGACGTACTGGCCGACGCCGACCCGGCGGAGTTCTCCCTCCCCGTCGCGAGGGGGAGGGCCCTGTCGGGACTGGCCGAGGCGATCGCCTCGGGCCGGATCGACCTGGGTCCGGGATGCGACCGGGACGAGGCGGAGCGGCGCCTGGTGGAGCTGCGCGGCATCGGTCCGTGGACGGCGGGTTACGTGCGGATGCGGGGCCTGGGTGATCCAGACGTGTTCCTGCACGGGGATCTCGGTGTCCGGTCGGCCCTGGAGAGCAAGGGCAGGAGGGCGACGCCGGCGGCCGCCGCGCGGGACGCCCTGGCGTGGAGCCCGTGGCGGTCCTACGCCACACACCTGCTGTGGGCGTCACTGGTGGAGACAGGAGAGGAACTGGCATGAGCACAGATGAGGGAATGCTGCCGCTGGAGGTGGAGCCGCAGGCCCCGCGAAGGAGGACGACGGCGGAGTTCCGCACCCCCCTGCCCGGACCGACCCGGTACACGACGATGGACTCGCCGGTGGGAGAGCTGACCCTGTTCGGCGACGGCGAGGCGCTGGGCGGTGTGCGCACTCCGGGCAAGGACGGCAGGCCCCGGAGTTCCTCGGAGGGGTGGGTCTTCGATCCGGGGCCGTTCACCGAGGCGGTACGGCAGCTGGAGGCGTACTTCGCGGGGGAGCTGAGCGAGTTCGACCTGCCGCTGGCGCCGGCGGGGACAGAGTGGCAGCTGAACGTGTGGGCGGCTCTGACCACGGTTCCGTACGGGGAGACGGCGAGCTACGGGGAACTCGCCGCGGAGCTGGGGAGGCCGACGGCCTCCCGCGCGGTGGGGATGGCCAACGGACGCAACCCGGTCAGCATCATCGTGCCGTGCCACCGGGTGATCGGTGCGAACGGCTCACTGACCGGCTACGCGGGCGGCCTGGAGCGCAAGCAGTTCCTCCTCGGCCTGGAGAGGAGGGGCTCAGGCGCACGCTGACGCAGCGGCGACCCCGTGCTGCCGGGCCCCGTTCCCCCTCCTGGGGAACGGGGCCCCGTCGAGCGCGCACCGCGGGGGCGCGAAGACGTGGAGCGGGGTTCACGGGTACCGCGTTCCGCCAGTAGAGGCCGCTTCCACCCCTTGTCCAAGTGTCACCGGCTGGTTACTCTGCGGTAGACGCACGATCAAACCTTTGTGCTTTCGTGTTGACCCCCGTTCGCCACCTTCAGGAGCGCCGTTGACCTCCCCCGCTTCCCCCCTCCGCCTCCGGCCCGGAACCCGTGCCAGATGCGCAAGCACACTGACCGTGACAGCGGCAGCCGTCCTGGCCGCCTCCGTCCTCAACGCCCACCCCGTCGCGGCCGACACCGCCCTGGTCGAGGCCGACAACGTCGAGATCACCGTTGACGCCGCCGCTACCGCGGACCTCCTCGGAGAGAGCGCGGGTGCCTCGGCCGAGGACGTCCTGGCCGATGCGGTGATCACCGATGTCCTGGAGTTCCGCGGTTCCGGGATCTCCACGCTCGCCGCGCAGGACCGCGACGTCCGCGTCGACATCCGCGAGTCCTCCGGCGACTCGGCCTTCGGAGTCGCCATCGTGACCGCCCCGATGGGCTCGGACGAGAGTCCGTACGCCTGGCTCTTCTCCGCCGAGTACCGGGGAGGCGACTGGGCGGTCGGTCTGGAGGGCACCGAGGAGTTCTCCTCGATCCTCGCCTCATCGACGCTGCTGGCGGAGGAGGAGCGGGAGACCGTCGCGGTCGCCACCGACCCCGAGGGGGTCACCACCGCCGCCTACACCGGGGTCGGCCTGCCCTTCGCCATCGGTACGTCGCAGATCATGACCAGCGGACCGCACAGCTTCAGCTCCGGTCATCCGTACAGCTCGGTGGACTTCGCAGGCGGTGACGGCGCCGTGCGTGCGGCCCGTGGCGGTTACGCCTACAGCCTGTGCACCGGGTGGACGCGAGTGATCCACGACAACGGTTACTCCACCGACTACTACCACTTGGAGAACTACCAGTGGCTGCCCGGCAACAACGTCGGTACCGGTCACTACCTGGGCAGCCAGGGCAACAGTCTCTGCGCCGGCGGCTCCACGACCGGGGCCCACGTCCACTTCGCCCTGCGTGCCTACAGCGACCCCAACGCTGCGGGGTGGTACGTCGCTCTGCACGGCAGGACCCTGGGCGGCTGGACCTTCGTGGAGGGCGCGGCGTACGGCGGCTACGCCTACCGCAACGGCGTCGGCACCGTGTACCCGGGCGGAGCGATGTACAACTACGGGTTCTAGGAACCTTCTGATTTCACAAATGCACGAGCCCAGGCACAAAAAAGGAGGAGAAGAACCCCGAAAGAGCCCTTCCCCTCCTTAAGAAAAACC
>NZ_JBWDTQ010000056.1:0-4340 GCF_056312425.1 Nocardiopsis sp. TRM 82005
CTCAAGGGGATCCTTCACAGGGGTGGGTCGGCACGGTGAAGCCTAGGGCGTGGCCCCTCAGACGGGGAACTCGCCGTGCCAGGAGCGCTGGAGGATGTGCTTGGGCAGGTAGGCCGAGCCGAGGTCGGGGTTGAAGTCGGGGACGATCTGGCTGAGGTCGTAGGCCAGGCAGGCGATCCCGAGCAGGAACAGCGGGACCGCGCCCATGAGGTCCTTGGTGCGCTCATCGTCGGCGGTGTAGTAGTCGTGGAAGAGCTGGACCCCCTGGGCCATGGCCTCGTCGAAGTTCTCGGTGTCGTGTTCGGCGAGCCGGTAGAGGGCGTTCATCGGGGGGAAGATGAAGGTGTTGAGGTTCTCGGCGCTGCTGATCTCGGCGTGCTCGGGCTGGGAGAGCCGCATGGCCTCGTAGAGGTTGTCGCCCAGGTCGGGCCGGTTGAGGATGAAGTCCTGTAGTGCGGTGACCCAGGGGTAGATGTAGTCGTCGTATCCTCCGCCGCGGCTTTCTCCGGCCTCTTTGAGGAAGGAGGCCGGGATCTGGCACAGGGCGTGGACGCGGGCCTCGTCGCGGCAGGTGAGGGCGAGGAAGAACGCGTCGATCCAGTTGCCCGCGTCGCTGTCGGGGCCGGGGCCGATGGCGTGCAGGGTGCGGGTTTTGTGGTCGATGAGGCGCTCGACCGTCGTTCCCGGGGGCGCGGTGGACATGGCGAAGACGGCCTCGGCGACTTGCATCCAGGTGGTCCAGGCCTCCCAGGTGTACAGCTCTGAGGCGTCCGGGTCCATGGCCAGGGTGACCCTGGCGCTCAGCTCCAGGCTGTTGAGGGACATGCCCGCGGTGAACGGTGCTTTCACCATCCCGGCGATCTGGGTTTCACGCTTCTTTTCGATCTTCGCCAAGTGGCGCTTGTATGCGGGCATGCTCGCATCATGCCGGGGAGGTGATGTCTTCATCCCTCCCTGACATTTCCTGGCGCTGATGTTGGGAGTGCTTCTCACTTTCCGCGCCATAGTTTATTGTAATCTAATTCTTTTATATGCCGATGGAAGAACAAGTGATTTTTTCCTGTTTCAGGATGCTAACATCGAACCCTGTGTTCTCGGTTTTTCTTACAGTGTCATCCTCAGGGTGGTGAAGCCATCCCTCAGCAGTGCATGACGGCGGGTTTTTCCAAGGAGCTCTAGTTTCCATTGGTAGAGTTTGCTTCATTAATCTTCTCGCGCAGCCAGTCGGGCGTGAATTCGTCACTACGAGGGAAGAGCTTCGCCTCTCGGGCGTACTCGCGAAGATCCGGGGCGAAGAGAAAATCGGGATGATCGTCATAGTTGAATTCTGACCTGTACCTCCCCCCGCTCCAAAGCTTCAGTTTGAGGGAAAACCAGGTCCCCTCACCCTCTCTGTACATTCCAGCCCGTAGCTTCATGCACTTCATGCTGGAGTCGAGCGGAAGTTCGGTCCTAACGATTTCACCATCTCCTTTCTCGGCTTCTGAAAATTCATTGGCATAGGATCCCATGATTCTTACGTGATAGAGGGCGGATTGCCATCCTTCGGGAAAGTACTGCAGAAGACTGGAGGCGATTTCGGCAGTTGCCTCCTGCTCCTCAAGCGGCCCCATGTGGCCCTTTTTTCTTCCGTGCATGGATTACTCCTCAAGCAAAGTTAAACGGTGGAATCCACCTCCTCCGCCTCGCCCGGCGTGTCGGAGCAGCTGTCCCCCGCCCCGCCCGTGCGGGGCCTGCGCGAGGACTGTTCCCCGGAGGAGTCGGCGGCGGGCCGCACCCGTCAGACGGGGAACTCCCCGTACCAAGAGCGCTGGAGGATGTGCTTGGGCAGGTAGCCGGACTCGACGTCGAAGTGGAAGTCGGAGTCCTGTTCTGCGGTGTCGTAGGCCAGACACGCCATGGCCAGGAGGCTCAGCGGGACCGCGCCCTTGATGTCGTTGGCCCGGTCTGCGTTGGCGGTGTAGTAGTCGTGGTGCAGTGCCAGGCCTTGTGCGAGGGCTTCGTTGAACTTGTCGCTGTCGCGCTCCACCAGGCGAAGGAAGGCGTTCATCGGCGGGAAAACGAGCTTGTCGAGGCTTTCAGCATCGCCGAAGTCGACTCTCTCGGGTGTGGACAGCTCCATCGCGGCGAGAAGCTCCTCGCCCAGACCGGGGCGATTGAGGACGAACGCCTGGAGAGCCGCAATCCAGTGGTAGGTGAAGGGATTGTACTGGGTTCCCTCGCTCTCGCCGGCCTCGCGGAGGAGATCGACGGGGATCTCGCACAGCTCTCGGTAACGCTGTTGCTCGCGGCAGATGACCGCCAGGAAGAAGGCGGTGGTCCAGTTGCTGGCACTAGTGGAATAGCTAGGGCCGGTGGCCTTGGTACGTCGAATCCTATGGTGGACCATCAACTCCAGATCGGTACCCGGCGGCTCGGTTTCCACTACGAACAGAGCGTGATGCATCTGCATGTCAGCGGTCCACGCTTCCCAGGTCTCCAAGCGTGTCACGTCGGGGTCCGCAGCGGTGCCGAACATCACATCCATATGCAAAGAGCCCAATGCAAGGTCGACGGACTCAGGATTCGACTCCAGGATTGAAGACCACTCATTACGGTTGCCCGCACTTGAATCCCAGTGGTCAGAATCCACTCGATGGGAGAGCTCATGGCCGGGTATATGGAAGTTCATGCCTTTTTCTTTCTGATGTCGAAGAACCTCATCGAGTTTCCTTGGTATTTTCCAGACTTGTCTGGATTTCCTTTGGCTTCTACATAGCTAATCTTCCCTTTGTCCTTGGCCATTGTGAGCTTGATTTCCTCGGCAATTTTCTTTTCTTCTCCTCCCCGATTGATCATCTCCTTCAATATATCATCAAAGTACTCTCGAGTCCCCTGCTGAAATTTCCTGGGGCCATCGTCGGATTTTATTGTTCGTTCGTTGAGGCCGGTTTCGAGACTACTTTTAGCCTCGACGATAACAAACCCGCCGTCCTTGGTACGCCAGATCTGGTCGAACTGGTCGTTGCCGTTCTTGGGGGCGTTTTCGCTGGGAGGAATGGGGTTCGGCCTGCCTGGGATGCTCTCCGCGAGTTCCGGCAGCGTTCCGCGCCAAGTGGTTGTGAGGACCTTGCCCTGGGCGTCCTTGACAACCTCTCCGTTCGCTTTCCTCAGAGGCTCTTCGAAAGAGACTTCCTTTCCGGTAAAGTTGTCTCTGACTGCTCGTTCTGCTGCCCTCTCCCCGAACTGTTCCGTGAACCTCTTCTTCATGCTCCCCATGGGCCTCCGGGCCTCTCTTGCCTTTTCAAGTTCCCGGCTCACCGTGTCTGATGGTTTCTGATCGTACTCCGCCTTGATCCCCTTGACGATCTTGTTCAGCGGATTGTACGCATCAAGCGAAATCTGTCGCAGATTGGAAAATTTGTCCAGTTTCTGGATAATTCTGCTTGCCAGGCCTGCTCGGGCGCCCTTGATCTCTCCGAAGAGATATTTGGGGGTAATGGGTGGTGGAAGAAGAGACCTTGCGACCCAGGGATCGCTTGAATCGGCCCTCGTCAGACTGGGAACGGGTTCACCGTTGATAATAAGGCCTTCCCTGTGCCTGTGGCCGAGACTGTTGTAGAAGGCTCTCTCAAGCAGTCCTCCGTACTTCCTGTCGTTGACGAGGTCGACGAAGTTCTTCACGAACTCTTTCCCCTTCCCGAGATCCATGGTGCTGAGAACCTCGCGGGCGCGCACCTGGGCTTCCTCACGTGTCGTGGGGACCGGGACAGGTTCTTTCCCCTCGGAGGGCGACCTGGTGTCGGAGCCCGCGTCGGCATCATCGCGATGCGTGTCCGGGGTGTCCGAAGAGTCCGGACCATGCGGTCCGGAGATCGGGTGTCGGCGGCCGTCCTCGCCGAGCCCGTCCCTGTCGCGGTCACCGTGACCCGGGCCGGAACGCTCGCCGTCGCCCCGGTCCGAGCGGGTGGAGCTCTCACCCGTGGTACGGCGGTCGGTGGAGTCGTTCCTGGACGTGTCCCGGTCCCTGGGAACGTCCCCGTCCCGGGAGGGCGTGGCATCCGTGCGGTTGGTGGCACCGGGCTCGTCGTCACGCAGGTTCGGGCCGCGATCGCCAGCGCTTCCGTCGTGGCGGTGGCCGGCACCGCGGCCGTCGGGGTCGGTGGTGTCGGCGTCTGCGTCGCGGCGGGTGTCGGGGGCGTCGGGGAAGCGGTCGCCGCCGATGCCGGTGAGATCGACCCGGGAGCTCGGCGTGGCGCCCGGCAGGTCCCGGGAAGCGGTCAGGGTGTCGGGGCCGCCGCCGGCGTGGGCGGGCACCCCGGCCGAGTCCGGGCCGCCCGTGCCCGGGCCGGCCTCCCAGG
>NZ_JBWDTQ010000057.1:0-3848 GCF_056312425.1 Nocardiopsis sp. TRM 82005
TGAGCTCACCTACGTGCCCACGGACGAGGGGTGGTTGTACCTGGCAGTGGTGATGGATGTGTTCGCCCGCCGCAGCGTGGGGTGGGCGATGGCCGAGCACATACGCACCGAGTTGGTGAGTGACGCGCTGGGCATGGCGGTGGCCGTCCGGCGTCCTGGCCCGAGGCTCATCCACCACTCGGACAAGGGATCGCAGTACACCAGTTTGGCCTTCGGCCGCCGCTGCGAGGAGGCTGGCATCGCCCCCTCGACCGGGCGGACGGGGCCTAGGGGCAGTGGTCGCCGGGTGGGTTTTTCAGTTGTTGAGCTAAGCACCCGCGAGCTGCTGCTGTAGGCACGAAACCGCAAAAGAGCAGTTCAGGGCATGTTTGTCTTCGACAACTGCACGGAAGACCAGGAGTACGGCACAGACTACGCCGGCCGTCTTCACGAAGGATCCGGGCATGGCCGAAGAGATGAGCGCCTCACCGAAGGTGCTGGTGGGGGTCGACGGCTCCTCCACAGCACAGGAGGCGCTGTCCTGGGCGGCAGCGGAAGCCAGTCGGCGGAAGGTGCCTCTGGCCGTGGTGTACGCCTTGTCCGTGCCGTTGGCATGGCGGGGGAACACCGGGGTGATCCGACTGCTCCCTTCCGAGATGGCGGTCGAGCACGCCGAGTACGTGCTCGCGGAAGCGGCCGAACACGTGCGTACCCAGCGACCCGACGGGCGAGTGGAGACGCTCCTGGCGGTGGAGAAGCCCGCGGCGGCCCTGATGCGGAGATCCGGGACTGAGGACCTGATTGTCGTCGGTTCACGCGGCCTGGGCGCGCTGGGCACAGCTCTTCTGGGGTCGGTGGGCGTCCGGTTGGCCGCTCAGGCCACCTGTCCCGTGGTCGTGGTCCACAGCACGCACGGCAAGAGCCCCCGCGCCGAGCCGAGGCGGATCGTGGTGGGAGTGGACGGTTCCGAGTGTTCCCAGTGGGCACTGATGTTCGCCCTGGAACAGGGGGCCAGGACTGTGGAGGCCTCCCTGGTGGTGGTGAACAGTACGGAGACTCCCACTCCGTTCGCCGCCCAGCCCCTGGTCGCCCTGGGAGGGCATCCACCGGACAGGTTGCCCGAACACCTGTCGAAGGACCTGGTCGCGGACATGATCGCGCAGGCCGGGGGAGACACCGCCGACAACGTCGACATCACCGTGCTCTGCACACCGGACGACCCGGCGGACGCGCTCCTGGCCGAGAGCGCCGAGGCCGATCTGGTGGTTCTCGGCTCCCGTGGCCGGGGCGGTATCCGCGGCCTCTTCCTGGGATCGGTGAGCCAGAGCGTGCTTCACCGTGCCTGCGTTCCCGTCGCCATCGTTCCCCACCACATCGCCCGGGAGCCGGGAGACCTCGACAAGGACTGAGGACCGGCTGGCCTTCCTCCCGGGACGGGCTCCTGTCTGTCCGGGCCGGACGCACACCCAAGAGCGGTCCCGGGGCCGGGCTGTGGGAGGCTCTGGTGGCACGGCCCCTGAACGGGGAACGCACGCGACCACCACAGCACCGAAAGACGGCAGCAGCTATGGAGAGCTACGGGGTTCAACTCGGCCTCGTCCTTGTCCTCGTTCTCGTCAACGCCCTGTTCGCAGGTAGCGAGATCGCCCTGATCACACTCAGGGAAGGGCAGATCAAACAATTGGCGGCGCAAGGTCCGGGCGGTCGGGCGGTGGCTCGCCTGGCACAGGACCCCAACCGGTTCCTAGCCACCATCCAGATCGGCATCACCCTCGCGGGTTTCCTCGCCTCGGCCACCGCCGCGGTGTCCCTGGCCCAACCGCTCATCGAACCCCTGGGCTTTCTGGGCTCGGCCGCCAGCCCCGTGTCGATCGTCCTGGTCACCGTGCTCCTGGCCTTCGTCACACTGGTCTTCGGTGAGCTGGCGCCCAAGCGCATCGCCATGCAGCGGTCCGAGACCTGGGCGATCATGGTCGCCCAGCCGCTGAACCTGCTCGCGCTGCTCTCCCGCCCCGTGGTGTGGCTGCTGAGCGTCTCCACCAACCTGGTGGTGCGCCTGGCAGGTGGCGACCCCTCCGCGGCCAAGGAGGAGGTCAGCGAGGAAGAGCTGCGCGACATGCTCGCCACCCAGCGAGGCATGACCCGGGAGCAGCGCACCATCATCTCCGGAGCTTTCGAGATCGACGACCGGCGCTTGCGCCAGGTCGTCGTTCCCCGCGGTGAGGTGTTCACCATCCCCGCCCGCACATCCGCGGACCAGGCGGCGCACATGCTCGCCGAGCACGGCCATTCCCGGGCGCCGGTGGTGGACGATGACGACCTCGATGACGTGTTCGGTGTCGTGCACTGGTCCGACCTGGTGCGTGGTGAGGGAAGCGCCCGCGAGCTGGCCCGCGAACCGCTTCTGCTGCCCGACTCCCTGGTGGTGTCGCTGGCCCTGCGCCGCATGATCGCCGAACACCAGCAACTGGGCGTGGTCGTCAACGAGGTGGGCGGTGTCGACGGCATCGTGAGCATGGAGGATCTCCTGGAGGAGATCGTCGGAGAGATCTACGACGAGACCGATTCCGACATACGTACCGTGGCCCGCAACGACGACGGATCCCTCACACTGCCCGGGACCTACCCCGTGCACGACCTGCCCGACATCGGCGTCCATCTGAGCGGTCTTCCCGAGGGTGACTACGTCACCGTCGCCGGACTACTCATCGCCGTGTTGGGCCACATCCCCAAGAAGCCGGGGGAACAGGTGGAACTCGGCTCCTGGACGGCCAGGGTCGATCAGACCAACGGGCGCACCGTCACCCAGGTGACCATGTATTCGGCGACGTAACCCCCGACGGCCTGCCCACATGTGTTGTACCGCGCCTTCGGTATCGGTCTGGTGTGTGGCCGAAGCAAGGTGGTCGAGCACTGTGTTGAGCGACAGGAGAACGGGTTCTGGCACTGATCTTGTGGCCCTCTCACGGAGGGTCGCGGAGACCTGTGCCTCTGAGCCGCATGCGCGCTCCAAGAGGTCGATGAAGTACTCCCACGTCTACTCTGTCCGAGTCACGGACCGTGGTGCACCACAAGATCAGTGCCAGAACCGGAGAACGTCACTGCTCGCGACACGCGATGTCACCAACGATGCCCCGCCCGGCCGTCGTGGGCCACGACGGCCGGGCGGAGGGCCGTCAGGAGGTGTGACAGAGAATGACATATTCTCTGTCACACCAGACAGGAGGCGCCGTGACCGTCCACTCCCTGCCCCGCCCCAGCGCGCTCACCCTCGCCCAAGCGAGCGCCGAGTCCTTGGATAGGTTCCGCGACGCGGCGCTCACCCGCCGCGCCTACGCCCAGGCCCTCGCTGTCCTGGAGCGTGCGGCCGTGGGCGGGCCCGCCGCGCCGGTCGAGGTCGCCTTCACCACCGGCACGGCGTTCACCGCCACGGCCAGCTGGGAGGGTGCGGCCCCGACCACGTGGAACAAGCACCTGGCCGTCCTGCGCTCCTTCGCAGCCTTCACCCAGCGCCGTGGGGGCTGGGCGAGGGCCCCACACGGCTGTTGGAGCGCCGAAAGGAAGCCCGCCGCAGCGACAAGGCCCTCCCCACCGCGCGGCTGGAGGCGCTGTTCACCGACCCGAAGGCCGGTCTGCGCGAGGCGGGGACGGTTGTCCTACCCGCGTGCGCAGTACCTGTTCAAACAGGCCAGCTTGCGCCACGACCCACATGGGCAGGGGTGGACACTGCACCAGCTGCGCCACTCCGCCCTCAAACACCTGGCCGCCGAGGGGCACAGCGCGCGCCCGAGCTCCAGGCCGAGTCCCGCCACGACCACCTGGCCACCCTGGGCGAGTACGTGCGCCCGGGCGAAGAGAACGCCGCGCGG
>NZ_JBWDTQ010000058.1:0-3709 GCF_056312425.1 Nocardiopsis sp. TRM 82005
TGGTGTAGTGCGACCAGGGAGGAGGAGCACGCGGTGTCTATGGTGACGGCCGGGCCCTCGAAACCGAACGTGTAGGACACTCGGCCGGAAAGGACACTCGGCTGATTCCCGGTCGCGACGTATCCCGCCACTCCTTCCTTCTCCAGGTCCGTTCCGTTCGCGTAGCCGGTGTGGAACGCCCCGGCGAACACACCGGTACGGCTGCCACGCAATGTGGCCACATCGATTCCGGCCCGCTCGAACGCCTCCCACGCCACCTCAAGGAAGACACGCTGCTGCGGGTCCATCGCCAGCGCCTCACGCGGAGAGATCCCGAAGAACTCCGCGTCGAACTCCGTCGCGTCCTGGAGAAAGCCACCCATCCGCGAGTAGGTCCGGCCCGGGACCCCGGGCTCGGGGTCGTAGATATTCTCGATGTCCCAACCGCGGTCGGTGGGGAAGTCGCTGACCGCGTCGCGGCCCTCGGCGACGAGGTCCCACAGTTCCTGTGGAGACCCCACACCACCGGGGAAGCGTCCGCTCATAGCGACGATGGCGATCGGGTCGTCGTCCGCCACCGTCACGACGCCGTCCTCGGTGCCGACTGGCGCGGAGTCCTCAACAGCCAACTGGGAGCACAGGTGTGCGGCCAGTGCGCTGGGCGTGGGGTGGTCGAAGACGAGTGTCGCCGGAAGTCGGCTCCCTGTCTTCGTTGCGAGCCGGTTGCGCAGCTCGACGGCGGTCATGGAGTCGAATCCGACTTCCTTGAACGCCCGTTCGGGCGCCATGTCCTCGGACGAGCCGAAGCCGAGAACAGTCGACGACTCGGAGAGCACGATGTCCAGTACGAACCGGTGGCGTTCCCGCGCGGACAAGCCCGCCAGCTTCGCGGCCATACCGGTGAGGTGCTCCTCTCCCCCCTCCGGTGCGCCCTCCTGGACCTGGACCAGCTCACTCAGGAGCGGGCTCGGCCGTGCGGACGTGAAATTCGGGGCGAAAAGCTCCCAGTCAACGTCCGCGACGGACAGTACGGTCTCGTCACGGGCCACAGCGCGAAGCAGTTCGGCGACCGCGATGTCCGGGTCCATCGGCGGCAGGCCGATCCTGCGCAGCCTCTGTGCCGCGCCGTCGACGGCCCCCATGCCCGGGCCGTCCCACGACCCCCAGGCGATAGCGGTCGCCGTACGTCCTCTCGCCCTCCGGTGCTGTGCGAGCGCGTCGAGGAAGGCGTTGGCGGCGGCGTAGGCACCCTGTCCGGCCCCGCCCCACACTCCTGCGTTCGAGGACATGAGTACGAAGGCGTCGAGTTCACGATCCTTCAACAGCTCGTCGAGGTTGACCGCGCCCGTGACCTTGCCAGAGAAGGCACGCGCATACTCATCGAGACCGCTGTCCTCGATCGAGGCGTAGGAGGCCGTGCCCGCGGCATGTACCACTGCGGTCAGCGGCCACTCCTCGGGGACTCCCGCGAGCAGCTCAGCCAGGGACTCGCGATCGGCCACGTCGGTCCTGGCCACGGTGAGCTCGGTGCCCCATTCCGCGAGTTCCGCGCGCAGATCATCCTCAGCCTCCGTTCCGCGTCGGCTCGCCAGAAGGAGGTGGTCGGCTCCGGCGCGAGCCAGGCCGCGCGCTACTTGGACCCCCACTCCGCCAGTGCCGCCGGTGACGAGCACGGTTCCGCGAGGCTGCCATGTCGAAGGCGTGCGTTCGGTGTGGGCGCGCACGAGCCTGCGCGCAAAGACTCCGGAGGGACGAACGGCGAGCTGGTCGTCTTCGCCCGAGTCAGCCAAAACCGCCGCCAGACGGCTCAGCGCTCTCGAATCCAGGGTCGGGGGAAGGTCGATGAGGCCGCCCCACCCCCGCGGGTGTTCCAGCGCGGCGACCCTTCCCAGGCCCCAGACAGCCGCTTGCCGCGGATGCTCCACGGCATCCGTGTGCTCGACGGACGCGGCCCCCCTGGTGAGAGACCACAGCGGGGCGTCGATCTCGGCGTCCACCAGCGCCGGTACGAGTTCGGCCAGTCCGGCCAACCCCGTGCTCAGCTCAGCGAACCCCGGATGTGCACGGTCGTCCAGGGCCAACAGGTTGAGGACACCGGAGAACTCTGTCCCACCCTCGACCATTTCGCGCAGTGTCGCGGCCAGAACGGAGCGGTCTGGGAAGTCACTTCCGAGGGAGACCCGTACGAGCTCGGTTCCGTTGTCCTCCAGAGTCGCGGCCATTCTGCTGATGTCACCGTCGGAGCCCGAATCCTCGGGGGCCAGGAAGAGCCATCGGCCGGAGGGGCGGTCGGACGGGATCCTGCCCAGACGTCGCCATGTGATGCGGTACCGCCAGTCGTCCACCGTGGACAGCTCACGCTGGCGCCGGTGCCAACTGGACAGATGCGGAAGGGCCGCTTCGACCGTGTTGACGTCGTCCTCGTCGTCCAGGTCAAGCGTGCGGGCGAGCTCCACCGAGTCGCCTCGCTCCACTGCGGCCCAAAAACGTGCGGTTTGTGGGCTGTCCGAGGCCAGTTCCGTCTGCGAAGCGGGGGTGTCCGACTCCAACCAGTAGCGCTGTCTCTGGAAGGAGTAGGTCGGCAGGTCGACGCGTTTCGCGCCGCGGTTCTCGAAGACAACGGCCCAGTCGACGCCGACACCGCGCGTGTACAAGCGGGCCAGCGCCGACTCCACGGTCCGGGTCTCGCAATGACCGTCTCGGAGCGCCGGTACGAACTCCACGTCGCCGGCATCGTCGGTGAGGTTGTCCGGTCCCATCGCGGACAGCACGGCGTGGGGACCGAGTTCGAGGTGGGTGCGAACGCCCTGCTCCTCCAACCACCGGATCCCCGCCGAGAACCGGACGGCCTCACGTACGTGCCTGACCCAGTACTCCGCGGAGCGAAGCGCTCCAGGTTCGGCCCTTTCCCCTGTCACGTTGGATACGACGGGGACACGGGGTTCGTTGTAGGTGAGTGTTTCGGCCACCGAACGGAACTCGTCCAGCATGGCGTCCATATGCGCTGAGTGGAAGGCATGCGAGACCTGGAGCCGTTTGGTCTTGCGCCCCTGCTCCCCCAAGCGCGCCGCCATTTCGGTGACCGCGGCCTCGTCTCCCGACAGGACGATGGCGGAGGGGCCGTTGACAGCCGCGATACTCACCTGATCCGGGCGCTCCGCGACTAGCGGTGCCAGTTCCTCCTCAGTGGCCTGGACCGCGATCATGGCCCCACCGGCGGGCAGGGCCTGCATCAGCCGGCCACGTGCGGCCACCAGCCGAGCGGCGTCCGGCAGGGAGAGCACGCCTGCCACATGTGCGGCGGCTAGTTCACCGATGGAGTGGCCGACGAGGTAGTCCGGGCGCACACCCCTGTATCTGAACAGATGGAAGAGCGCCACCTCGATGGCGAAGAGGGCGGGCTGGGTGAACTCGGTCCGGTCGAGCAGTTCGGCGGCTCCGTCACCGGATTCGGCGAACACGACCTCGCGTAGCGGCCTGGACAGGTGACGGTCGAATTCGGCGCAGACCGCGTCGAAGGCGTCGGCAAAGACGGGGTGAGCCTCGTACAGCCCACGTCCCATGCCCACACGCTGGCTCCCCTGACCACTGAAGAGGAAGGCAACGCCGCCTTCGACGGCCGTCCCAGTGACCAGGTCCTTCGTTCCGTCTTCGCCTTGTTCGAGGGCGTGGAGGGCTTGTAGTCCGTGGTCGGGTCCGGTGAGTACTACTGCGCGTTCGTCGAAGACGG
>NZ_JBWDTQ010000059.1:0-2869 GCF_056312425.1 Nocardiopsis sp. TRM 82005
GCTCCGCCCTCAACCGGCTGCTGGGCCACACCCAGGGCTCCCCGCCCACCGGTGAGGGAACGCCCGACGGCCCCAGGGCCCGACCCGCCTCCGATACCTCCGACGAATCGGGCGAAGGCGCCGGGACGGACCCCACCGCCCAGCAGCTCAACGACACCGAAGAGCTCCTGGACGAACTCAACCGGCTTACCGGGGTCAGGGACGACCCCGCACACATCACCGATGTCAGCCCGGACGCCAAGAGGGACCCCGGCGCGGACTGGGAGGGCGGGTGGTTCGCCGAGGGTATGCCTGGTCTCGACGAACTCACCTCCGAGCAGCGCGCCGACACCGGGCACGGTCCCAGCGAGTCGGACCGGGCCCTCACGCGCGTCGGCGGTGACGGGGACATCCTGACCGCCGCCCGCGACATCCCGGGCTCCACGCCGGACTTCCGGCTCGACCTCACCGGCATCGGCGGCGACCGCCTCCCCGACGCCCCGCAGATGCGCGACCGCACCTCTCCCGTCATGAACAGCGACGGCGACGGCGGCGACCCGCTGGACGGCGACAACACCGGAGACGCCGGACACATGTCCCAGGAGTCGTCCGGAGGGTACGGCGGGACCAGGACGGGCGGCGACGACCGTCCGGGCGTTCCGGAAACCCCGGCGTTCAACGGTGACAGGACCTCCGAGGGCGGCGATGGGGACTCTGGCGGCGAGCGCCCAGCGGGCCCGACGACGGCGAAGGAGTTCAGGGAGCACTCCTGGGGGGACAAGAACGACCCCGCCAACCAACAGGCATTCCTTGATGACCTCCAGCGGCTCCTCAACGAGAAGAAGCCGGATCAGAAGGGTGAGTACAACGAGTTCTACCGGGAGTTCTACAAGGAGAACAACGGCCACCGGAAGAGCGCGGACACCGTGGTCGGCCAGGAGAAGTGGGAGCTCCCGCGGATCAGCCGCGCAGACAACGGTGACTGGATTCCGCTGAAACCCGCGGAGGCGCCTGATTACCTGGGGGACAAGACCGAAATCCGCCTCGACGACCCCGAATTCATGCCGGAGTTGAGGGACGATCTCCCGAAGAGCGAGCGGGAGAGGACCGAGGCGGAGATCGCTCGTCGCGAACAGATCCGGACTGACTTGGGCGGGTTGGATTCCCTGGCGAGAAGACGACGTATGGCCATCGACGAGGCCATGGCCGCCAGCGACCACCTAGCGGACATGGAGGAAAAGTACGGCGAGTACAAGGAGAACGCGGATAACCATCCCCTGGTCGAAGCCGCCAAGAGAGGCTACAGAGAGGCCCAGAGCCACTCCACGGACCTCTCCGAGGTGTTCGGCGAGATGACCGCCAGATTCGGCGCGAGGTTCGAGTTCGACGGCAGTGCCATTATGGACAACGACGGCAATCCGCTGATGAGGCATGAGGTCGATGCGAACGGCGATACGGTCTACGACGAGAACCGCAAACCCAAGCTGGAGGAGTTGCGGCCGAACCTCGAAGGCGCGACGGAGATCCCGCCCTCGCCGTTCGCCCCGAAGAACGGCAACGACCAGTTCGACCAGATCCACCGCACCGTGGACGGCGACATCGTCATCGTTGAGGCCAAGAGCAGTACCAGGACCGAACTCGGTGAGCGCAAGATCACCCAGGAAGATGGTAAGCCTCGCCTGGTCAGTCAGGGAACGCGTGCTTACCTGGAGGACATCCTCACTGCGATGGAGGAACGAGGGCAAAAGCCCGGAAACTCACAGGAACTCATCCTGGCCCAGGAGATCCAGGACAAGCTCAAGCAAGGTCGCGTCGTCTACTCGTCGTTCAAGGGCAATCCCGTGGACATATACGCAAAGGACGATAAGGGAAATAGACAGTGGACCGGCGAATCCATCGCCAACGGATATGACCACCGCATCTTCGACCTGTCAGATAAGAAGGCCTCATGACTACCCACGTTTCCCGGCACAAACTGGACCATGGAGTGGACCAGAGCCTAATCGAACACCAGACCAAGCGCAGAGCAAAACTCATTCGAGAGTTGGAACAAGACTGCTCGAACATAGATTTGGACCTCTTCCCCATCTACAACCTCGCGAAAATGATGCTCCTCCTGGACCCCACCGCGGCGAAGGTGGAGACCTGGGAGTCGTGGACCATTGCCATGCAGGTTCACAACGCGGTCTTCGCTGTCTCCGGGGCGGAGGAGGGCACCGAGGTCGAGTACCGAATCGATCACGAGGTACGCACGCTCACAGCGCCCGGCATGCTCCACTGTGCCGACCCCTCCACCTGGGAAAGGGCTTTCTATCTCGCGGTCGTATGCCGTGACAACGCCCGTGCCAACGCCCTGTGCCAGATCCCTGTGGAGCGTCTACGTCAGGCTGCTCAGGGCGGGAAGGTCGAGTACAACGAATCCAATTACCACTGGATCGCCACACTCCAGGCCTACGTCAACGGCACCGACAACCTGGTCGACGAGCTGCGCTCAGCCATGGAACTGTCCGATCCCCGTCGTGGCGCCTTCGGTGGCGAAGCTCTCGACCTGCTGGTCTTTCCTGAGATGGAGGTCTTCCGCCGTCTGCTGATGGGAGACCCCGAGAAGTTCAACGAGGCGCTCGTCTTCGCCCTGAAGAGCTTCAAGCGCTACCACACCCGCGAGGACGCCCCACCGGGGGTACGCGGCATCGTTCCGTTGAACCTGTTGGCATGGGCCTGCCTGGCCTACGACAAGTCCCAGCGTTCCTCGGGCTTCTCCCTGGACGTGGAGTCGGAGTACCTACCGAAGCATCTCGTGAAGAGGTCCTGGTACGGCGAGTTCCCCGTCTGAGGGGCCACGCCCTAGGCTTCACCGTGCCGACCCACCCCTGTGAAGGATCCCCTTGAG
>NZ_JBWDTQ010000060.1:0-2177 GCF_056312425.1 Nocardiopsis sp. TRM 82005
CCTGGTTGTAGATGGACCGGCGCTCGGCCATCAGCGCGCGGACCTTGCGGTCGGCGTGCATCACCGTGGTGTGGTCGCGGCCGAACTGCTGCCCGATCTTGGGCAGGGACAGCTCGGTCAGCTCGCGGCACAGGTACATGGCGATCTGCCGGGCGGTCACCAGCACCCTGGATCGCGAGGTCCCGCACAGGTCCTCGACCGTCAGACCGAAGTAGGCGGCCGTCTGGGACATGATCGACCCGGCCGTCACCTCGGGCACCTCGGCGCTGGGCACCAGGTCCCGCAGCACCTGGCCGGTCAGGTCCAGGTCCACCGACTGCCTGTTCAGGCTGGCGAACGCGGTCACACGGATCAGCGCGCCCTCCAGCTCCCGGATGTTGGTGGAGATCTTGCTCGCGATGAACTCCAGTACCTCCGGCGGAGCCGCCAGCCCCTCCTGCGCCGCCTTCTTGCGCAGGATGGCGATCCGGGTCTCCAGCTCGGGCGGCTGCACATCGGTGAGCAGGCCCCACTCGAACCGGCTGCGCATCCGGTCCTCCAGCGTGGTCAGCTGCTTGGGGGGCCGGTCGCTGGAGATGACGATCTGCTTGTCGGAGTTGTGCAGCGTGTTGAAGGTGTGGAAGAACTCCTCCTGCGTCTGCTCCTTGTTCTCCAGGAACTGGATGTCGTCCACCAGGAGTACGTCGATGTCCCGGTACCGGCGGCGGAACCCGTCCGCCTTGCCGTCCCGGATCGAGTTGATGAACTCGTTGGTGAACTCCTCGGAGCTGACGTAGCGCACCCGCGACCCCTCGTAGAGGCGGTGCGTGTAGTGCCCGATGGCGTGCAGCAGGTGTGTCTTGCCCAGACCGGAGCCGCCGTGGATGAACAGCGGGTTGTAGGCCTTGGCCGGAGCCTCGGCGGCCGCCACCGACGCCGCGTGCGCGAACCTGTTGCTGGACCCTATGACGAAGGTGTCGAAGGTGTACTTCGGGTTCAGGCGCGCGTGCTCGCCCGGAGGGGCCTCCTGCGAGCGCCCCGGGGGCGCGGAGGGGGACTTCTGAGCGGCCTCGCCCTCCCCGGAAGGCTCGTGCGCCTCCGTGGGAGCCTCCTCGGCCCGGTCCTCCTCGTGTCCGTCGGCAGCCCCGGCCGCTGCCGAGGACGCCGTCCCCTGCGGGGTCTCCCAGCGGTTGGGCTGGTCCCACTCCGGGTCGGGCCAGGTCTGCTGCCACGACGCGGGCTTCCCTGACCGTTTCAGAGCCGAGGGCTGCTCCCACAGCGGCGGTGCGGTGGGGGTCTCCTGGGGAGAGGCGAAGGTCTGCTGGACCCACGGGGCGGGCGCGTCGCGAACCGTGTGCGGCTCCTCCTCGGTGCCGGAGGGAGCCTCCGGAGGCTGGGGGCCGAGCAGGTCGGCCTGGCCCTCCGGGGCGGCCTGGGCAGACGGGGAGCCGGCCTCCTGGACGGACCGGTCGTCCGGGCGCGCGTGCTGGCCCCGGGTCCCGGGTGCGCCCTGCGGGGCCTCCTGCGGTGTCCCGGCGGACCCCGTCGGCGTGGGGGCGGCGCCCGGCACGGCGGGGGAGAAGGCGGACCTGGCGTGCTCCTCCACGCCGTGCGGGGCCTGCTGCCCGTAGGCGGCGGGTGGCGCGGGAGTGGGCGGCGGGGTCGGCACGGCGGTGGGGTCGACCGTCACGGCGACCCGGATCTCCCTGCCCAGGTGCGCGGACAGCGCCTTGCTGATCGCCGGGTACAGGCGTGTCTCCAGCACCTTCTTGGTGAACTCGTTGGGCGCCGCGATCAGCGCGGTGTCCTCGATCAGGCCCAGCGGACGGGTCTGTGGCAGCCACGCGCGCTGGTGCGCGGGCAGGGAATCGTTGTCGATCCCGTCCAGCACGCTGGACCAGACCATTGCGAGGTTGACCTGTGCGTCAGCCAAGGTGACCTGCCATGGGTGCTGTCCCTTCGGTGCGGATCTGTGCGGTGCGGAGTGTGCGGGCGGTGAGGCCACGGCGGAGCCCGTGGCACGTGGGTCGGTCGTGCGCTCGCGGGGACCGGGGCCGCGGGGAGCGACTTCCCATTGTCCTCCTCCCACGGTGGTGCCGGGGCGCGAAACCGGGGTGGTACGGGCGTTCCTGGGAGTTGTGGGCTTGTGGATAACTTCACTGCACCGGCAGACGCCAAGCCTTTGCCCATCCCCGGTA
>NZ_JBWDTQ010000061.1:0-1980 GCF_056312425.1 Nocardiopsis sp. TRM 82005
TTTCGGTGAGTTCGACCTGGGCGTATATGTTCTGGTCTTGTTTCCAGGCGGCGTTCAGCCCGCGAAACACCGGACCGAACTCGAAGCCGGATTCAGCCAGGTGGTCGTAGAACCCGCTGACATCAACGGGTTCAGCGCCTTGAGGGGGCCATACCTTCAGGTCGGCGTCCTCGACCGGCTCCACCGCGACGACCGACCCAGTGGCGTGACGGGTCCACGACGTGTCAGTGGAAGGCCCCTCGGGCTTGGAGCGGACCGTCACGGCCCGTCGCCCCTGTGCGTCCGGCTCGGAGACGCTGACCTGGACCCTGACACCGCCGCTCCTCGGGACCACGAGGGGAGCTTCCATGACGAGTTCGTCGATGGTTCCGGCACCGACCTCGTCACCGGCGCGCAGGACCATGTCCACCAGTGCGGCACCGGGCAACAGCACCACGTCCATCACTACGTGGTCGCCCAGCCACGGCTGCTCACGCAGCGACAGCCGGCTCGTGAACAGCACCCCGCCCGAATCAGGCAGTTCCACCACGGCACCGAGAAGCGGATGCTCCACCTCTCCCAGACCAGCACCCGTCACATCACCAGCGGCCCCACCCGACAGCCAGTAGCGCTGTCGTTGGAACGCGTACGTTGGCAACTCCACCCGACGCGCCCCCGCACCGGGAAGCAGCGCGTTCCAGTCGATCTGGGCGGCGTCCCTCGTGTGCAGAGTGGCCAGTGCCGCCAAGAGCGACCGGGATTCGTTCTGTTGACGGCGGAGCACGGAGACGGCGTGAACATCACCCTCCTCATCCGGGAGGCAGTCCCGTACCATCGCGGTCAGCACGGCATCGGGGCCCACTTCGACGAACGTGGTGACACCCTCATCGCGCAACGTGCGAACCGTGTCAGCGAACCGCACGGTTTCGCGTACGTGCTCGGTCCAGTAGCCCGCCGAGCACAACAGATCCTCGTCGACGACCCGTCCTGTGAGCGCTGAGACGATGGGGATGCCGGGGGCGTGGAAGGTCAGTTGTTCCGCGACGGCATGGAACTGCTCCAGCATCGGTTCCATCAGGAGAGAGTGGAACGCGTGGCTCACGCGCAGACGCTTGGTTCTGTACCCGCGCTCTTCCAGGACCGCGGCTGTTTCGAGGGCTGCCCGCTGCTCACCGGAGAGCACGGTGGAGGAGGGGCCGTTGACGGCTGCGATGTCCACCGTGCCCTCGTGATCCGCCAGGAGCGCACGGACCTCCTCCTCGGACGCGTCGACTGACACCATCGCTCCGCCCTCGGGAAGGGCCTGCATCAGTCGGCCACGTGCGGCGACCAGGGTGCACGCATCGCCGAGGGAGAGAACCCCGCCCACATGCGCTGCCGCCAGCTCACCGATCGAGTGCCCAGCGAGGATGTCGGGGTGCACCCCCCGTGACTCCAGCAACCGGAACAGGGCGACCTCTGTCGCGAAGAGCGCGGGTTGGGTATAGCCGGTCTGTTCGAGATCCCCGGCATCATCACCGAACACGACCTCGCGTAGCGGCTTGGACAGGTGACGGTCGAATTCGGCGCAGACCGCGTCGAAGGCGTCGGCGTAGACGGGGTGGGTCTCGTACAGGTCGCGTCCCATGCCGAGACGCTGGCTACCCTGGCCAGTGAACAGCGCCGCCAGTCGGCCGTGCCCCGCTCTACCCAGCACCGCGTTGCTGTGGCCCCCCTCAGCCAGACCATCGAGTTCGCGCAGTAGTTCTTCGCGGCTCTCGCCGATGACCACGGCGCGGTGTTCGAGTGCGGTGCGGGCAAGGAGGGTCCGGGCGATATCGCCGGTAGTCGTATCCGGTGTTGTCTCCGTGAATTCCCGGAGGCGTTTTGCCTGGGCTCGTAGGGCGTTTGTGGTTTTTCCGGAGAGTACCCATGGCACGGTGTCCGGGGTCTGGGTGTTCGGGGTTGTGGTGTTGGCGGGTTCGGGGGGTTGTTCCACGATGACGTGGGCGTTGGTTCCGC
>NZ_JBWDTQ010000062.1:0-1891 GCF_056312425.1 Nocardiopsis sp. TRM 82005
CTTGGCGAGTGTGTTGGGGTTTGGGTAGTCGAAGACGAGGGTGGCGGGGAGGCGGACTCCGGTGACCGCGGCCAGGCGGTTGCGTAGTTCCACTGCGGCGAGTGAGTCGAATCCGACTTCCTTGAAGGCCTGGTCGGCGCCGATGGAGTCGCCGCTGGGGTATCCCAGTGCTGTGGCGGCTTCGCTGCGTACTACGTTCAGCAGTGCGCGTTCGCGTTCGGGCTGGGGCAGTCCTTGGAGTTGGTCGGTGAGGGAGCGGCCGCCGTCGTCGCCGGTGTCGACGGAGCGTCGGGTGCTGCGTACCAGTCCTCGCAGGACTGTGGGGATGTTGGTTCCGCGGAGTCCTGTGTCTTTGAGGTCCAGGTGGGCTGGTACCAGTTCGGCGCGGGAGGAGCGCACGCTCACATCGAACAGGGTTAGGGCTTTTTCGGTGTCCAGGGCTCGCATGCCGCCGCGGTTGGTCAGGGTGTCGCGGTTGATTTGGCCGGTGAGTTCGCTGTCTTGTTCCCATAGCCCCCAGGCCAGGGATACTGCTGGTAGGCCTTGTTCGTGGCGGGTTCTGGCCAGTGCGTCCAGGAACACGTTTGCTGCGGCGTAGTTTCCTTGTCCGGGGTTGCCGAAGATGCCTGAGGCTGATGAGAACAGTACGAACATTTCCAGGTTCATTTCCTGGGTGAGTTCGTGTAGGTGCCAGGCCGCGTCGGTTTTGGGGCTGAGGACGGTGTTGATTCGGTCGGTGTTCAGTGCGGTGATCACGCCGTCGTCCAGGACGCCGGCTGTGTGTACGACACCTGTGAGTGGGCCTCGTCGCAGGATGTGTGTGAGTGTTTTTTGGACTGCGGTGCGGTCGGATACGTCGCAGGCGACCACTTCCACTCGGGCGCCCAGGTTTTGTAGGTGGGTTTGGAGTTCTTGGGCGCCTGGTGCTTGTGTTCCGCGGCGGCTTGCCAGGACGAGGTCGCGGGCTCCGTGTTCGGTGATCAGGCGTTGGGCGATGAGGCCGCCTAGGGTGCCGGTGCCTCCGGTCACCAGGATGGTGCCTTCGCTGGTGGTGGGTGTGGTGTTGTTTTGTGTGGTGTTTTCTTCGATGGGTTCGCGTGCTAGTCGCGGTACGTGTGTTGTTCCTTCGCGGATGGCTATTTGTGGTTCGTCTGTGGTGAGTGCTGTTTCTAGTGCTGCTTGTGATTTTTCTGTGTTGTCGGTGTCGACGAGTGTGAATCGTCCGGGGTGTTCTGATTGTGCGGTGCGGATGAGGCCCCATACTGCGCCGGCGGCGGGGTCGGAGGTGGTGCCGGGTGCGCCGCCTTGGGTCAGTATGACTGCGTGGGAGTGTTCGTCTTTGGTGCGGGCGAGTAGTTCTTGGACTGTGTTTAGTGCGTGGGTTGTGAGTGTGCGGGTTCGTTGGAGTGGGTTTTTTTCTGTGGGGGTGGTGAGGTCTAGTATTTCGTTGTGGTGGGTGGGTTTGTTTGGGGTGTTGGTTGTGTCGAGGGGGGTCCATTCGAGGTGGAAGAGTGCGTTGTGTGCGGTGTGGAGGGGGGAGTTGAGGCCTTTTTCGTCTACTTCGCGGGTGATGAGTGATCCCACGGTGGCGACGGGGGTGCCTGTTGTGTCGGTCATGAGTACGGACACGCCTTGGGTGGCGTGGGGGGAGATGCGTACTCGTAGGGAGCGTGCTCCTACTGCGTGTACGGTTACGTCACGCCATTCGAAGGGGAGTCGGGTTTTTGAGTCGTTGTTCGTTAGTGCTGCGGCTTGTAGTGCTGCGTCTAGGAGTCCTGGGTGTAGGCCGAATTTGTTGGTTGCTTCTGTTTCTTTTTCGGTGAGTTCGACCTGGGCGTATATGTTCTGGTCTTGTTTCCAGGCGGCGTTCAGCCCGCGAAACACCGGACCG
>NZ_JBWDTQ010000063.1:0-1696 GCF_056312425.1 Nocardiopsis sp. TRM 82005
GGGTTACTGGATGGGTGGGTGGGCGTTGGCCAGGAGCTCCTGGAACTGCTCGGAGAACCAGTGCCCCGACACCGGAGCGTCGGGCAGCGCCCCGCTCAGGTTGTTGCCGTTGCGCGGATTGCCCTCATAGGTCGGGTCGCACATCCGGTCGAAGCCCTTGCCCTCGTCGTTGGGGATCTCCTCGCTGGAGCCGTCGGACTCACCCGGAGGCTTCATCCACACATAGGCGTCGATCCCCGAGGCCGGCTCGACCTGGGGACGCTCCCCCAGCCCCGCACCAGCCTGGTTGCACCAGTTGCCCGACTGGATCCGACGGTCGTAGCGGCCCCCGTCCACATAGGCGTCCACATCAGTGCTCGGCCCCGGACCCGTGGGACGGTCCGGACCACCCCACCCGTTGCGGGAGGTATCGATCAACATCCCCAGACCGGAGTCGAACCCCAACCCCACCAGCTCCTGGCGCAGGGCCTGGGAATAGGACAGCTCATCGGTGAACTGGTTCCAGTCCACCCAGGAGGACTGCGTCACCGGCGTACCCGCCACGCTCTCCCCGATCGCGAAGTGCTCCTCCACCAGAGCCGAGTAGTTCGCGGTGTTGGCGATGAAGCCGTGCACGTCCTGCGGAGAGGCCCCGGCGGTGTTGGCCGCCTCATAGAACAGCTCGGCCGAAGCGGTGAAGTTGTCCTCCCACCCGATCCAGCCGTGGTGGCCCGCGTCCACGTAGTTGTAGACGTTGCCCAGACCGCCCAGCGCGCCCAGGGCATAGCCCACACCCTCGACGTAGTTGCCGTTGGCCAGCATCTGGTCACAGTTGTCGGTGGCCGTCTCGCGCGGGGAGACGTTGGTGACCAGGTTGGGCAGCGAGTCGATCTCGACCGTGGTCACGATCCGCAGCTCGGTGTCCTCGTAGTCGGCCAGGATGTCCACGATGGGATCGATGTAGTCGTCCTTGTACCGGTCGATCTCCTCCGGCCCCAGCTCGCCGTTGGAGGCCAGCGCCGCGCAGTCACGGCCGGGCAGGTTGTAGATCACCACCTGGAAGACCAGCGGATCCCCGCCGGCCTGGACCAGGGCCTCGTCCAAGTGGTCGCGCAGGCCCATACTGCCCGTGGTGGGGCTGTCGTTGCCCTCGATGGCGCTGATGCGGTCCATCCACACCCCGGTGGGCTCATCGGCCACCGCGTCCCCGCCGGGCTCGGCCGCGGCGTTGGCCGACCAGAGCGGGTTGACGTAGACGTCGGCGCCCACGTACGGGTTGTCCACCCGATCCCCGGGCTCCCCGGGCTCGTCGGGCTCGTCGGGGTCCTCGGGCTCGTCCGGGTCGTCGGGGTCGTCGGGTTCGTCGACGGAGCCGCTGCACAGCACGCCGTTGAGTTCGAAGGCCTGGGGGGCGGGGTTGCTACCGGAGTAGCTTCCCTGGAAGCCGAAGGACACGGTCGCGTCGGTGGCGATGGAGGCGTTGTGCCCGCCGTCGCTGGCGGACACGCTCGGGCCGGTCTGGGCCACCGTGGCGTTCCAGGCGTTGGTGACCTGCTGGTTTCCGTCGAAGTCCCAGTCCAGGGCCCAGCCGTTGACCGCGTCGCCGAGGTTGGTGATCTCCACCTCGGCGGTGAAGCCCGATCCCCAGTCGTTGAGTTGGTAGTCGACCTCGCAACCAGCCGCGGCACTGGCGGGTGCGGAGGTGATGGCGGCAAGG
>NZ_JBWDTQ010000064.1:0-1687 GCF_056312425.1 Nocardiopsis sp. TRM 82005
CTGACGGGCACGGCCGGGTCCGCGGCGACGAAGCCGCGCTCCGGGGCACCATGCGTGCCGCACCGGAACCCCAGGCGTCCAGCCGCCGCCGGCTCCCAGAGCCGACGGCACTGGCCCCGCGCGCCGTCACCGCCTCACCCGACATGAACACCGCGGTCCGTGTTTCGGGCTGCCCGAACCAGATGGGTTCCATGAATCTGCCTGTGAAGACCCCCCGGTCCCTGATGGCCAAGATCCCCAGGGCCGCGCAGTTGCGCGCGGACGTGCTGGCCGGCCTGGTCGTCGCGCTCGCTCTGATCCCCGAGGCCATCGCGTTCTCCCTCATCGCCGGGGTCGACCCCCGCGTGGGCCTGTACGCCTCCTTCGTGATGGCCGTCTCCATCGCCTTCCTGGGCGGGCGCCCGGCGATGATCTCCGCCGCCACCGGCGCGATGGCCCTGGTCGTGGCACCCCTGTCGATCGAGTACGGGGTGGACTACCTCATCGCCGCCACGATCCTGGCCGGCCTGATCCAGGTGGTCCTGGGCCTGGCCGGGGTGGCCAAGCTGATGCGGTTCGTGCCGCCCAGCGTGATGACCGGGTTCATCAACGCCCTGGCCATCCTGATCTTCCTGGCCCAGCTGCCGCACCTGGCCGGTGTGGGTGTGCCGGTCTACGCCATGGTCGCGGTCGGGCTGGCCGTCATCTTCGGCCTGCCCCTGCTGACCAAGGCCGTCCCGGCCCCGCTGGTGGCCATCGTGGTGCTGACCGTGGCCGCGCTGGCCCTGGGCATCCCGGCCCAGACGGTCGGGGACATGGGCGAGCTGCCCGACACCGTGCCCGTCCCGCTGATCCCGAACGTGCCCTTCACCCTGGACACGCTCACCCTCATCGCCCCCTACGCGCTGACGCTGGCGCTGGTGGGGTTGATGGAGTCGCTGATGACGGCCAAGGTCGTCGACGACCAGACCGAGACGGTCTCCCACCACGGCCGTGAGGCGCGTGGCCAGGGCATCGCCAACGTGCTGGTCGGGTTCTTCGGCGGTATGGCCGGATGCGCGATGATCGGCCAGACCATGATCAACGTCAAGTCCGGGGCCCGCACCCGCGTCTCCACGTTCCTGGCGGGGGTGTTCCTGATCGTCCTGTGCGTGGGCCTGGGCGACATCGTGGGGATGATCCCGATCGCCGCCCTGGTCGCGGTGATGTTCTTCGTGGCGATCGTGACCTTCGACTGGCACAGCATCGCCCCCTCCACGGTCCGGCGGATGCCCTGGACCGAGACCCTGGTCATGGTCGTGACCGTGGCGGTGGTGGTGGCCACCCACAACCTGGCCCTGGGCGTGATCGTGGGCGTGATCGTGTCGATGGTGCTCTTCGCCCGCAAGGCCGCGGTGCAGGCCGACGTCACCAGCGTGCTCGACCCCGAGGGCGGCACGCGGGTGTACTCGGTCAACGGCGAGGTGTTCTTCGCCTCCTCGGGCCAGCTGGTGGGCCGTTTCGACTACACCGAGCAGGGCCTGGACAGGGTCGTGGTGGACATGTCCAACGCCCACGTGTGGGACTCCTCGGCGGTGGCCGCCCTGGACCAGGTCACCGAGCACTTCCGCAGGCACGGCGTGCGGGTGCAGATCACCGGCCTCAACGAGCCCAGCGCGCATCTGCACCAGGAGCTGTCGGGCACCCTCACCGGCGGACACTGACCCCG
>NZ_JBWDTQ010000065.1:0-1604 GCF_056312425.1 Nocardiopsis sp. TRM 82005
AGCTTGTCGTTTAACCTCCGCCCGTGGCTCGGGCACCGCTCCGGCCACGGGTTTCGTCGTTCCCCCGACAACAGGCACGGCCGTCCCCCATGCTTCGAGATGTCGAGTAACGAAGCAACAAGAAACGGCCGCTATGACGAGTCTTGCCGATGACAGCGCCCACGTCGAGTCGTTGTCCACCTTGTCCCGATTCCGGACCGACCTGCACACCTGCCTGCCCCGCCGCGCCAACGCCCTGTTCGAGCTGTGCGACGCGGCGCTGTGCGCGAACGGGCCGGTCACCTCCCTGCCCGAGCTGACCCTGGTTGCCGAGCACCAACGCGGCCACGGAGCGATGTACGACGCCCTCAACCACGGCCGTATCCACACTGACCGACTGCGTCGATCCCTGGCGTCCCTACCGCTGCCCCGGGCGGCCGACGGTCGGATCATCCTGGCCGTGGACATCTCGCCCTGGCTACGACCCGACGCGCCCACCAGCCCGAACCGGCTGTTCTGCCACGTCTACGGCCGCTCCAAGAACGCCTCGCAGTTCATCCCGGGCTGGCCCTACTCCTTCGTCGCCGCCCTGGAAACCGGGCGCACCTGCTGGACCGCGGTCCTGGACGCCGTGCGGCTGGACCCGGCCGACGACGCCACCGTCGTCACCGCCGCCCAGCTGCGCGCAGTGGTAGGCCGCCTCATCGCCGCCGAACACCACCGCCAGGGCGACCCGGATGTCTTGATCGTCATGGACAGCGGCTACGACGTCACCCGCCTGGCCTTCGTCCTGGCCGACCTGCCCGTTCAGCTGGTGGGCCGGATCCGCTCCGACCGCGTCATGCTGCGGCCCGCGCCGCCCCGACCGCCAGGCGCTATCGGACGCCCGCGCAAGCACGGCGGAGTGTTCACCCTGGCCGAGCCCGGCAGCTGGCACGCTCCTAACCAGGCCACCACCACCGACACCACCCGCTACGGGACAGCGCGGGCCCAGGCGTGGGATCGGATGCACCCCCGTCTGTCCCACCGGGGGCCCTGGCTGGACCACGACGGCGACCTGCCCGTCGTCGAGGGCACCCTGATCCGGTTGGCCGTCGAACACCTGCCCGGCAACCGCGACCCCAAGCCGGTGTGGTTGTGGTCCTCGGCCACCGGCGTGGACGCCGAGCACGTGGATCGGCTTTGGCAGGCGTTCCTGCGCCGCTTCGACCTGGAGCACACCTTCCGGCTGTTCAAGCAGACCCTGGGCTGGACCGCTCCCTGTGTTCGCTCGCCCGAGGCCGCTGATCGGTGGACCTGGCTGGTGATCGCCGCGCACACCCAGCTGCGGCTGGCCCGCCCACTGGCCGAGGACCTGCGCCGTCCTTGGGAGCGGGCGGCCCGGCCGGGCCGCCTCACCCTGGCCCGGGTGCGGCGGGGGTTTCGCCACCTGCGGGCGAAGGCGGCCTGTCCGGCCAGCGCGCCGAAACCCTCCCGACCCGGTCCCGGGCGACCGCCTGGTTCGAAGAACCACAGGCCCGCGCTCCGGCATGAGGTCGGTAAGACCGTCAAACGTGCTGTGACTCTGACAGAACACAGAAACCGGACAGGTTAAACGACAAGCTGAGAGCATGTTTGAGAAGGGT
>NZ_JBWDTQ010000066.1:0-1574 GCF_056312425.1 Nocardiopsis sp. TRM 82005
GAGGTCGCCCGTGAGGCGTCGCGGCGGCGCACGTTCGCGGTCATCTCCCACCCCGACGCCGGCAAGTCCACGCTGACCGAGGCGCTGGCGCTGCACGCGGCCGCGATCTCCTCGGCCGGCGCGGTGCACGGCAAGGGCGACCGCAAGGGTGTGACCTCGGACTGGATGGAGATGGAGCAGGACCGCGGGATCTCCATCACCTCGGCCGCGCTGCGCATCGACTACGGCGACCGGGTGCTGAACCTGGTGGACACCCCCGGCCACGCCGACTTCTCCGAGGACACCTACCGGGTGCTGTCGGCGGTGGACTGCGCGATCATGCTGCTGGACTCGGCCAAGGGCCTGGAGCCGCAGACGCTGAAGCTCTTCGACGTGTGCCGCTCGCGCAGGATGCCGGTGATCACCTTCGTCAACAAGTGGGACCGGCCCGGGCGTGAGCCGCTGGAGCTGTTGGATGAGATCGAGCAGCGCATCGGGTTGCGTCCCACCCCGCTGAACTGGCCGGTGGGCATCGCCGGGGACTTTCGCGGCCTCATCGACCGGAGCAGTGGCGCCTACACCAAGATGTCCCGCACCCCGGGCGGGGCCAGCAAGGCGGTCGAGGAAGGGCTCACCGCCGAGGAGGCGGCGCGTGTGGAGGGGGCCGAGTGGGAGCAGGCCCAGGAGGAGATCGAACTCCTCGGTGAGATCGGCGCGGACTTCGACCGTGGCTCGTTCATGGCCGGGGAGTCCTCCCCGGTGCTGTTCGGTGCGGCGCTGCCCAACTTCGGGGTGGGCCAGCTGCTGGAGTCGGTGGTGGGTCTGGCTCCGGCTCCGGCCCCCAAGCCCGATGACCGGGGGCGGCCGCGTCCGGTGGAGAAGCCGTTCTCGGGCCAGGTGTTCAAGATGCAGGCCAACATGGACAAGAACCACCGGGACCGGATGGCGTTCGTGCGCATCTCCTCGGGCCGCTTCGACCGGGGGATGGTGCTCACCCACGCCTCCACGGGGCGGCCGTTCGCGACCAAGTACTCCCAGGCGGTGTTCGGGTCGGACCGGTCCACGATCGACGCGGCCTTTCCGGGGGACGTGATCGCGTTGGTCAACGCTCAGGCCCTGTCGGTGGGGGACACGCTCTATGAGGGGCCCAAGGTGGTCTTCCCGCCGATTCCGAGTTTCGCCCCCGAGCACTTCGTGGTGGCCCGGGCGGTGGACGCGGGCAAGTACAAGCAGTTCCAGCGCGGGATCGCGCAGTTGGACGCCGAGGGTGTGGTGCAGGTGCTGACCTCGGATGTGCGTGGTGAGCAGGCGCCGGTGCTGGCGGCGGTGGGTCCTTTGCAGTTCGACGTGGTGCGTCACCGGATGGAGCACGAGTTCCGTTCGCCGATCGAGGCCTCGCCGGTGGACTATTCGGTGGCTCGGCGTACTGACGCGGGGTCGGCTCCGGCGTTGCACGCGCTCTCGGGCGCGGAGGTGCTGCGGCGTCGCAACGATGGTGAGTTGTTGGTGCTGGTGCACAACAAGTGGCGTCTGCGGGTGATCGAGCGCGACCATCCGGAGCTGTTCATGGAACCCCTACTCGCCGGAGGAGTCGA
>NZ_JBWDTQ010000067.1:0-1547 GCF_056312425.1 Nocardiopsis sp. TRM 82005
CAGGTGGAGGGGGTTGTGGCGGGTTTTGATCGGGAGGTTCCTGAGCCTCATGCCGCTTTCGTGGTGCTGGTGATCCAGCGTCCTTCCTGACCGGTTCCTGGTCAGTTCTGTTCGTGCCCCGTGGTCTTTCGTGGGCTTCGGGGTGCTGTTTCGAAGATGTAGTCGATTGCCCTAGGAAGGGTTTTGATATGGGTAACGCCAACAACGCCAGTGTGTGGTCGCACGCGGATGTGTTCATCGCTCCGGTGGATGCTGCGATTCCTCAGGGCGGGGAGCCGTTCGGTGCGGAGTGGGAGCAGGTGGGGCTGCTTGACGGTGAGGAGGGTTTCACCGAGACGATCGAGGCGGAGTCGGAGGATCTGTACGCGTGGGGCGGGGTGCTGGTCGCCTCGACTCATAACAACTTCAAGGTGACGCGTAAGTTCCTGCCGTTCGAGGACAACAAGACGGTGTATGACCTGATGTATCCGGGTCACAGTGTGGATTTCGACGGCGAGGGCGGTTACGAGGGCCAGATCAATGTTCCGGATCTTCAGGCCCGGTTCAAGATCGCGTTCGAGACGCGTACGGGTGATCTGGTCAAGCGTACGGTGTCGGCGAATTACGCTCAGGTGGCTGAGCGGGGTGAGTCGACGGAGAACGCTACGGAGATCGCCAAGCGTGAGATCACGGTGTCGATTTTCCCGACTGAGGGTGATGAGCCGGCGCTGTTCTACACCTATAAGGGTCGTCCTGCTGCTGGTGGGGATCCGGAGGTGTAGGGGGTGGTGCTGCCTGCGGGTGGTTGTTGATTGAGTTTTTCGGCTGGGTCGGGGGTTCGCGCGGTTCGCCCGGCCCGGCTTCCTTGTTTCCCCTTTTTGTTGGGGGTTGTTTTTGTGGGCCGCGTGTGGTGTGTCTGTTTCGTGTGAGAGGAATTGTGTTATGAGTGATGTGGGTGTGGCTGCTGCTGTTCGGGATGAGGCTGTTGGTGTGTCTGAGCCGAAGAGGTTGGTTCTGGGGGAGGTTGAGTATGTTCTTCCTGCTTCTTCTGAGCAGTGGCCGTTGGCTGCGTTGGAGGGTTTCGAGGAGGGCAAGATCGTGGCTGCGCTGCGTAGTTTGCTGGGTGCGGCGCAGTGGGGGCGTTTGAAGGATTCTGGTGCGACTCTTGGTGATTTGAATGCTTTGGCGGAGCAGATCGCTGGGGTTTATGGTTTTGATTCTCCGGGGGAATAGTTCGCCTCCTCCGTCTTCTCCGGGAGCATCCTGGTGCGGTGGAGGCTGATCTTGCTCGTTTTTATTGGATTGAGTTGGCTGATCTGTGGCGGGGTCGGTTGAGTTTGCGTCGTTTGGCTGTGTTGGTGCGTTATTTGCCTGTGGATTCGGCGTCCGCGGTGGCGTTGGGTGGTGATGGTTGGTCGTTGTCGCATTATTTGCAGGCGGATATGGTGCACGCGACGACGGGTCAGGCGCATCCGGCTGATCCGCGGGTGAGGCGGGCTGAGGAGGAGAGGTTGGCTCGTTTGGCCGAGGCTGGGCGTCGCGCCGAACAACGCCGCCAAAGACTGGCG
>NZ_JBWDTQ010000068.1:0-1492 GCF_056312425.1 Nocardiopsis sp. TRM 82005
GCCCTCGTCAACGGGGCCTGAAGTGCTCCATCAGCTCACGGAACCGGGCCCAGCCGTCCGCCTCCACCCCGTCCCCGATCCGGTACCAGACCAGCGGGGCCATGGGTGAGCCGAGGGCGACGCCCTTCACCGGTGCGGCCAACGCCCTCTCCCGGCCCGCCTCCAGCACCCCCTCGGGGCCCACCGCCAGCCCCACGGGGACGGACACCCCCGCCCAGCGGGGCGCGTACGCCAGGTCGGCGCGCCCGAGGGCGCGGTGCACGGCCATGTTGCGCAGGCCGTCCCCCGAGGCCAGCTCGCGAACGAGGGGCGTGAGGGCCTCCAGGTCCGGTCCCTCCCCGGGCCGGTACGCGGTGGAGAACAGGATCCGCTCGCGCACACCCGACGGCGTGCGCGACACCCTCAGGCTTCCGGCGAAGGGGCGCGCGCCCTCCTCCCGGACGCCTCCGGGCTGTCCGGTGAAGGCCATCAGGGTCTGCCCCGGGGAGCGGCGCCGCGCCATGGCCGTGACCTGCGCCGGGTCCCACTCCCGGGACAGGGGCTCGCACACGCCCCACACCGCGGGAGGCGCCCCGGCCAGGTGCTCGGCGAGCAGCTCCACGGTGCCGCCCAGCTCCAGCCGGTCGCCGGCCGGGTGGTCGATCCGCAGGTCCACGTGCAGGTGGGCGCCCAGGTCCTCGTCCGCCGACGCCCGGAAGGCCTCGTTCGGGCCGTCCTCGGCGTCGACCTCCGGGTCGGGTACGAACCCGGTCGCCGGCTCCCACACCAGCGGCAGGCCGTTGAAGCCGTCGTAGTGGCGCCCGTCCGGGGCCCGCACGGCCCATGTGGCGCCGGGGCGGCTCAGGAACCAGCGCAGCGCGTGCGTGACGAGGCTCGTGGACGGGGTGACCACTTGCAGGCCCAGGCCCCGCCGGCCGTGCTCGGCCAGCGCGGCCACCAGCCAGCTGGACAGGGGGACCAGCGGGCGGTCCTGCACGAGCACGGCGTTCTTCTCCGTGAGGACGCTGACCGCCGGGTGCTCGGTGGCCCCGAGGAGGTTGGCGTCGTCCCGGGGCAGCCCGGGCTCCGGGGCCCACACCACTCCGCCGTGCCGCTCGACCAGGGCGTGGGCGAACCGTCGCGCCGTCGCCGCCGTGTCGGTGTCCGCCAGCTCCGCTGCCTGGACCTCGACCCACAGGGGCTGGGCGGGGAGGTCGTGGCTGATCCCGTCCGTGAGCAGCCGGTCGGCCTCGGCGGAGACCGCGAGCCGCTGCGCGGCCTGCACGGCGAGCACCAGGCGGTCGGAGCCGTCGCGCAGCTGCACCACGGTTCCCTCGGCCACGAGCCGGACCCGCAGGTCGGGGCCGGCCTCGGCCAGCGCGGCCAGTAGGGAGCGGCGGCCGGGGCTCTCCGCCAGCAGGGCGACGACGTCGTGGCTCAAGGGGATCCTTCACAGGGGTGGGTCGGCACGGTGAAGCCTAGGGCGTGGCCCCTCAGACGGGGAACTCGCCGT
>NZ_JBWDTQ010000069.1:0-1430 GCF_056312425.1 Nocardiopsis sp. TRM 82005
TCGCTCCGGCCCAGGTTGTGACTCATACAATCGCTGGCCCTGCCTGGGTGCCCTTCGGTGGACTTGTCCGTCCTGGAGCCGGAGCGGCCGGCGCCGCCCTGGCCCACCTCGGTGTCCTGATCAGGAGATTGCCCGACCGTCGAGTCGTGGCCCGTCACAGTGCTGCCCCGAAGTGACTTCCCCCAGGCCGGCGCCGGCCGCGTGCGGCCGGACCGTGTTCCTGGATCAGGAAGGACTTCCGACCGCCGTGAGCATCGTCGCGCACAACCACCCGTTCGTCATCGGCGTGGACACCCACGCCCGCAACCACGTCCTGGCGGTCCTGACCGCCACCGGGCAGCAGGTCGACTCGGCCCGATTCCCCACGAGCAAGGCGGGCATGGCCCGCGCGATCGCCTGGGCCGCCCGCCGCACCGGCGGCGACCTTGCCACCCTGTGGGTGATCGAGGGCACCGCCACCTACGGCGCCCAGCTCACCCGTGCCGTGGCCGGGGCCGGATACGAGGTCCTGGAGGCGCCGCGCATGAACGCCCGCGCCCACCGCGGGGTCGGCAAGTCCGACCCCTTGGACGCGCGCAGGATCGCCGAGGCCGCTTTGCCACTGGAGGAGAACCAACTGAGGCACCCGCGCCGCGGTGAGGGTGAACGCGCCGCACTGCGGGTGCTGGTCGCTGCCAGAGACCACATGACCGGCGAACGCACCGCGGCCGTCAACGCGCTCACCGCGCTCGTGCGGGCTGTGGACCTCGGCGCTGAGGCCCGACGCCCGCTGAGCAACCGGCAGATCGTCGAGATCTCCCGCTGGCGCACCCGCGAGGAGCCGCTGGCCGCCGCGACCTCCCGCGCCGAGGCGGTGCGTCTGGCCAGGCGGATCGTCGCTCTCGACGAAGAGCTCGCCACCAACCACGATTCGATCGACACCCTGGTACGCGCCACCCCCGCGGCCAGGCTGCTGGACAAGACCGGAGTCGGGCCGATCACCGCAGCGGTCTGCCTGACCGCCTGGTCGCACCACGGCCGGGTGCGCTCAGAGGCTGCCTTCGCCTGCCTGGCCGGCGCGAACCCGATTCCCGCATCGTCAGGCAACACGGTCCGCCACCGACTCAACAGGGGCGGCGACAGACGCCTGAACCGCGCCCTGCACATCGCGACCATCACCCGTATGACCCACGACCCCGCCACCCGCGAGTACGTTCAGCGACGCCGCACTGAAGGACGCACCACGAAAGAGATCCGACGCTGCCTCAAGCGCTACCTCGCCAGACAGATCTACCGGCACCTGAACGCAGCCCGCGCCTTGCCGCTACCTACTTGACAGACATAGGAGAGTCCACCTACGCGCCCTGGCCCCGACCCTGCTCAAAGCCGCCCAGTGGCTCGCCCAGGCGACCCCCGCCTGGCATGAGAAACTCCGGTTGACGGAGGGCACC
>NZ_JBWDTQ010000070.1:0-1251 GCF_056312425.1 Nocardiopsis sp. TRM 82005
CCGACGGCCTCCAACGCCTCCTTCTTCGCCGCGGCCGTGCCCGAGGAACCCGACACGATGGCACCCGCGTGGCCCATCGTCTTGCCCTCCGGAGCCGTGAAACCCGCGACGTAACCCACGACCGGCTTGCTCACGTGGTCCTTGACGAACTCCGCCGCACGCTCCTCGGCGTCACCACCGATCTCACCGATCATCACGATCACGTCAGTGTCGGGATCGGCCTCGAACGCCGCCAGGGCATCGATGTGCGTGGTCCCGATGACCGGGTCACCACCGATACCCACCGCCGACGAGAAACCGATGTCACGCAGCTCATACATCATCTGATACGTCAGCGTGCCCGACTTCGAGACCAGACCGATCCGCCCCGGCTTGGTGATGTCGGCCGGAATGATGCCCGCGTTCGACTCACCCGGCGTGATCAGCCCCGGGCAGTTGGGGCCCACGATCCGCGTCTTGTTCCCCGCGGCCTGGGCGTGCGCCCAAAACGCGGCGGTGTCGTGCACCGGGATGCCCTCGGTGATCACCACCGCCAGACCGATCCCCGCGTCCACGGCCTCAAAGACCGCGTCCTTGCAGAACCTGGGCGGAACGAAGATCACGGTGACGTCGGCGCCGGTGGCCTCCATGCCCTCGGCCACCGAGCCGAAGACCGGGACCTCGGAGCCGTCGAAGTCGACCTTCTGGCCCGCCTTGCGCGGGTTCACCCCGCCCACGATCCGTGTGCCCGAGGCGAGCATCCGGCGGGTGTGCTTGGTGCCCTCAGAGCCGGTCATGCCCTGGACGAGTACCTTGCTGTCCTTGTTCAGGAAGATAGCCATGGTGTATCAGTCCCCTACTTAGCCGCGAGTTCGGCGGCCTGCGCCGCGGCGCCGTCCATCGTGTCGACCTGTCGCACGGCCGGGTGGGCGCGCTCGGTGAGAATGCGCCGCCCCAGCTCGGCGTTGTTGCCGTCCAGCCGGACGACCAGCGGCTTGGACACGTCCTCGCCGCGGCTCTCCAGCAGCTCCAGGGCCTGGACGATGCCGTTGGCCACGGCGTCACAGGCGGTGATGCCGCCGAAGACGTTGACGAACACGCTCCTGACCGCTTCGTCGCCCAGGATGATCTCCAGGCCGTTGGCCATCACCTCGGCCGAGGCGCCGCCGCCGATGTCCAGGAAGTTGGCGGGCTTGGCGCCGCCACGGCTCTCGCCGGCGTAGGCGACCACGTCCAGGGTGGACATGACCAGGCCCGCACCGTTGCCGATGA
>NZ_JBWDTQ010000071.1:0-1059 GCF_056312425.1 Nocardiopsis sp. TRM 82005
CTGGGACTCGCTTCCCAAGCCGCGGGAGCTCTATGAGTTCCTGGACTCCTACGTGATCGGTCAGGAGCAGGCCAAGAAGGCGCTGTCGGTGGCGGTGTACAACCACTACAAGCGGGTGCGTTCTGAGGGTGACCGGTCCGGGGACGAGGACGTGGAGATCGCCAAGTCCAACATTTTGCTGTTGGGTCCCACGGGTTCGGGCAAGACGCTGCTGGCGCAGACCCTGGCGCGTATTCTGAACGTGCCCTTCGCGATCGCCGACGCCACGGCGCTGACCGAGGCGGGGTATGTGGGGGAGGATGTGGAGAACATCCTGCTCAAACTGATCCAGTCCGCGGACTATGACGTGAAGAAGGCCGAGACCGGGATCATCTACATCGATGAGGTCGACAAGGTCGCGCGTAAGAGTGAGAACCCCTCGATCACCCGGGACGTGTCGGGTGAGGGCGTGCAGCAGGCGTTGTTGAAGATCCTGGAGGGGACCACCGCCAGTGTGCCGCCGCAGGGCGGGCGCAAGCATCCGCACCAGGAGTTCATCCAGATCGACACCACGAACGTGCTGTTCATCTGTGGTGGGGCGTTCGCGGGGCTGGACAAGCTGATCGAGTCTCGGACGGGTCAGCAGGGGATGGGGTTCAACGCGGTGTTGAACGCCGAGTCCGATGCTGAGGGGTCGGCGTTGTTCGGTGAGGTGATGCCGGAGGACTTGTTGAAGTTCGGGATGATTCCGGAGTTCGTGGGTCGGTTGCCGGTGATCACGAGTGTGCATGATCTGGATCGTGAGGCGTTGATCCGGATTCTGACGGAGCCGCGGAACGCGTTGGTGAAGCAGTATCAGCGGTTGTTCGAGTTGGACGGTGTGGAGTTGGAGTTCACGCCGGATGCTTTGGACGCGATTGCTGAGCAGGGGATTATTCGGGGTACGGGTGCGCGTGGGTTGCGGGCGATCATCGAGGAGGTGTTGTTGTCGGTGATGTATGAGGTGCCCAGTCGTGAGGACGTGGGGCAGGTCATCATCACTCGTGAGTCGGTGCAGGAGCACGTCAACCCCACCATCGT
>NZ_JBWDTQ010000072.1:0-934 GCF_056312425.1 Nocardiopsis sp. TRM 82005
CCGCACGATCATCGGCCTCGTCGGTGACGTTGAGCGTTTCCAGGACCTGGGTCTGGCCGCCAAGCCGGGGGTCAGTGATGTTTTGCGTATCTCGGTTCCCTACAAGCTCGTCAGTCGTGAGAACCATGACAGCCGCAGTGTGGTCCGTGTGCGTGGTGTGCCTATCGGTGGTGACAACGTCACCGTGATCGCTGGGCCGTGTGCGGTGGAGACTCCGGAGCAGACCCTGGGTGCGGCGCGGATGGCGTTGGAGGCCGGCGCGTCCTTGTTGCGTGGTGGTGCCTACAAGCCCCGTACCTCTCCCTACGCCTTCCAGGGGTTGGGTGAGGAGGGGTTGAAGATCCTCGCTGATGTGCGTGCTGAGACGGGGATGCCCATCGTGACCGAGGTGGTGGATGCCGCTGATGTGGAGCTTGTTGCTTCTTACGCTGACATGCTCCAGGTGGGTACCCGTAACATGCAGAACTTCGCCTTGTTGCAGGCGGTGGGTGACGCGGGCAAGCCCGTGCTGCTCAAGCGGGGGATGAGTGCGACGGTCGAGGAGTGGTTGATGGCGGCTGAGTACATCGCTCAGCGCGGCAATCTCGACATCGTGCTGTGCGAGCGGGGGATTCGTACCTTCGAGAAGGCTACGCGTAACACGTTGGACATCAGTGCTGTTCCGGTTGCGCAGAATCTGTCTCATCTGCCGGTGATCGTGGATCCGTCGCATTCGGGTGGTAAGCGTGATCTGGTGTTGCCGTTGTCGCGGGCTGCGGTGGCGGTCGGTGCTGACGGGGTCATCGTGGACGTGCATCCTCGGCCTGAGGCTGCTCTGTGTGATGGTCCGCAGGCTCTGGTGGGGGAGGATCTGGCTGAGTTGCGGGATTTGGCGGGCACTCTGGCGACTCTGACCGGGCGCACCCTCACCCCGGCCCCCAACCTCCAGCTCGCC
>NZ_JBWDTQ010000073.1:0-909 GCF_056312425.1 Nocardiopsis sp. TRM 82005
TCCAGTGAGCCCTTTTCATCGTGAGCGTGCTGGTCACAGGCTCACACCGACTGCCCGAAACCTCTCCGGACAGCAAGAAGCCCCTGGTAGATGAGTTAACGACCAAGAAAACCTGCCCACCAGAGGCTCCACATGCTGTTCTACCGTGCCGCGCTGCCCCTGTCACGCCGGACCTTGAACCTGGCCGCCCGCACCATTCGCGCCCACCGCAAGCACACCGGCTCCCGATGGCGGCGCCTGGATCCCGCGCAGCAGGCCCTGCTCGTGCTGGTCCATCTGTACAAAGGCGAGACGTTCATCCAGGTCGCGGCCGGTTTCAGGGTGGGCACCACGACGGCCTGGCGGTACGTGCGCGAGACCACGGCCCTGCTCGCGAAGCAGGCACCCACCCTGGAACAGGGGCTGCGCCGGGCGCGCCGCAAGGGATGGGGGTACGTGATCGTGGACGGCACCTTGATCGCCTGTGACCGTGTCGCGGCCGACCGCCCGTTCTATTCCGGCAAGCACAAGCAGCACGGCATGAACATCCAGGTGGTGGCAGCGCCCGACGGCGAACCCCTGTGGACGTCGTGGTCGCTGCTCGGATCGGTGCACGACACCAGAGCCGCCCGGGTATGGAAGATCGCCGAGCGCATCAAGGCCTCGGGCCTGCTCGGCCTGGGTGACAAGGGGTACGTGGGCCTGTCGGAGGCGGTGTTCTGCCCGTTCAAGGGCCGGGGCAAGCTGCAGTGGAAGAAGGACGCCAACTCTGACCACGCCAAGCTCCGCAGCCCCGGGGAACGGGCATTCGCCCAGCTCAAGAACTGGGACGTCCTACGCCGGCTGCGGTGCTGCCCGCACCGGGCCGGCGAGATCACCCGAGCCGTGCTCGTCCTTCAACTCCGAGAAGCAGGATGAAAAAGGCTGAGT
>NZ_JBWDTQ010000074.1:0-858 GCF_056312425.1 Nocardiopsis sp. TRM 82005
CGGGGTCTGGGTGTTCGGGGTTGTGGTGTTGGCGGGTTCGGGGGGTTGTTCCACGATGACGTGGGCGTTGGTTCCGCTCACGCCGAAGGAGGACACTCCCGCGCGGCGGGGGGTGTCTTCCTTGGTGGTCCAGGGGCGTGCGTGGGTGAGGAGTTCCACGGTGCCCGAGGTCCAGTCCACTTCTGGTGTGGGCTCGTCCACGTGCAGGGTTTGTGGGAGTACTCCGTGGTGCATGGCTTGCACCATTTTGATGAGGCCGGCTACGCCGGCGGCGGCTTGGGTGTGGCCGATGTTGGATTTCAGCGATCCCAGCCACAGGGGGTTGGTGGTATCGCGTCCTTGTCCGTAGGTGGCCAGGAGTGCTTGGGCTTCGATGGGGTCGCCGAGTCGGGTGCCCGTGCCGTGGGCTTCGATGGCGTCTACGTCTGTGGGGGCCAGGCCGGCTCGGGAGAGGGCGGTGCGGATGACGCGTTGTTGTGAGGGGCCGTTGGGTGCGGTGAGTCCGTTGGAGGCTCCGTCCTGGTTGACGGCGCTGCCTCGTATGAGTGCGAGTACTTCGTGGCCGTGGCGTCGGGCGTCGGAGAGCCGTTCGACCAGGACGAGGGCGAGTCCTTCGGACCAGCCGGTGCCGTCGGCTGCGGCGGCGAAGGCTTTGCAGCGTCCGTCGGGGGCCAGGCCGCGCTGTCGGGAGAACTCCACGAACGAGGAGGGTTGGGCCATGACCGCCACGCCTCCGGCCAGGGCGAGGGAGCACTCACCCGAGCGTAGTGCGTGTACTGCTTGGTGTAGTGCGACCAGGGAGGAGGAGCACGCGGTGTCTATGGTGACGGCCGGGCCCTCGAAACCGAACGTGTAGGA
>NZ_JBWDTQ010000075.1:0-841 GCF_056312425.1 Nocardiopsis sp. TRM 82005
TGATCTTGCTTCGGTTCGGTGGACAGGTGTCCGCTTTCGGATACTTTGCCATCGAACGAGGAGATTGAAGTGCCCAGAACCCGCCCCGCGTACCCGCCGGAGTACCGCGAGCACATCATCGAGCTCGCCCGCATCGGACGCACTCCCGAGGAGCTCGCCCGCGAGTTCGAGACCTCCGCCCAGACCATCCGCACCTGGGTCAACCAGGCCCAGAACGACAGCGGAGCCCGCCCCGGCACCACCAGCGACGACAAGGAAGAGCCCGCCCGACTGCGCCGCGAGAACAAGCAACTGCGCGAGGAACGCGAGATCCTACGCAAAGCCACGGCTTTCTTCGCCTGAGGAGACCAGCAGGTGATCTACCGGCTGATCGACGAAGAAGAGACACACCACCCCGTCTCCCGCATGACCCAGCTGCTCGGTGTGTCGCGGCAGGGCCACTACAAACACCACCACCGCACCCAGGACGGCCCCACAGCCAAGGAACGCTCCGACGCCGAGCTGACCAAGCGGATCCGCCACCACCACAAGCAGCCCCGGGGCACCTACGGCGCTCCCCGTCTCCAAGCCGACCTGGCCGAGATCGACGGGCTCGGGGTGGGACGCAACTGGATCACTCGACTGACGCGCGCCCACGACCTGGCCGGGGCGCACCGCCACACCGGGCACAAGAGCCTCACCTGCCAGGACCGGATGGCCTCGGCACCACCGGACCTGGTCGAAAGGGACTTCACCGCCACGGCGCCGAATCTGGAGCGGACCGCTGAGCTCACCTACGTGCCCACGGACGAGGGGTGGTTGTACCTGGCAGTGGTGATGGATGTGTTCGCCCGCCGCAGCG
>NZ_JBWDTQ010000076.1:0-787 GCF_056312425.1 Nocardiopsis sp. TRM 82005
GTGAGGAAGCGGGCCGCCGGGGCGGGCGCCCGGCACCGTTTGGTCTTCGTCGACCGCCTGGTGGTCACCCTGATCCATCTGCGCCACGACCTGCCGCACGCGGTCTCGGGCCTACTGTTCGGGGTGGATCGTTCCACCGTCACACGGGCCGTGGGCCAGATCCGCGCCCTGTTGGCCGAACGGGGGCGGGCGGCCCCGAACCGTCCGGGGGTGCGGCTGCGCACCTTGGAGGACGTGTTCGCCTACGCCCAGGCCGAAGGCGTTGAACTTCGGTTGGACGCCACCGAGATCCAGGTGCGCAGGCCCCGCGCGAGCCGAGGTGGCCGACGGGCGTTCGTGTCGGGAAAGAAGAAGCAGAACACCATGAAGGCCACCGTCGTCGCCGATCACCAGGGGCGTACGTTGTGGACCGACGCGATGCGCCCCGGGCGGATGCACGACGCCACCGCGGCCCGCACCGAAGGCATCGGTTCCTGCTTTCGCTACTTCCCCGAGGTGGAGGTGCTGCTGGACGAGGGCTACCTCGGCCTGCGACGCGACCACCCCGGGAAGGCCATCACCCCACCGCGCAAACCGAACAAGAGTGCTCTGCCCGAGTTCCACGAACGGTGGAAGCACCACCGCCACGCGCACTCCTCGGACCGCATCACCGTCGAGCACACCCTGGCCGACCACAAGCGCTGGAAACAACTGATCCGCTGGACCCACCGGCGCGAGAACCTCCCGGCCACTTATCAGGCCATCGCCGGACTGGTCTCCGACCGCACCGCGAACATCTGAAAAGCAC
>NZ_JBWDTQ010000077.1:0-743 GCF_056312425.1 Nocardiopsis sp. TRM 82005
TCGATGTACTGGCGCAGCACGCTGATCGGAGCACCCCCGACCGATCCGGCGAAGTAGGACCCCGACCACAACCGCTTGGCCCGCCAATAGTGGCGCTCCAGTTCGGGGAACTCCTGGCGCATCCGCCGCGAGGACACCCCCTTGAGACTGTTGACCAGCTTCGACGGCGCGACCTTGGGCGGGAAGTTCACCAACAGGTGCACATGATCGCTCTCGCCGTTGAACTCCACCAGCTCGGTCTCGAAGTCCGCGCACACTGCCCGCATGATCTCCTCCAGTCGTGACAGGTGCTGGTCGGTGAAGACCCGGTGCCGGTACTTCGTCACGAAAACCAAGTGGGCATGCAGCGCGAAAACACAGTGCCTACCAGTCCTAACATCATCATTTTGATCCATAAACCAATGATAGAATGAGGGTATGCAGCTCCGGTACTCCTTCCGCGTGTACCCGGACGCCGACCAACGCACTGAACTGGCCAAGGCATTCGGGTGCGCCCGCGTGGTCTACAACGACGCCCTCCGTGCCCGCGAGACCGCGCGTGCCGACGGTGAGGCGTTCCCGAAGACCGGCGAGCTGTCCAAGCTGCTGATCACCGAGGCGAAGAAGACCGAGGAACGTTCCTGGCTGGGCGAGGTCTCGGCGGTCGTGCTCCAGCAGTCGTTGCGGGACCTGGACACTGCCTACCGCAACTTCTTCGACTCCCTCAAGGGCAAGCGCCCCAAGACGGGTGCTCCCCGGTTCAG
>NZ_JBWDTQ010000078.1:0-656 GCF_056312425.1 Nocardiopsis sp. TRM 82005
CCCTGCTCAAAGCCGCCCAGTGGCTCGCCCAGGCGACCCCCGCCTGGCATGAGAAACTCCGGTTGACGGAGGGCACCCCGATGCGCTGCGGTGCCTCCCGGGTCACGGTCAACCGCTCCGGCCTGGGCGAGATGGCCGGGTACGGCATGGACACCTCCCAGCACGCGTTCTACTGGGGCGCCAAGCTCATGCTCATCACCACCGCCGAGGGGACGGTGTGCGCGTTCTCCCTGGCCCACCCTAAGGAGGTGGACGAGCGCAAGCAGGCCCTGCACCTGTTGCATGTGCAACCCCCGGCCCCAGGGGCGTGCCCGATCGTGTGCGACAAGGGCTTCGCCGGGGTCGGGATCGAAAGGGCCGCTGCGGACCTGGGACACGTCCTGGTCCGCCCACCGCGCAAGGACGAACCCGACCAGGCTTTTCCCGGGTGGTTGAGACAAAGGATCGAAGCGATCATCTGGACGTTGAAGAACCAGCTCGGGTTGGAGCGCCACGCCGCCCGCACGAGTGAAGGGCTCTGGGCTCGTCTTTGTCAGCGCATCGTGGCGTTGAACGCGGCGATCTGGCACAACTGGCTGATCGGTGCCCCGGTCAAGCGGTCACTGATCGCCTACGACCACTGACCAGGGCACACACTTTCCCATCAACGATCTAGG
>NZ_JBWDTQ010000079.1:0-641 GCF_056312425.1 Nocardiopsis sp. TRM 82005
CCGGTGTCCGGTCATGGTCTAGTCGAGGAGCAGACCCGTTGACTTCTTCTGCTGGGAGTAGGACAAAGCGGTGGCCATCTCGTCCATGGACAACCGGACCCGCTCCAGCACCGCCGGATCGCAGAACTCACCATGGGCGTCCACCCGGGCGGGAGCCCCGGAGACCGTGACCGAGTCGACCAGAATGCTCCCCATCAGGGTCAGCGTGGGAATCAGCGCAAGATGACCGCGCATACCCCCCGCCTGCCCCGGTGACGAACTCATGAGAAGGGTCGGCTTCCCAGCGAGCCCCCCGGAACCCACCAGCCAGTCCATCGCGTTCTTGGTGGCCCCGGAGGGGCCGTGCGCGTACTCGGGGGCCGCGATGACCACACCCTCGGAACGGTCGGCACACGACCGGAACTCCGCGACGGTATCCGGCAGGTCCTCGTCGTTGTCCAGGTCGGGGTTGAACAAGGGAAGCTGACCGGCCAGGCCAGCACCGATCACGGAAATGTCGGGATTGCTCCGGTCGGCCAAGCGCAACAGCCCGGCGTTATAGGAATTCCGGCGCAGGCTACCGCAAATACCCAGTACCGTCCACATCGTCACACCCACACTCCAAAGCCGCTCATGCACAAAAAACCCGCACCCAGTTTACA
>NZ_JBWDTQ010000080.1:0-624 GCF_056312425.1 Nocardiopsis sp. TRM 82005
AGTAGAAGCCCGCGAACATCGCGAACACCACGGTGCCGAACACCACGTAGTGGAAGTGCGCCACCACGAAGTAGGAGTCGGTGACGTGGAAGTCGATGGGCGGCGAGGCCAGCAGCACACCGGTCAGACCACCGAAGAGGAAGGTCACCAGGAAACCGATGGAGAAGAGCATCGGCGTCTCGAAGGTGATCTGGCCCCGCCACATCGTGCCGATCCAGTTGAAGAACTTCACACCGGTCGGAACCGCGATGAGGAAGCTCATGAAGGAGAAGAACGGCAACAGGACCGCGCCGGTCGGGAACATGTGGTGCGCCCACACGGTCACGGACAGGCCGGTGATGGCGATGGTCGCAGCGACCAGGCTCTTGTAGCCGAAGATCGGCTTGCGGCTGAACACCGGCAGGACCTCGGTCACGATGCCGAAGAACGGCAGCGCGATGATGTACACCTCGGGGTGTCCGAAGAACCAGAACAGGTGCTGCCACAGGATCGCCCCGCCGTGCTCGGCGTTGTAGACCTGCGTGCCGACCATGCGGTCGGCGCCCAGGGCGACCAGGGCGGCGGTCAGCACCGGGAACGCGATGAGCACCAGGACACTGGTGAGCAACGTGTTCCAGGTGAAGA
>NZ_JBWDTQ010000081.1:0-588 GCF_056312425.1 Nocardiopsis sp. TRM 82005
GCCTGGCCGCGGTCACCGGAGTCCGCCTCCCCGCCACCCTCGTCTTCGACTACCCAAACCCCAACACACTCGCCAAGATGCTGTTGGGTGAGCTTTCTCTGGAATCCGACTCCCCTCTGGAGAAGAACGATCTCGATGAAGAGCGTCTCCGTCGAGTACTGGCCTCAGTCCCGATCAGCCGGTTCCATGACATGGGAATCCTTGATGCCTTGATGCGTATAGCTGAACCCTCAGAGCACGAGGCAGCGGAAAAGAACGACAAGCAAGAGATCGAGGCCATTGAGGAAATGGATGCCGAGGACCTCGTCCTGCGAGCTCTCGGTAATCTTGAGAACTGATCGGGAATGACCTGACGGAGGAAATAATGCCGCTGTCTCAGGAACAGCTCGTTGAAGCCTTGCGTGCCTCGCTCGTGGAAAACGAGCGCCTCAAACAGGACAACGCACGTCTTACCGATCCCATGCATGATCCCGTCGTGATCGTGGGGATGGGGTGCCGCCTGCCCGGCGGAGTGTCCTCCCCCGAGGAACTGTGGCGCCTGGTCACCGAGGGCCAGGACGCGATCAGCGACTTCCCCACCGACCGCGG
>NZ_JBWDTQ010000082.1:0-565 GCF_056312425.1 Nocardiopsis sp. TRM 82005
CGCCTGGGGTTCCGGTGCGGCACGCATGGTGCCCCGGAGCGCGGCTTCGTCGCCGCGGACCCGGCCGTGCCCGTCAGAACCGGCCGAGAAGTCTGAAATCGGTCACGGGGTCAACAACGTCGCGTCAGCCCCAACCAGGAATGACTCTACCTTTACGTGAGTGTTGTCGTCACTGTGTGGGGTTGAGATGACTCTCACACAGATTTGTGTGGCACACGTATGACCAGTTCAAGGCTGTTCTGATGGTGTTGGTTCCGGGTTTCGGATGTGCTGACGCAGCGTTACGGCGCTCTGTGATTCCGGGTGCGGTCCCTGCTGCCCCTGGTCGGTGGAACCCGCGAACCGGTGCGCCACGGACAGCAGGAGCAGGCCCACGGCGAGGTCGGCCCGGCACGGGGCGCCGTGGGGCGTGCGGAAACGAACACAGGTGGGGCGGGACGAAGTGGTGCGCGCGCGAGCGGAACGCCGTGCGCTAGTAGGCGTCCTCCTCGACTCCTCCGGCGAGTAGGGGTTCCATGAACAGCTCCGGATGGTCGCGCTCGATCACCCGCAGACGCCACTTGTT
>NZ_JBWDTQ010000083.1:0-560 GCF_056312425.1 Nocardiopsis sp. TRM 82005
CCTGGGGCCGTCGGGCGTTCCCTCACCGGTGGGCGGGGAGCCCTGGGTGTGGCCCAGCAGCCGGTTGAGGGCGGAGCTGACGTCGGCGAGCCGGCCGGAGGCGGCGTTGCCGCCGGTGAACCGGCTGGTGTCCAGGTTGAACACGGGCGAGCCGCTGCCGCCGAAACCGGGAACGTTCGCGGGCAGGTCCATCCCGGTGCCGCCGCCGGACCCGCCTGCGCGGCCGCCCATGCCGTCCAGGATCGCCATGCCACGCCAGGCCATCAGGGGCACGCCCACGACCGCACCGATGCCCGTGGCGCTCAGGGCCGCGCCGCCGACCGTGGCGCCGATGTTGAGCAGGGCGGTACCGATCACGTAGCCGGGCCGCTCGCCCCACTCCTCCCACGGCACCACCGAGTGGGCCATGTCCTTCCACGCCGAGCCCAGCGCCTCGCCGCCGGCCCAGCCGTAGCTGTCGGACTCGGCGTCGTACATGCCCACCAGCGAGGCCGCGGACTGGATGTTGCCCTCGTGGTACTCCCACAACGCGTCGCCCCAGGAGGCCTGGAACCAGCCCT
>NZ_JBWDTQ010000084.1:0-553 GCF_056312425.1 Nocardiopsis sp. TRM 82005
GGCCCTCGGTGACCAGGCGCCACAGTTCCTCGGGGGAGGACACCCCGCCGGGCAGGCGGCACCCCATCCCCACGATCGCGACGGGCTCGTGCTCAGCCTCTTCCATCAACCGGAGGCGGTTGTTGGCCTGCTGAAGATCGACGAGAACACGCTTCAGATAGTCGCGAAGCTTTTCTTCCTTGGACATACCAGACCTCACCCTTCAGATCTTGAAGTGATTTTCGGATTTACGGGTGATCGAGTTCAGTGTCGATCAGATCAAAAATATCGTCGTCACTGGCGGAACTCAGATCGATCCCAATCCGGCTCTCAGAAGATCCCCATCGCGTCATCATCCTGTGGAGCCGCGCGGCTACCTGCTCCCGTGCCTCTTCATCCAGGCTCCCCGTGGACAGTGCTTTCTCCAACCGGCCGAGTTCCTCCAGGACGGAAAGTCCTTCAACTGGCTCGGCGGGCAATAGCTCGCTTTCCAGATGCTTGGCGAGTGTGTTGGGGTTTGGGTAGTCGAAGACGAGGGTGGCGGGGAGGCGGACTCCGGTGACCGCGGCCAGGC
>NZ_JBWDTQ010000085.1:0-514 GCF_056312425.1 Nocardiopsis sp. TRM 82005
GGACCGTGCGAACCGCACCTTCCTGTCGATCTGCTCCGCCGAGGGCGGTGTGGAGATCGAGGAGGTCGCCGCCACCAACCCCGACGCGGTCGCCAAGATCGCCATCGACCCGCTGACCGGCGCCCCCGCCGACGTCGCCGCGGAGATCGTCAGGTCGGGCAAGCTGCCCGAGGCCGCCGCCCAGGGCGCGGCCGAGGTCATCTCCAAGCTGTGGGACGCCTTCGCCGGCAAGGACGCCACCCTGGTCGAGGTCAACCCGCTCATCCTGACCGCGGACGGCCGCGTGGTCGCCCTGGACGGCAAGGTCACCCTGGACGAGAACGCCGAGTTCCGCCAGGATCTGGAGAGCCTCACCTTCGCCGCGGAGGGGGACCCCCTCGAGGTCGCGGCCAAGGCCAAGGGCCTGAACTACGTCAAGCTCGACGGCGAGGTCGGCATCATCGGCAACGGTGCGGGCCTGGTCATGTCCACCCTGGACGTGGTCGCCTACGCCGGCGAGAGCCGTGGCGGCGCC
>NZ_JBWDTQ010000086.1:0-293 GCF_056312425.1 Nocardiopsis sp. TRM 82005
ACGGCCAGCAGGGCTATGACGCCTCCGGCCAGCAGCAGGCCTACGGTCAGCAGTACGCCGGCGACGCCGCCCAGCAGTACGGCACGGGTGCCCAGCAGGCCTACGGCCAGTACGGCGGCGACGCCGCCCAGCAGCAGGCCTACGGCCAGCAGGGCTATGACGCCTCCGGCCAGCAGCAGGCCTACGGTCAGCAGTACGCCGGCGACGCCGCCCAGCAGCAGTACGCCCAGCAGTACGGCACGGGTGCCCAGCAGGCCTACGGCCAGTACGGTGCGGACGCCTACGGCCAGCAG